>NZ_JBIAQQ010000037.1:0-67808 GCF_042889165.1 Streptomyces sp. NPDC002669 | reverse complement strand
CTTGGCATGCTGCGCCTCGGTCGCCCGGTCACTCGGTCCACGACGGGCCTGCTCGCGCAACGCCAGCAGCTCGGCCACCCGGCCGCGGGTGTCGGCCGGCTCGCCCGGACCGACAGCTGTACTCACCGGCATGCCCCAGCCCCTCTCCACATCGTCTTCCGGCACTGACCCCAGAATAACAAACCAGTTGCGCGGTTTTCTGCGCGCGAGCAGCCCTCCTCACACCATCTCCGCACGTGACAGCTATCGCCAGCTGCGCGGAGCCCGGTACGGCGCCCGCTCCCACCGCCCCCACGCGGCGGGCCGACCCTCCGGACCGGCTCCGCACCCATGCACTCTGTCCCGGTTTCTGGTGAGTACGGAGAGCAAAGCTTTGGTCAGTGCATCCAGTTCATCCTGATTTGGGTTACCTCGCTCCACCCGCACCGACTCGGTCGCCCCACGGCGAAATCCACTCACGAAGACCCCCTCAGCCGTCAGAACACCGTGCGGCAGCAGGGTCGAAATCCGGTCGAGATCCACTCGACGCGGGCGCCCACAGACGGGCGGAGGGGTGCTTCGAGGGAAAATAGATCTTGCGGTTTTGGTTCCGGCAGACGCGGCAGAACGCTGGAAATTAAACCGGGTGGTATGTATCTTTGGTGTCCCGCGAGGGGCTCAACGAGTTCTCGTCACCGTGGTTTTGGGGGATAGATGACTGCGACAACGATCCAGCCTGCCGGACCGGTCATGCACGAGGCGCCTGTACGGGACGGCCTGTCGGCCGCGCCGATCGCACCTCCGCTGTTCCGCTTCCCGTCGCTGACGACCACCGTTCCCAAGGAGTTCGTCCACCGGGCGGCCGTCGCCGAAGTCATGCTCACCGACTGGAAGCGCGAGGACGACACCCACTTCAAGGTGACGGCCCAGTGGCCCCGCGGCCACAGCTTCTTCAGCCCCATCGGCGCCCACCACGACCCGCTGCTGGCGGCGGAGACGATCCGTCAGGTGGGTTCGCTGCTCGCACACGCGGAGTTCGGCGTCCCCCTCGGCCACCACTTCCTGATGTGGGACCTCCAGTACAGGGTCGAGCCGGACCAGATGCTCATCGGTGACACGCCCGCCTCGCTCGACATCGACATCACCTGCACCGAGGTCAAGCAGCGCGGCGGCGCGCTGACCGGACTGCGCTACGAGGCGGTGGTCCACCGCGACGGCCGGCCGGCCGTGACCGGGAGCGCCTCCTACACCTGCACCACCCCGGCGGTGTACCGGAGGCTGCGCGGCAACCGCGGCACTCCCGACGGCCCACCCCGGCTCGCCCTCACGGCCCCCGCCTCGCCCCAGAGCGTCGGCCGCATGTCACCCATCGACGTGGTGCTCTCCCCCGTCGGCGAGACGAACCGCTGGCAGCTCAGGGCCGACACCCGGCATCACGTGCTCTTCGACCACCCTGTCGACCACGTCCCCGGCATGGTGCTCCTCGAAGCCGCCCGGCAGGCGGCGGCAGCGATCTGCGGGGGTTCCGTGGTCCTCCCCCTGGACATCGCGAGCGAGTTCCACCGGTACGCCGAACTGGACACGCCCTGCATGATCCAGGCGCAGCCCCTGCCCGACGCGGCCGACGGCGAACAGTCGGTCCTGGTGACCGGCCACCAGGACGGGGAGCTGGTGTTCACCTCCACCGTGAAGGTCCTGTCGCACAAAGGCTGATCCGGTCACGTGGCCGCCTTCGCCCTCACGGGGACGCCTCGGGGGCGAAGGCGGCCAGATGGTCCCGGGCCCACTCGTCGAACGACCTGGCCGGCCGGCCCGTCACCTCGCCGACCCCGCCGTCCACCGCCGCCTTGGCCCCGTCGCGCTGCCGCCGCGCGCTGTCGAGCAGCGCGTCCGCCAGTTCCTCCGGGTACCGGCGCAGCAGCGCGGCCCGCGCCTGCTCCGGCTCCAGTTCCTCGAAGCGCAACGGCACCCCGAGCGCCCGTGCGAGGCGGTCCGTCTGCTCCACCGCGCTGATCGCCTCCGGCCCGGTCAGGGTGTGGACCGCGCCGTGGTGCCCCTCGTCGGTGAGTGCCCGCACCGCCACCTCCGCGATGTCGCGCGGGTCGACACACGCGTTCACCGAGGTTCCGTACAGCGCCCGTACGACCCGTTCGGAGCGGATCGACCCTGCCCATGACAGGCAGTTGGACATGAACGAGCGGGGCCGCAGCAGGGTCCAGTCCATCCCGGACCCCCGCAGGAGCTCCTCGTTGGTGCGCTGCCAGCGCGTGATCAGGTCGTCGGCCCGCTCGTCGGCGACCGCAGCCGCGGAGAGTTTCACCACATGGCGCACGCCCGCCGTCCGCGCGGCCCGGAGAAAGACGGCGTCGTCGTCACCGCCGACCCTGTTCGTGACGAGGAAGACGCCGCGCACCCCGCGCAGCACCCGGGCCAGCGAGCCAGGATCGGCGTAGTCCCCGGCCACGACCTCCGCCCCGGGCCGAACCTCCTTGACCTGCGCGGGTTTCCTGGTCATGAGACGCAGTGGCGTGCCCGCCGGGAAGGAACGGACCACTTCCCCGCCGACCGTTCCGGTCGCTCCCGTCACCAGAATCATCGCTCCCCCGTTCCCCGTCCCGGCCTTCCGGCGCGGCCCGAAAGGCGGGCCCCGATGCCTCGGTTCCGGGCGCTGTGGGCCCCGTCGTCCGTCTCGATCACGCCATTCCCCCATTCGCCGTGGGCGCCGATCACTGTAAGATACAAACTAGCCGGTTTTTTTCATGAGGTACGGCGGAACATCAGATACATCGACCACGTAGGTGAAGGAGGCGAGAGTGGCGAAGCAGGATCGAGCCATCCGTACACGTCAGACGATCCTGTCTGCAGCGGCCAAGGTGTTCGAGCTGAACGGTTACCAGGCGGCCACGATCACCGAGATACTCGCCGAGGCGGGAGTGACGAAGGGGGCCCTGTACTTCCACTTCCAGTCCAAGGAAGAGCTGGCCCAGGGGGTGCTCAGCGAGCAGGACCAGCGACTGGCCGTTCCCGATCGGGCCTGCAAGACCCAGGAGATCGTGGACGTCATCATGCTGCACGCCCACCGATTGCAGACGGACCCCATGGTCCGCGCCGGTGTCAGACTGTCCCTGGACCAGCAGGCGCAGGACCTCGACCGCAGCGCCCCCTTCCTGAACTGGGGCCAGGTCATGCGGGGGCTCCTGGAGAAGGCGCGGGCCCAGGGGGAACTCCTCCCCCACATCGTGCCCCAGGAGACCTCGGACGTGCTGGTCGGCAGTTTCGCCGGTGTCCAGGCGATGTCGCAGGCGCTCAGCAACTACCGGGACCTGGACAGCCGGGTCTGTTCCCTGCTCCGCCATCTGCTGCCCAATGTGGTGCTGGCCTCCGTGCTCGCGTCGGTGGACCTCTCCCACGCCCGGGGCATGACGGTCTTCACCGAGCTGACCGAATCGCTCGACGAGAAGGTCGGCGTCCCGGTCGGATAGGACCGACCGGTCAGGGGTGGTCGGCCTGGGCCGTCGATCAGAACCGGTCAATCAGGAGTGGTCGATCAGAACCGGTCGGTCGGAACTGGTCGGTCGGGGCCTGACCGGCAGTTCGGGACGGACGGACCCTGGGGCTTCTCCTCACGAAGGCCCCGGGGAACTGCCCGCCCGATCAACGGAGTTCAGCAGCGGGAGCGCACGGGGGGGCGGTCCCACCGTGCGGGTCGACGACCCCACGCACGCCGCCAGGTGATCAACGCAGCGGCTGACCGGCTTCGGAGCCGGAGGCCGGAGCGGTCACGGACAGGATGGCATCGACCGTCTCGTCGATCGTCTGCGCGGCGTTGTCGATCCAGGTTCCCTGCTGTCCGAGCTCGGAGCGCATCGCCTCGTCCAGCGGCGACCAGTCCGTGCTCAGGACCTTCTCCCGCGTCCGGTTGCGCTGCCACGCGACGGCCGGGCCGGGAGCCAGGACGACGACGTGGAACGGCACCGTCGCCAGCGTCGTACGGTAGAAGTCGAGGTGGGAGCGGCGGACCACGACGTCGTCGAGCACCGGGACGAAACCGGCCCGCACGAAGCTGTCCGCCAGAAGGCACGCGTTCCGGGCCCGCAGGAATATCTGCCGGTCGGCCTCCGCGTTCGCGGCCAATGAGGGCCACTGCCCACCGCTGACGATCATTTCCTGGAGCCCGTCCACCTCGATGTGGGCCGACATCCGGAGCCGGGCGGCCAGTGCGGCGGCCACCGTCGACTTCCCGCTTCCGGGGATGCCGGTCAGAAGGACGGCCCCGGCAGCCGGTTCACGGTCCACGGGCACCGGATTCAAGGTCATTCGAGTTCTCCGAGCATGAGCGGTCGAGGCCCCGATCAGGCCAATTCTGGATAGTTCAGCCCCATTTGAGCCTGTTCGGGGCCGTTCGGATCGGGAGCCAATGGTACGGACACAGGTCGGACGCCGTGCCTGCCGCCCGGCGCGCGGCAACCGTACGACCGCCGTTTCCGCGGTCGGGTCCACCGTCGTTCTGTGCGGCGGAGCGCCGTCGTCCTCGTTGTCCGTCCGTCCGTTGGTCAGAAGACGGCGTCGTCGGCCGTCGGAGGCACGGCGCACGAGCGGAGAACCACGAGCGGGCCCTCGGGTTCCGCCACCATGGCGAAGGGGAACCGGTCGAGTTCGAGACAGAGTGCGACGTCGTCGGGATGGGCCCCCTGCCGCACCCCCTCCGCGAGTTCGGTGGCGGCGCGCGATCCGGCGGCACGGCGGAGGAACCCGGCGGCCTCCGCCTCGGCCCCGGCGGCCCGCCGGGCGATGTACTGGGCGCACGCCAGATCCTCGTCGGCCCGTCCGTCCTCGCCGGTGACCACGTACGTGACGCTGCCGCCCCCGCGTGCCCGCAGGAGCCGGGCGGTCGCCTCCGCCACCACGAAGCCGGCGCACAGCACCAGCGACGCCTCCTTGACCGCGAGGGCGCCGACCGTCCCCGCCGTGGTCTTCTGCACGACGGTTCGCCCGCCGAGGTCGACGGACCGCAGCAGACCCGGCGAGTTGACGGCGTCGAAGCCGGGCGCGGGCGGGCCGTCCTTGAGCGCCACCCAGTCCGGGTGCCGGGCCTTGAGCGCCAGGGCCTCGTCCAGCGACTCGGCGAGCACGATCTTCTCCGCTCCCCGGGCAAAGGCCCAGGCGGCAACGGTGTAAGCACGCATGACGTCGACCACGACCGCCACGGAGGGGGTCTCGGTCAGCTCGGTGATGCCAAGAAAACGAGCGTCCATTCCGGTCATGATCGTGCACACCCGATCCGAAGCGCTCCTGAAGTGGTGCACATCACGCGAGGGGTGCCGGGGTCTCCCGGGGTGCCCCGGCGGGACTCGGGTGTCAGCGGCGGCCGGTTCCGGCGGGCACCGGCGCCGGAGCGGAAAGCGCCTCCGGACAGGGGGCCACGGCCACGTCCGCGTCCGTCCCCGCCCTCTTCTCCGCCTCCGTGCCGAACAGCGACACCAGGGTGTCGGCCAGTGGTTCGCCGCCGTCCGAGGCCCAGGCGACGTACCCGTCGGGGCGTACGAGCAGGGCGTCGTACGGCAGGGAGGCCGTCGGCGCGCAGTGCACCACGTGCAGGGACCGGGCCCAGGTGCGCGCCGTGTCCGCGCAGCGCCTGCCGCCCTCGCCGAGGAGCAGCAGAAGCGGTCTGCCGCTCCTGCCCAACAGCCCGATCACGTCCGACGGGCCCTGGGCCGTGGTCAGTTCGATGTTGTCGAGGAAGGTGCCCTCCCGCAGCGAGCGGTAGCGGCGGCGGGGGCTCGACGGGAGGACGGTGTCCTGGGCACTGATCATCGCGCTCAGGAAGTCATTGCCGCGACCCGACTCCAGGAGTCCGGCGAGCAGCGCCCGCAGCGAGTCGACCTCGGTGCCGGGGCGCATCAGCGCGACCTGGGCCCGGGTGTTGTCGATGACCCGCCGGGCGGCGGGCCGGCGTTCCGGACCGTAGGTGTCGAGCAGCCCGTCGCCCGCGGCGCCCCGTGCCACGAGGCCGAGTTTCCAGCTGAGGTCGAGGGCGTCCAGCACCCCCGTGCTCAGGCCCTGGCCGCCGATCGGGAAGTGCACGTGCGCGGCGTCCCCGGCCAGGAGGAACCGTCTTGCGCGGTAGGTCCTGGCCAGCCGGGTGTAGTCGCTGAACCGGCCGAGCCAGCGGGGGTCGGTCATCTCGATGTCGCGCCCGGCGACCCATGCCGCCTTCTCGCTCAACTCGGCCAGGGTGAGCGGCTGATGGCGGTCGTCCGAGGCGTCCCCTTCGGTGAGCGTGTGGACCAGGGTGCGCCCGTCGGGGCCCTTCTTGGCGATGAGCCAGCCCCGGGGCGTACGGTGCCAGCCCACCGGGAGGGCCCGCGGGTCCGGAACACGGACCAGGCCCGTCAGCGCGGACATGGTCGGCAGGCCGACGTCGGAGGCGATCCCCGCCATCTCGCGGACCGTGCTGCGGGCCCCGTCCGCCCCCACCACGTACGCGACGGCGAACGACCGGCAGCCCTGCGGGCCCTGCGCGGTGACCAGCACGCCGTCCCGGTCCTGCGTCATGTCCGTCACCCGGTGCTCGCGCAGCACCCGGACCCCGTTGGCCCGCGCCCTGCTCTCGAAGAGCCGCTCCAGTTCGGCCTGGGGGGCCTTCAGGATCGGCACGGGTTCCGTCCCCGGGGCGGTGATGGACAGGCCCGGAATGCCCGCGAAGTGGAAGGGCATGGCGGCCGCGCCACCTGCGGGACGCGGCTCCGGCGCGAAGAAGTAACCGCGCCTGGCCAGGCACTGCACCGCCCGTGCGTGCAGCGTGGTGGCCCTGGGCCGTTCCGAGGTGGCGGCCTCCGCCTCCAGAACCAGGGTGTCGACCCCCTGCGCGGCCAGTTCGGCCGCGACGAGCATGCCGACCGGGCCTCCTCCGACCACCATCACCTGTGCGTGCATCCGGCCTGCCATCTGGGCCTCCCCCCTTTCCGCCCGGAGCGTCCCCACGCTCCTGGTCGTCAACGGACCACATACGGAAACGCAGAAGAGGGCCTTGTCCCCTTCGGAACACCGGGCTCCTCCCCGGTCCATAAATATACCGGTTGGACGGTTCTTTGCAATGGAGATGCTCCGACTTCGGGCCACAGCCTCACCCGAGGTACCTGAATGACCACCAGAAGGTGAGATTGAACGGGGCATATGCCTGATCACGAGCCATCGACATGCAGGAGAAAGCAACCCAACGGTTTGTTTTCACAGGTGAAATACGGGTCGGGCCGAGCCCAGCGGGTGCGGGGCGGACCGGGTCACCAGGGGGTCGGCCCCCGGTTCAAGGGCTCCGACAGGCGGCCGGTTCACGGCCGGTCCGCGGCGCGCAGTTCCTCCAGACGTGCGAGGGCGCCCCGGGCCCGGTCCCGCTCCTCGGCAGCGAGGCGGACCCCCGAGGCCCGGACGAGCACGGACGCCGCCACCTCCTCGTCACCGAGGCGCCCGGCGACATCCGCGCGCAGCACGAGCAGTTGGAGGAGCTGCACACGCGTCGGCTCCTCGTCCTCGGCGCCCAGCGCGCGGTCGATGACCCGCGCGGCGCCCGCCAGGTCCTCCTTCGAGTCCGCGAGGAGGGACGCATGGTGCAGGGCCCGGGCGAAAGTGCCCTCGGGCGCGGGCCGATGGCGCAGGTCCTCGCTCGTCCGCCGGACCACACGGATGCAGTTGCCGCCCGGGTCGGTCATGAGGAACTGCCGTACGCCGTAGGACATGTCCTTCAACGCCCCGATGCGCGGCAGCCCCCGGACCGGCACCTTCCCGTACGCGGCCTTGAGGCCGGCCCGGAACTCCTCGTGCAGCTCGTCGACGTCTTCGGTCGCGACGAGACACGTGCTGTACGAACCGGCCGGGTCGTACAGCTTCATCCCGAAGAAGTGGAGCTCAATGCCGCCACGCTGCACGACCGCGTAGGGGTTGGGGCTCCGCTGCCGGAAGGTCGTCTCGAAGCCGAGGGCGGCATAGAAGTCGAGGACGGGCCCAAGGGCCCGGCACGGCAGGATCGGAATCATCTTCTCGCTCATGCCCCCACTCTAATCAAATTTGACTAGAAAAGCGGAGGAGCCCTGTTGAGGGCCTCGGGCTTGAGGGCCTCGGGCACTCACGGACCGGCCGACCCCGCCGCGGTGCTCCTGAGCCGGGCACCGAGCGCGCTCCTCCGGTACAGCACATGCCGTCCGTCGCGGATCCGGGTGACCAGCCCCCGGGGGGGGGGAGGACGCGCAGGTGGGGGGAGACGGCGCTCGGGGTGACCCCGAACCGGCGGGCGACTTCCACCGTGGGCAGCGACGCCTCCAGGAGCCCGAGCAGTCTCGCCCGGGGCGAACCGAGCAGGGCCACCAGGGCGGCCGGGTCGGCGGCCGGCAACTCCACGTCCCACAGCGTGGCCGCTCCCCGGCTGGGACGGACGAGGCCCGGCGGCTCGTCCGGACCGACGGGAGGGCGCGGGCTTGTGCGCGAACACGGACGGCAGGAGCAGCAGCCCCCGTCCGGACGCCTCGACCCGGTGCCTGCTGATCATCTTGTGGATGTGCAGCTCCCCGCCCTGCCGGCGCAGGGTTCGGGTGCATGGCGGTGAACCGCAGCCGCAGGAAATCGCAGATGGTGTCACGGAGTTCGACCACAGCCGCGTCCTCGGTGCCGGTGGCGGCGCGGAGGGATTCGGGAAGGGTGGCGGGGGCGCGCGCAAGCAGCAGGTCGTGGCGGACCCGGGCGCAGGAGACCCGGCGGGGACGGAGAGTTCTTCCATGGACCCGCCGCGGGCGGCAACCTGCCGGCGGCCGTGGCGGCCCCGGTCCTGCGGCGCGCCGAACTCCGGGGCACGGACGCCTGGAACCGGCTCCGCCCGTACCCGTTCACACCCGGAACGCCCTCGCAGGCGGGCCCGTACGCGCACGCGCGCGGGACACCGGCCCCCGCCGGCTTGTGACACCTGCGGACGGTCGAACACCTCACATCGGCATGCCGTCACACGGGCCGGAGCGGCGGCGTCTTGTGTGCGTCCTGTGCGACAGCACGCGAGACCACGAGTGAGGACGAAGCCATGGAACCCCGTTTCAACCTGTTCTCCAGCCCGACCGCTTTGAAGATCGCCAAGCGGTTCTACAGCACCGCCCTGCCCCTGGAGCAGTCTTCGTTGCCCAAGTCCACCCAGGAACTGGTGGAGTTGAGGGTCGGTCAGATCAATGGCTGCGGTTTGTGCGTGGATGCCCACGCCAAGGAGGCCGCGGCCGCCGGTGAGACCGCGCTCCGGCTCAACCTGGTCGCCGTCTGGCGCCACAGCACCGTGTTCACCGAGGCCGAACGGGCCGCCCTGGCACTCGCCGAGGAGGGCACCCGGCTCGGTGACCGCGGTGTGTCCGACGAGACCTGGGCCGAGGTGCGCAAGCACTACGACGACGACCAGGTCGGCACGCTGGTCTGTCTGATCGCCCTGATCAACGCGGCCACCCGGATGAACGTGATCGTGCACAACCCCGGGGGTTCGTACGAGCCCGGCATGTTCGCCGACATGTTGAACTGACCGGCGGCCAGGACACGGCCCGCTCCTCGGGCGACCGGGCCCGTACCCACGAAACACGAGAGCCCCCCCACCGGTACGCGGTGCGGGGGTTCTCGGGCCGAGCAGGTCGAACGGGACACGCGATCCGGGCGGTCCGGACGGTGCCGCGGTCGCTACGGGGCGGTGGGTTCCGGGGAGTCGAGGGTGATGGCCCCGGCGGGGCAGAGGCCGACGGCCATCCGGGCGGCGGCCCGGTCCCCGTCGTCCGGCACCGGGTGCAGCAGCACCACCAGGCCCTCCTCGTCGTCCTGGTCGAAGACCGCGGGGGCCGTCAGGGCGCACATGCCTGCGCCTACGCAGCGGTCTCGGTCGACGTCGAGGCGCAGTGGTTCTCGTGAATCGCTCATGGGGTCACTCCTCGTCCCAGGTGACGGGCAGACGGATCACTCCGTAGATGTTGGCACGTTCCCGCAGCGGCACCTCCCGCGGCGGCACGGCGAGGCGCAGACTCGGGAAGCGGGCGAGGAGCGCCGGGAACGCGACGGCCATCTCGACGCGGGCCAGCTGCTGGCCCAGACACTGGTGGATGCCGTGGCCGAAGGCCAGGTGCCCGGTGGCCCGGCGGTGGATGTCGAGCCGGTCGGGGTCGGGGAACTTGCGCGGATCGCGGTTGCCGGCCTGCACGGAGACGGTCACCGTCTCGCCCGCCCTGATCAGCCGACCCTCCACCTCGACGTCCTCCAGCGCCGAACGCACCAGCGGGTCCGCCACGCTGAGGTGGCGCAGCAGCTCCTCCACGGCCTGCCCGGCGAGTTCGGGATCGGCGCGCAGGGCCGCCAGCTGGTCGGGGTTGCTCAGCAGGGCGAAGGTGCCGAGGCCCAGCATGTTCGCGGTGGTGTCGAGCCCGGCGGCGAGCAGCATGCCGCCGATTCCGGCCAGTTCCTCGTCGGTGAGGTCGGAGGCGGTCAGCTCGCTGAGCAGGTCGTCGGTGGGCTCGGCGCGCTTGGCGAGGACCAGTTCGTCCAGGTACTGGATGAGTTCCGTGTAGGCCCTGCCCTTGGCCTCCGCGTCGGCCGCCTGGTCGAAGATCGTCGCCACCTGGTCCCGGAACCGCTCCCGGTCGGTGTACGGCACGCCGAGCAGCTCGCAGATCATGAGCGCGGGCATGGGCTGCGCGAACATCTCCACCAGATCGGCCGTGGGTCCGGCCTGCTCCATCGCGTCCAGGCATTCGGCGGTGAACCGCTCGGCCTGCTCGGTGAGCCGACGCATGCGGCGGACGGTGAACCGGCCGGTGAGCAGACGCCGGTAGCGGGTGTGCTCGGGGGCGTCGAGGCCGATGATGTCGCCGACCGGTGCCGGCGGTAACTCCCCCGGCATGCCCTCCACCGGCACCGGCATGTGCATGAATTCGTAGCGTGAGCTGAAGCGCGGGTCGGCGAGGACCGCGCGGGCCACGGCATGTCCGGTGACCAGCCAGCCCAGGTGCCCGTCGGCGTAGCGCATGCGGCGCACGGGCTCGTCGCTCAGCGCGGTGAGTTCGGCGGGCGGGTCGAAGGGGCAGCCGGTGTGCCGGTCGGTGGGCAGCGTGGGCGGCTCCTGCGCGGTGTCGTCAGTCGTGGTACCGGCGTTGATGGCGGCGGGGGCCGTCGGGTCGTACGGCATGGGGGCTCCTGGGTTCGTCGGACGGTACGCGGAGGGCTGTGGGCGGAGTGCTGTGAGCGAGGTACGGAGTACGGGGCAGGGGCACGGGGCTGCGAGGTGGTGAAGTGGCCCCGGGAAAGCGGTGGTTACCGCTTGGTGCCGGACTTGAAGGTGTGGCGCGCCCACAGGTAGCCGACCAGGGAGAGGCCCACGCACCAGGCGAGGCCGATGGTCGCGCTGGAGCCGATTTCGGTGCCGAGCCACAGCCCGCGCAGGGTCTCGATGACCGGGGTGAAGGGCTGGTACTCGGCGAACCAGCGCAGGCCGGTGGGCATGGACTCCGGCGGCACGATGGCGCTGCCGATGAACGGCATGAACGTCAGCGGCATCGGGATGTTGCTGGCGGTCTCGGCGTTCCTGGCGATCAGGCCGATGCCTGCGGAGATCCAGGTGAGGGCCAGGGTGAGCAGGGTGAGCAGGCCGATGGCGGCGGCCCATTCGACGACGGTGGCGTCGGGGCGGAACCCCATCAGGAGGGCGGCGCCGATGACGAGCACGACGCTGGTCATCGTCTGGATCACCCCGGCGACGACATGGCCGGTCAGGAACGAGGCCCGGGAGATCGGCATCGTGCGGAAGCGGTTGACGATGCCCTCGGTCTTGTCGATGCAGATGCTGATCGCGGTGGTCAGGGCCCCGGAGGTGGCGGCCATCAGGATGATGCCGGGGGCGATGTAGTCGATGTACTCGCCGCTGCCGGTGGGCAGGTCGCTGATGCCGGTGCCCAGGGCCCTGCCGAAGACGTAGTTGAACAGCAGCAGCATCATGATGGGCATGATGACGACGGTGAGCGTCAAGGACGGGTAGCGCAGGGCCTTCTTGAGGTTGCGCCGCAGCATCGTCCTGGAGTCCCGGGCGGCGTAGGACATGGTGGCCATCAGACGTTCTCCTCGGGCGATGCGGCGGTGGCGGCGGGGCGGGGCTGACCGGTGAGGGTCAGGAAGACGTCGTCGAGGTCGGGGGTGTGGACGGTGAGCGACTCGGCCCGGACGTCGGTGGACTCCAGGGTGTCGAGGACGGCCCGCAGGTTGGTGATGGAGCCGTCGCTGGGAATCTGGAGGGTGAGGGACTCCTCGTCGCGCGTGGCGATGCCGAAGATTCCCGCGGCGTCGTCCAGGCTCCGGGGGTCGGCGAACCGCACCCGGACGTGGCCGCCGGGGATGCGCTGCTTCAGCTCGTCGGCGGTGCCCTCGGCGATCAGCCTGCCGTGGTCCAACACGGCTATCCGGTCGGCGAGTTGGTCGGCCTCTTCGAGATACTGGGTGGTCAGGAAGATGGTCACGCCGTCATCGGCGACGAGGCCGCGGATGATCTCCCACATGGTGCGCCGGCTGCGCGGGTCGAGTCCGGTGGTGGGTTCGTCGAGGAAGATGACCCGGGGGTCGCCGACCAGGGTCATCGCCAGGTCCAGCTTGCGCCGCATGCCGCCGGAGAAGGTGACGGCGGTCTTGCCGGCCACCTCCGACAGGTCGAAGCGGCGCAGCAGGTCCTCGGCCCGTCGCTTGCCCTCGCGCCGGTCGAGGTGGTGCAGGTCCGCCATGAGGAGCAGGTTCTCCTCGGCGGTCAGCAGGTTGTCGACGGCCGAGAACTGGCCGGTGACGCCGATCACGGAGCGGACCGCGTCGGCGTCCCGGACCAGGTGGTGACCTGCGACCCGGGCCTCGCCGGCGTCGGCGCCGATGAGTGTGGAGAGGATCTCCACCGTGGTGGTCTTGCCGGCGCCGTTGGGGCCGAGCAGGGCGAAGACGGTGCCTTCGGCGATGTTCAGGTCGATGCCATCGAGCACGAGCTTGTCGCCGTAGGACTTGCGCAGTCCGGTGGCGGTGATCGCCCGTGCCGTCGCGCTCGCGGCGGTCGGCGCGGATGCCTGGATGGTGGTCATGCCGCTTTCCCTTCGGAGGTGGAGAGTTGGCAGATTGACGGGGTGTCGGGGGCGCGGGATCAGGCGCGGCGGACGATGATGTCGCCGGTCGCGGTCCGGGCGTACACCTCGGCGGTCTCGTCGGAGTCCGCGGGGCCCGCGGAGGAGTCGAGCAGGTTGCGCACCATGCCGTACTTGGTGTTCAGGTCGAGCCAGGCGGCGGTGCCCCGGTGGATGCCCACTTCGAGGTTGCCGACGGAGGTGCGCAGGTCGGTCCGGCCGCGGATGACGTCGCCGACGCGGATGCCGCCGTTGGAGCACACCGCCTCGACCCCGGCGTGGACGACGCCAATCTCGATCCGGCCGTTGGCGGACTTGGCGTCGACGGTGCCGCGCGCCACGCCGATGGTGATGTCGCCGTTGGCCGCGTTGGTCTTCAGGCTGCCGGTGACCTCGCCGACCTCGGTGGTGCCGTTGCTGTTCTTGACGGTCGCCGTGCCGGCGACCGTGCCGATCTCGATCCGGCCCCCGCCGACGACTTCGGCGTCCCCGGTCGAGCGGGCCAGGTGGATGTCGCCGTGGTCGGTCCTGAGGTCGGCGTCGACCGCCTCGTCGACCTGGATGTCGCCGAGCGAGGTCTTGAGCACGACCTCCCCGAAGCCGCCCTCGCAGAGGAAGTTGCCCATGCTCGACCTCCCTCGGAGGTCCGACCCCGCGGGCAATTCGATACTCACCTCGATGGAGCCGGGCTTGCCGAACGGACTCCGCTTCTTGGGGGTCCTGATCGTGAGCCGGCCGCCCGAGCAGGTGACCTGGGTCTGCTGCACGGCGCGTACGTCGTTGTTGTCGGATCCGTCGCGCGGCAGTACCTCCACGACCGTGTCGGTGCGCTTGCCCGCGGTGATGCGGACGGTACCGACCTCCAGTTCGAGGGCTACGGAGATCGGTTCGGGGGTCTCGAAAGAAGGCATGGCTGTTCCGTCCTCTTGGCTCGCGTGGGTGATCCCGCCGGTGGGGCGGGTGATGAATGACGTCGGCGGATCGGCGGTCCGCCGGTGGAACAGGGGCGTGTCCTCGAACCGCTGGTCCCCGTCGTCCGGTGGACGGCGGTTCGAGGACGGGGTTCTAGCGGACCCAGCCGGTGAAGCCCCGGCCGCTCGATTCCTTGCCACGGCCCGGCGGGCTGGTGCGTCCCCCTCCGTCGAGGGCGACGGAGACGGCCCGTACCAGCCAGGCGTTGACCGACAGCCCCTCCGCCGCCGCGGCGGCCTCGGCACGGGCCTTGAGGTGGGCGGGGAGACGGAAGTTGATCCGCGCCATGGCGCCGTCGTCGGCGTCCGCCGGCGGCGGGGGCGGCACGGGCGTGGCGGGGAGATCGACCGGTTCCCGCGCTTCCCGGAACGGCTCGGGAGCCGGCGGCGCCGTCACCACGAACTCCGGGTCGAGTCCGCGCAGCCGTACATCGACGGAGCCCGGCGCCAACTCCCGGGTGACCTCGCCCATGGCAGCGGACAGTGCGTTGAGGAGGGTCAGCCGGGCGGCCGACTCCAGGGGGGCGGTGAGCCGCTCGGCGAGGGCGCGGGCGTCGTCGCCGCCCGCTTCCGCAGCGACGGCCAGTTCTTGCCGAAGGTTGTCGACGTAGGGCGTGAGGTCCATGGCGCCATCATGGCACATCAGTGGCGCCATGGCGAGCCATATCGCCATCATGGAGGCGAACAAGGCGCTGAGCTGGTACTTCTTTCCTGAATTACCGTGTCGCAGCACCACATCGATGACGGAATGACTCACCGAGACGCCATGAAGGCGCCATGGTGACACCACTCTGACGACAGTCATGACACCATCAGGCTCTCCTTACAACGTCATTGCCTTCGGGGCCGTGACACGATGGGGCGCATGCAGACGAACCGAAAGGCCCATGCCGCGTAACCGCCCAGGGCACATCCGGGCGGGGGCTCCTCGTCGCCGGACGGCGGAAGAAGGGCCCGGGCCCGCCATCGACGGCCTGTCCTCACGCGCGCTGTCCGAGATCTTCCGCCTCGAACACTCCCGCAACTACCTGCGCCCGGGAGACGTCGGCGCGGCCGTGCGCCGGTGGAAGGACCATGTCCACCGCCCCGAACGCCAACTGTGGGACGACCACGAGCAGAGCAACACGCACTGGTACTGCTGTGGCGACCCCTTCGAGGCCCGGGCCCTCCTCGACACCGTGATGCAGGCCATGTCGCCCCGGAACGCCCGGCAGCTCCGACGGGTCGTCAGCCGGCTGGACGCCGCCCCGAAGGGGACCTGAGGGCCCGGGAGACCGCCGGGCCGGTACTGCGATCCGGACAGGACCGCCCGGGGCCTGTCCGGGCATCCAGCGCGCGGGCCCGGTCCAGGGCGCGTTCGTGGAGTCGGGTGCCGAGTCCGCGGCGGCGGTGCTCGGGCAGTACGCGGGCGATGACCGTCGAGGTGGCGCCGTTGTCCTCGGTGGGCGGGCGCACGGTGGTGCAGCCGATCAGGACGTCCCCGAGGCAGGCAACCTCCATGAGGTTGCGGCCGGTGCGGGCACGGACGTCGTCGAGCGACAGCACGTCGCCGGGGACGATCAGGTTGTGGGCGTACCGCCAGTCGTGCATCGAGGCGTCGCCGTTCACCGCTCGGAGCCGGAGCTCGATCATCGGAGCAGCAGATCGGCGTCCGCCGGGCGCGTCAACCGGCGGCGCCATGCCGCGATGTGCAGGTCGGGGCTGCGGAGGACGGGGCCGGAACAGGTCCGGGGCCCGTGGTCCGTCCGGCAGGTCCGCCCGGTTCCCCGGCTCGCCCTCGCCGCCGCGCTCACACCGGGAGGAACGGTTCCGTGAAGTGCGACGTCGCCAGGTGCAGGGTGGTGTCGGTTCCGTGGTGGAGCATGCGCCGCCTCGATCGCCGGGCCGCCTCGGGGTCGACCTCGTGCGCGTAGGCGAGCCCGGGGTGGAGCAGTTGGAGCGCGTGCACCAGAAGGTCGCCGGTGACGAGCACCCGCTCGCGCCCGTCGGCGACCAGCACGCTCTGGTGTCCGGGCGTATGACCGGGCGTGGCGACCGCGCGCCCGGTGCGCAGCGGCGTGTCCCCGTCGAGGAGCCGGAGCCGGCCGGCGGCCGCGAGCGGGTCGACGAGGGTCTCGCGGAGCTCCGGGTTGAGCGCGTCGAGGGCGTCGAACTCGGCCTGCTGAAGCAGGTATTCGGCGTTCGGGAAATAAGGGCGACGGCCGCCGTCCGCCGCGCCACCGCCCGCCGACGGGACGGCCTCCTCGGTCACGACCGCCCATCCGACGTGGTCGGTGTGCAGATGCGTGAGCACCACGGTGTCGACTTCGGCCGGGTCGATGCCCGCGGCGGCGAGCGACTCGGGGAGCACGCCGGGCACGGGCGCCCACTCGCGGGCCGGGCCGTCCGCCGGACCGATCCCGGCGTCCACGACGGTGAGGCCCCTGTCGCTGCGGATCGCGTAGGCGCGAAACCGGAGCCACCAGCGTCCCTCGGCGTCGACCGCGCCGGGATCGTAACGGTCGGCCTCGGCCCACTGGACGGCCGTCGCCCCGGGGAAGGCGTCGGCGCGCGGGGAGAAGAACGGGCCCTCGCCGTCGTCGAGGGCGATGATCTCGGTCGAGCCGATCCGGAGGCGGGGGGCGCTGAGGGGCATGGCCGCGATCCTGCCATGCCCATGAGGAACATCCGAGCCGGTTCGCTTACCGGAAGCCACCCATCCGGAACAGCCGCGCAGAAAACCGCAAAGAGTTCTTCGCGAAGAACTCTTTGCGAAGAACTCTTTGCGGTCTAGGGTGAGTCGTATGACAGACGCGGCGAAGGGGCCGGACACCCCGGCCTTCGAAGAGAACTCGGTCGTTCTGGATGCCAAGGGGCTGCGCGCCCTGGCGCATCCGGTACGCGTACAGCTGGTCGGACACCTGCGGAAGTACGGGCCGTCCACGGCAACGCGTCTCGCGGAACGACTGGGCGTGAATTCCGGGACCGCCAGCTACCACCTGCGCCAGCTCGGCGCGGCCGGTTTCGTCGAGGAGGACACGGAACGCGGCAACGCGCGTGAGCGCTGGTGGCGTTCGGTGCACCGGACGACGGAGCTCAGCGACCGGAACCTGACCGAACAGGAGCCCGAGGCCACGCTGGCGTATCTGCAGTCCGTCTCCGCCACCTACACCCTTCGCACCCAGCAGGCGCTGAACGAGCTGCAGACGATGCCCCGGCCGTGGCGGGGCACCTTCGACATGAGCGACTGGGCCCTGCGGCTCACGCCCGAGGAAACCGTCGCCCTGCGCCAGGAGTTGTGGGGCGTGCTCGCCCGTTACCGGTGGGACACGCCGGAATCGGCGGCGACCGCCCCCGAGGGGGCCGAGCGCGTCGGCGTCATCACGCACATCCTGCCCGAGCCGGACACCTCCGACCCCGGGGCGGCCACAGGAACCGAGACGCCATGACGGCGGATGCCCCGGGCGTCGACGAGATATCCGGCAGGCGGTCCTTGAGGCCGCTGGGCGGGGTGCTGACGGCCATGGCCGTGTCGCTGACCGGTACCCGGATCTCCGTGGTGGCGCTGCCCTGGTTCGTGCTCGTCACGACCGGCAGCGCCACCATGACCGGGCTGGTCGCCTTCTGCGAGATGACGCCCTACGTGCTGGTCAAGGCGTTCACCGGACCGCTCGTGGACCGGATCGGCCCGCGGGCCGTCTCCTGGACCACGGACCTGGCGAGCGCGGTCGCCGCGGCCGTCGTCCCCCTGCTCCACACCCTGCACCTCCTGTCCTTCCCGCTCCTGCTGGCACTGGTCGCGGTGATCGGCGCGGCCCGTGGGCCGGGCGACCTGGCCAAGGAGGTCATGGTTCCGGAGGCCGCGGAGCACAGCAGGGTGCCGCTGGAACGGGCCACCGGCCTGTCCGGCGTGATCGAGCGGCTCGCCTCCACCATCGGCCCGGCGGCCGGGGGCTCCCTGGTGGCGCTGCTCGGTCCCATGGCAGGGCTCGTCATCAACGCGGGCTGCTTCGCCCTCGGCTCGGTGGTCGTCGCGCTGGCGCTGCCCCGCGGCATGGGACACGGAACCGCGGAGGACCCGTCGGGGACCGGCGAGGAGGAACCGGGCTACTGGCGCCGCTTCGGCGAGGGCTTCACCTTCCTGCGGGGCGAGCCGTTGCTGCTCGCCGTCATCGTCATGGTGGGGATCACCAACCTGCTGGACGCGGCGATCTCCACGGTCCTCGTTCCCGTCTGGGCCAAGGAGTCCGGCAACGGGCCGGCCGCGATCGGTCTGCTGGGCAGTGCGATGGGAGCCGCGGCGGTCGCCGGGAGCCTCATCGCCGCGATGGCCGCGCACCGGCTGCGGCGCAGGATGATCGTTCTCGTCGGATTCCTGCTGGCCGGGGCCCCGAGATTCCTGGTCCTCGCCCTCGATGCCCCGCTGGGGGCGGTACTGGCCGTCTTCGCCGTCAGCGGGTTCGGCGCCGGTTTCATCAACCCGGTGCTGGGGGCCGTCCTCTTCGAACGGGTGCCGCGCCGGATGCGAGGCCGGGTCAACGCGCTCGGCGACTCGCTGTCCTGGGCCGGGATCCCCCTCGGCGGGCTGCTCGCCGGGGCCGCGGTGACCGCGGCCGGGCTCACGCCGGTGCTGCTCGTCTGCGGGATCGCGTACTTCCTCACCACGAACCTGGCGGGGCTGCGGCCGGAGTGGCGCGAGATGGACCCGCCGGGCGGTCGGGGCGCCCTGCCGCCTCCGGGGTGATTGCCCCCCCTTGGCCCCCACGCGGCGTCATGTCGCGTGGAAGGAACCCCGTCCCCGTGGCCGGGCCCGGTCACGGGGACGACGGAGGAACGCGGAGAACACCGTGGCCTCCCGCGCACGATCGCGTGGGAGGCATCCGGCCCGCCCTGCTCCGGCGGGGCCGGGCACGGTTCACTTTCCGCTGTCCTCCGCGAGGGTGTGCGCGACGAGCGCGTTGGCGTGGCCGTGGCCCAGACCATGCTCGGTCTTGAGCCAGGAGACGAGCTCCATGTGCTTGGCCAGGGGCGAGGAGCGGATCAGGTCCTTCCACTCCGCGATCGGGCGGCCGTACTTCTTCTCGATCGAGGGGAAGTAGCTGGCGGGGCCCTTCACTGCTTCGGTCATGCTGAAATCCCATCCGTTCGCATTCGGTGATCTTGGATTGTCCGTCACCCCGCCGGGAGGGCAGCGGGCGGGGAGAGGGTGGTCATCGCCGCGCCGGGGGCGTCGCGGTCAGCAGCCGGGTGGTGACCGCGGTGAGCCAGAGCAGGCCGAGCCCGGCTCCGGCGGTGAACGCCAGGACGGAGGCGGACGAGCCGGCGAAGCCGACGAGCACCACGACGGACACGACGCGAGAGGCGACGGCCCACCCGCGTCGGTTCCGGGCGGCGAAGTGGCGGGCCAGGACGAAGAACGCGGCGCAGAGCGCCAGGTAGCCCACCGTGCCGCTGAACATGTGGACGGCACCGTGTGCGCTCAGGGAGGCGACACGGGTCTCGGGAGTACCGGCGGGAAATCCGGCACCCGGGTCGGCCGCGAAGACCCCGGCGAGCAGGAACGAGACGCCGAACACTCCGATCAGTCGCGGCGCCCAGGTGCCGCCGGGCGCATCGCGGAGCACCCGGTGCGTCCCGACCGCTCCGGCGATGACCAGAACGCCCGTGAGCAGGAAAACGGTGACCTGGATCCAGCCGAGGTCGCCGAGGCTCAGTTGGCTGAGGGCGTTGCGGGTGAAGTCGAAGCCCTCGCGGGTGAGGCCCTGCATCAGCCCCGCGCCCAGGAACAGCGGGCCCGCCGCGGCGGCGCCGGCCAGCAGGGCCCGCGTGGTCGGCCGGGCCGGGGCGGACACGGTGATCGGGGCACTGAGGGTCTGGGTCATGTGATGTCTTCCTCGACGCAAGAGCCAATGGTGGAACTGGACGGTACAGTACCCATACAGGAACTGGACTGTCCAGTACTAAAAATCGGGAGACGGCATGGAAACGAGTGAGCAGAGCCGGTCGGCGCTCAAGCACCGGGCGATCATGGAAGCCGCGACCAGCATGTTCCTGAGCAAGGGCTACTCCGGCACCAGCATGGACGACATCGCGAAGCTGGCCGCGGTGTCCAAGCAGACCGTCTACAAGCACTTCTCCGACAAGGAGAAGCTGTTCTCCGAGATCGTCCTGGCCACCACCGACCGCATCGACGGCATGATCGACACGGTGGCCGACATCCCGGCCGACGCCGACACCCTGGAGGAGAATCTGACCCGTCTGGCCCACCGGTTCCTGACCACGCTCACCCAGCCCCAGGTCCTCCAGCTGCGGCGCCTGGTCATCGCCAACGCGGACACCTTCCCCGAACTGGGCGCCAACTGGTACGAGCAGGGCTTCGAACGGGTGCTGGCCACCCTGGCCTCCAGCCTCCAGCACCTCGCCGACCGCGGACTGCTCCGGATCGGTGAACCGCTCCTGGCCGCCCACCACTTCTCCGGCCTGCTGCTGTGGATCCCCGTGAACAAGGCCATGTTCCACGGCAGCCCCCAGCACACCGAGGCCGAGTTGGAGCACTACGCCACCGCCGGCGTCCGGGCCTTCCTCGCCGCCCACCGCTGACCGCACCGCCCCGCCGCGTCCGAACGCACCTTCGTGCGCGAGGGCGTACGCGTCTCCTGTCGCGACTGGGGCGGGGCGGGAACACCCGCCGTCCTGCCGCACGGCCTGGCCGATGGGGCGCGGTCCCCCGGCACACGGCGGCGGGCTCACGTTCGCCGGCCCGGCGAACGGGTCGGCGCACGTGCGGACACCCGGCCGCCCTGGTCGTGTCCGGCCGGGTCCGGATACGTTCACTTCCGCCGACGGCATCGGTGCGGCCGATGCCGATCGAGCGGACTCCAGGAAGGAAGACCCGCCATTCCCACCACGACCCTGCAGATTCCCACCCCGGACGGCCCGGCCGACGCCTTCGCCGCCTTTCCCGGCGACGGCGAGCGGCATCCGGGGGTGCTCCTGTACTCCGATGCCTTCGGCGTACGGCCCGAGTTGGAGGAGAAGGCCCGAGAACTGGCCGGGCACGGCTACTACGTGCTCCTGCCCAACGTCTACCACCGGCACGGCCCGGCACCGGTGACCGAGCTTCCCGAGCACCTCGGGGAAGAGATCCGGCCCGAGGTCATCGAACGACTGATGCCCCTCATCGAGGAGCACACCACCGAACGCGTCCTGCGCGACGCCGACGCCTACGTCCGGTTCCTCACCACCCGGCCCGAGGTCGGTCCGGGGCCGGTCGCCGCGATCGGCTACTGCATGGGCGCCGCCCTGGCGCTGCGCACCGCGGCGGCCCACCCCGACCGGGTGGCCGCCGTCGCCGGGTTCCATCCCGGCTTCCTGGTGACCGACGCACCCGACAGCCCGCACCGGGTCCTGGCCGGGCTCACCGCCCGGGTCCACCTCGGGCTCTCGGAGAACGACATGACGCCCGAGGCCGCCCGTGAGCTCGAACAGGCCCTGGACGCAACGGGCGTCGAGTACTCCTGCGAGGTCTACCCCGGCACCGTCCACGGCTTCACCATGTCCGACACCGATGCCTTCGACGCCGCCGCGCTGCAACGGCACTGGGACCGGCTGCTGCCCCTCCTCGACCGCGCCCTGAACGCCGGCTGAGGTTTCCTCACCCGACGGTCCGTGGAACGCCCGTGGCCGGCGTGCGTCCCCGCACGCCAGCTACAGCGGGAGGGTTATGCCCATTTCCTGCATCGCCCGGGACGGCGGACCGCCCTCGGAGCGGGCGGTCTTGCGGCCCTTGCGGCCCGGCTCCAGCGTGCGGGGGTCCACGGCCTCCGCGGGGGCCCCGATGGCGTACAGCCCCTCCGGTTCGCTGTCGCGGTCGTGCGGAAGCAGCCAGAAGACCCGGCGACGGAACGTACCGGACGAGCGTGACGCCTTCGCCTTGGGCCCCAGCAGGGTGTACCCGACCATGCGACCGTCACGGTGGTAGGCGGGCTTGCCCCTGCGGGTCGGCAGCCGGTCGAGGCTCTGTCGTACGTAGTCGAGATCGGCGATGTCCTCCAGCCAGACGAGGTCGACTTCATGATTGATCTCGTCCTCTGCGATGAGGGCGCTCATGTTGTCTCCTGATCAGCGAGCAGTCCAATGCCCGGGTAGTACTTCCGCTGGTTGGACAGGATCATTTCCTTGGGCGATGCCAGTCCAACCGTCTCGCGGACCCTGGCCGCGAAGGCTCGCGACGAAACGGCCGGGGCACCCTCATTGTGACACCAGGACTTGTACGCCGCGTAGAGCGCCGCTTGTTCCGCCCTCAGCTCGGGGTCGACCCGACAGGATTCGCTGATGAAGCGGCCGGTGTGGTCCTCGGTCTCGGCGTAGGCGGTCGTGGCGATGCGGACCCGTTCGGGGCCGGTGAGGACCTTCTCCCCGGCCAGGTAGCGACGGGCGCCCTCGATGAGCCAGTTGAGGATTCCCGGGCCCTCCTCGGTGACCAGGATGTCCGCCAGGTTGTCGATCTTGCGGTCGTCGGAGACCACACGTTCGAACGGGATGAGCCGCATCCGGCGCCAGAACGCGAAGCCACCGGTGCCGACCTCCGGGCGGTGGTTGCCCAGCAGCCACAGCTTGTGGGTCGGCTCGAAGCTGAAGAAGTCCTGCCGCATGCGGCGGGCCTTGATGCGGTCGCCGCCGGTGAGGAGCTTGACCCGGGCCTCGTCGAACTTGTCGCCGGGCTTGACCTCGCTGCACACGATGACCCTGCGGCCGTGCAGTTCGGCCAGGTCGGTGGGGTGTCCCTCGTAGGGGCGGGACATCAGGAAGCCGGGCGGGGCGGCGTCCGCGTAGTCGCCGAGCAGCTTCATCAGGACGTCCAGCAGTACCGACTTGCCGTTCTTGCCGGAGCCGAACAGAAAGGGCATGACCTGCCCGCCCACGTCCCCGGTGATGGAGTAGCCGAGCAGCAGGTGCAGGAAGTCGACCATCTCCTCGCCGTCGGCGTCCGCGCCGAACGTGTCGGTGAGGAACCGGTGCCAGCGCGGGGTGGCCACGGGCTGCGGTGCCGCGCTGGTGGAACGAGAGTGGAAGTCCTTGTTCGGGTCGGGCTTCCTGATGAGTCCCGTGTGCAGGTCGACGATCCCCGAGGGCGTGCACAGCGCGTACGGGTCGGCGTCCAGTCGGGCCGCGTTGAGCACCATGCCGGGGGCGGCCTTGGCCTGGGTGAGCATCGCGTTCATGCCGCTGGTGCTCAGCGCGCGACTGCGGTGCCGCTGGAGCGCCGCGCCGGTGAACACGCCGCGCGGGTCCGCCGAGGCGATGCTCTCGGCCAGGTCCCCGGCGGCCCAGATCACCGTGTCGTCCTCGTCGATCTGCCACCGGGTGCTGTCCCAGCGGTACCAGCCGAGTCCCGGAACGTGCCGGTAGTCGTTGGCGTACAGCTTGACGAACAGTTTGGCGTTGCCCCGGTCGGTGAGGGTGTCGGGCAGCAGGCCCGCTGCGGTCGCCTCGCCCTCCGGCGACTGGCCCGTGCCGGGGTCACCGCCCTGCGCGGGCAGGGGCGAGGGGACCTGCGCGAGGATCTGTGCGGCGACGGCCTGCGGGTCGAAGAGTGCGTTGTCGTCCCGGGAGATCACGCGCGGCCTCCCGGGGACAGTGGGCGCAACAGGCCCGCGTTCAGGCCGCTGCGGATGATGGCTCCGTAGCGTCGCTCCTGGCCGGGGCGGGCCTGTTCGGCGGCGTCCCGCAGGGCCTGCTCAGCGGCGTCCGCCGAGAGATGGCCGCCGGCGACCAGTCCCCCGACGGTGTACGCGGCCCGGTTCAGCTTCGCGGAGAAGGCCGCCCCCTCGGGGACGCCCGCACAGGCCGCGACCTCCCCGAGGACCTTCGCCAGGGCTCTGCCCGCCGCGTCCCGGCCGCCACCGGCCGCCAGCACCGCCTGCCGGGCCCTGGGGGGCACGGGGCGCGGGGCGGGGACGTGGGCGGGCGGGAGGTGCCCGGTACGGGCGAGCTCGCGGGCCAGCCAGTCGGGAAGCGCCGCGGGTTCACGGGCCGGGCCGACGGCCGTGTAGGTGCCCGCGACGGTGGTGGTGCCGGGCGCGACGATGTAGCCGCCGTTGGCCCGGACGTCGACCTGCCAGGCCAGGGCGCGGGTGCCGCTCGAACCCGCGGAGCACTGCCAGCGGTGGCCGCCATGGGCGCGGTACCACACGTGAAGTCCTCCGGAGGGCGTGCGTACACGCAAGGTCGTTTCGTCGTCCGCCGGGCTGACGGCGCCCCGCAGGGCGGCCAGCACGCCCAGGGTGTGGAATCCGTTGGCGAGGCCGCCCAGGTCCACGCTGCGGGGGATCGGGATGCCCGGCAGCAGGCGGTCCCGGTCCGGGGGCTGCTGCCGGTGCGCGTCGATGTCGATGACCACCAGGTGGGCGGGACCGCAGGCGACGCCGACCCCGAGCCCGGGGTGGTTGAACCACCACTGCTCGATGCGGGCGAAGTCCAGGGTGGCGGAGTGGAAGCCGTGGCACCAGCGACCGGCCTGGATGCAGGCGCATCCCTTGTGGGTGTGGCCGGGCTGTCGGCACTTCTCGCAGTTCGCCGTCGGAGTCTTGCGTCCCGGAGCCAGGGGATGGACCGGCCAACCACGGCTGGCACACCACCTGGCAAGATCCACACTGCGCGGAGCGACTACCGGCGGAGACCCGGGTCGCTCCCGGTCGCTGGGTGAAACATCCAGCTCATGCGCCATGCGCACCCCCCATCAGCGACCAAAGCGACTCAACGACGAACATAGATTATCGAAGCCCGGGTGGCCGAGGGGGGCTCTGGGCGAGAAACCGCTTCATCGTGTCGGCGAGAGACATCTCCAGCCTGACGAAACGGTCATCAGCGACTGAAGCATCGACGCACCAGCGACTCGGAATGTTTCGGTCGCTCTCTCAGTAGCTGCACAAAAGCCCAGGTCAGAGACTTACGAAACCCAAAACAGCGACTGAAGCGACTCAAGGCGTCTATATATGACGCACACACGCACGCGCGAATGTCCTCATATACCCGATACTTCAGTCGCTCCAGTCGCTATCCCACCTGAAAACCTGCCCTGACCTGGGCTTTTGAAAAAACTGAGGAAGCGACTGAGAAGTTCTTCGGTCGCTTGTTTTCAGTCGCTGCCCCGGAGACCCCCAGCGACCCAGCGACCGAACCCCGGCCGCCCGCGGGCCGCTCCGCAGGAATTTGGCATTCCGGGTTCAGAGTCGCTTCAGTCGCTTCGGTAGCTTCAGTCGCTCCGCCCGGAAGTCCCACTGCGCCGGGTCGCTTCCCGCCCGTCGGCCGGTCCGCGCGTCGGCGGGCCGGGCGGTCCCGACGTGCTGTCGGCGCGGTGCGGCAGGGATGGGGTGACAGGAACGGGGCTTCGGCTCGCTCTTCGACGTGACCGGAGCAACGAACCACCGTGCGCCGCCGGCCCCGGGCAGCGGTGCGAGGCCGCGCCGGCTGCCCGGGATGTTCCTCAGGTTCCGCCGGGGCCTGCTTCGGCCGTTATCCGGCGCTCGGAGCCACGGCCAGCGCGTCGATCTCGACCCGGAAGTCCGGGTGAACCAGGCCCGCGACCCGCACCAAGGAGCAGGCGGGCGGACGTTCCGCGTCCTGGTGTTCGTCCCGCACTTTGCGGAACGAGTCCAGGTCGTCCAGATCGGTCAGGTAGACCGTCAGTTTGACCACGTGTTCCAGGCCGGAGCCCGCCGCCTCCAGCGCGGTGGCCAGGTTCGCATAGACCTGCCGGACCTGGGCCTCGGCGTCCTCCTTGCCGACCAGGTTGCCGTCACCGTCCACCGGGACCTGCCCCGAGACGACGACCATCGGTCCGGTGAAGGAGACCGCGTGGCTGTAGTTGTTGACGGGCGGGGCCCCCTTGGGGCGTATGAAGTGCTCCATGGCGCCGATCATGTCACGACCGGAAATCGGCCCACCGGCGTCGAACTCCTCGGGCACATCCCCCACGGCCGGCTGGAATTCCTCCCAACACCCCCGTCCCGGCAGCGGAGTTTGAGCAGGTGACCGGTGGGCATCGTGGTCACCGCCACGGATCCCGACGCGGCCATGCCGGCCGAATTGCGCAAGCACGTGCCGACGGACATCCGGACGGAGCGAGCCGCGGCCTGGCCGCCCGGAGGGCCGTTCGACCGGTACTGGCAGGATCGGGGCATGGGACTGAACATGATCGTCGGTGTACCCGCCCACGCCGACCTCGTCGTGATCGGGGAACTGCTGGAACGGGCGGGGGCACACCAGTGGATTGGCCCCGACCCGGCCGAGGGACGGGGCGCGGAGTTCGAGATGTGGGGTTACTCGGGCCTGCACGCCGTGCGTCGGCTCGCCGTGCACCTCGCGGCGGACGGACGGCTGCCCGAGCCGCTGCACGGGAGCCGACGTGCGGCCGACGATCCGCTCCTGACCGAGGGCTACCGGTCGCTCCCCGGTGATCCCCCGGGCCCGTTCGACCACCTGATCCATCATTCGGACTGCGAGGGCTACTACGTCCCCGTGGACTTCGCCCGCGTCGTCGTCGACGAGAAGGCACCGGGCGGCCACCTCGGTTCCTCGGTGCGGCTGCTGGCGGAAGTCCGTCGGATCGCGGAAGCCCTGGGCCTTCCCGAGGACCTCGATCCGGACTCCGAGGAGGTCGTCGACGCCGCCGATGACGAGGATCCGGCCGCCGAGGGATGGCGGCGTTACGGCGTCGAATCCCATGACTGTCTGCGACTCCTCGAAGCCGCGAAGCTCTCTGTCTCGACCGGGGCGGCCATCGCTTTCACCTGAGAGCCACGAAGTCCCGCGGCCGGGCCCGAGGAGAGGCCCCGGAAGCCGGATCGCGATCGGCGGCACCGATCGCGATCCGGCTTCCGGTATTCCGGTTTCAGAGTCGCTTCGGTCGCTTCAGTCGCTCGGGTCCTTCCGCCGCCAGAACCCCGTACGCCGTCGCCGCAGGCCGACCCGGCACGCCCAATCCCGTACGTCACATGCGTCTCGCGTTCGGCGTTTCGGCCATCCGGAGGTGTCGTACGACGGCTCCAGTACGGCGATTGCACGTTCGAACCCATGGGATTCAAGGGATCCGACGCGTCCGAAATCGAGCGCGTTCGATTCCTCCCTCGCGTCGTTGAGCCGTGCGTCGCCGGACCACCCAGGTGCGGCATCGACCTTTTGGAGGGATGCGGGTGACCGTGACCGACACCTCGACCGAGAACGTGAAGATCCCTCCCCCACCGCCGCCCGCCTCCATCACCTACGGGGGCAAACAGGGCGAGAACCCGCTGGCGGACGTGAGTTTCGGGACCATGTGCAGTCGGCTGCCCTCCGTGCTCGGGCACACCGCCCGCATGGCCTGGGCCGTCGACAGGACCGGCGTCGTCCTGCTCCTGGCCTGCCAGCTCCTCACCGGCGTCGCCGCCGCCGTCGTCCTCACGTTCACCGCGCGGGCCATGACGCACGTCCTCGGCACCGGCACCGTGTCCGAACGCCTGCACGCCGCGCTGCCCGCCCTGATCGTGGTGACGGCCGCCGCGGCCGTCAGCCGTACCAGCGGCGCCCTGGCCGCGTACGCCGACGGGCGCATCGCGCCGTTGCTGCTGACCGAGGCGGATGTCGCACTGGTCTCCGCGGTCTGCCGCGTCGAGGCATCCGCGTACGGCGAGGACGGGTTCGCCGACCGTCAGGAGGCCGCTGAAGTCGGCGTCATCCGCACCCGGATGATGGTGCAGGACGCCCAGCGGTTCATGGCCGCGCTGATCCGCATGATCGCCGCGAGTGGAGTCGTCACGGCGCTGCACTGGACGATGCTGCCGCTGCTCCTGCTCGCCGTCGTACCGGCCGGCATCGGTGCCGTGCTCTGCGCACGGGTCGACTACGAGATCCACTACGCCAACGTGGGCGACCGCAGCGTCCGCGGCATGATGCGCTGGTGGGCCACCCACTCCCGGCACGGCGACGAGGTCCGCGCCAACGGGATGACCGGCTACCTCGTCCACTGGTACCGCTCCCTGTCCGACCGCATCGACCGGCGGACCCTCACCGCCGCGCCCCGGATGCTCCGCATCGTCCTGGCGAGCAGCGCCCTGGGCGGCGTGTTCCTGCTGGGCACCTGGGCCACCCTCGCGTGGCTGGCCGGCACCGGCCGCGTCGCGCTTCCGGTGGCCGCCACCGCGGTGATCGCCGTCCAGACGACGCTGGCCGCCCTCTCGCAGTTCGTGCTGCACGGCGCGGCGATGTTCCACACCTCGCTGTACCTGGCCGACATGCGGTCCTTCCTCGACCTGGCCGCCGAACGCGCCCCGAAACGCGGCGGACTCGCCATCCCCGACCGCGTCGACGAGATCCGGTTCGACGAAGTCGTGTACCGGTACCCCGGCAAGAAAGAACCCGCCGTCGACGGGGTCTCGCTGACCCTGCGCCGCGGCGAGATCCTGGCCGTCGTCGGCGAGAACGGCTCGGGCAAGTCCACCCTGGCCAGGCTCCTCACCGGCATTCTGCTCGCCGACGAGGGACGCGTCCTGTGGGACGGCACCGACCTCGCCGGGGCCGATCCCGAATCCGTGTGGAAGCGCACCGCGCTCGTCCCGCAGAACTTCGCCTGCTGGCCCCTGCGCGCCAGGGAGAACATCACCCTCGGCCAGCCCCGGACGTCCGACGACGTGCCGGTGTGGGAGGCCGTCGACGCCGTCGGGATGCGCGACGCGATCGAGAAGCTGCCCCACCGCCTCGACACGCTCCTGGCGCGCGAACTGTTCGGCGGGGTCGAGCTGTCCGGCGGCCAGTGGCAGCGGCTGGTGTGCGGCCGGGCGCTGTACCGGCGGACACCGCTGCTGATCCTCGACGAACCGACCTCGCAGATGGACCCCCGAGGAGAGCATCAGATCTTCCTGGAGATCAGACGCATCGCCGCCGAGCGCATGACCGTCGTCGTCACGCACCAGCTGGAGAACACGCGGCTGGCCGACCGGATCGTCGTCATGCGCGACGGCCGCGTGATCGAACAGGGCCGGTACGAGGAACTGGCCGGTGCGGGCGGCCTGTTCGCGGAGCTCCTCGCCCTGGCCCAGGACCGCTGAGAAGGCGAAGGGCGGCTTTCCATCGGGAACGGCTCCGGCCCTTCCGGCCCTGGCACACAGGGGACCTTCGGGGTCACAGCTGATCGGGACCGGCTTCCAGCCGGGCCGTTCGCGTCCGCAGCCATGAGGTCAGATCGCGAACACGGGCGCCCTGTTCGGGCGGTCGGCGGCTGAGCAGGCGTAACTGGTGCCGTCGGGGACGAACCCGAAGGGGGCGGCGAGCCGCCCCCGCTCCGGGTCGTCGCGGACGACGGCGTACGGGGCGATCGCGCCCCCGACGCCGGCCGAGACGACCCGGAGGGCCAGATAAAAGTGCTCCAGGGGCTGCTGCGCGGCCGCCTCCGCCCTCAGGCCGGTGATGTGGCGCCAGTCGTCCCGGGCCCGCGGCTGGGTGTCCGTGTGCCCGTGTGCAGGAGAACGGCTGCCCTCACACCAACCGGCAGCCGGCGGACCGGCCCGGTCCGGCATCCGCTCGGCGAACAAGCGGATGCCGGACGGTCGCCTCGAAGGGCAGCAGAGTGCGGGGAGGAGGGAGGGCCGACCACAGCATCGGTGAATTCTGCTCAGGTGCCATGTGAGAACGAATCGTTTGGCCTGCGCTTCCGGCTGCACGACCATTGATCCGGTCACGGACAGAGCTGACAGGACTGGCAGGACCGACAGCCCAGGCTTTTTCTGCCGGGGCCACGGAGCGGCCGGATTCGACAGAGCCGATCGACGGAGAGGTGGGGCATGGCATCCCGCAATGGCACCGGGCCGGACATCGTCATCCTGGCGGATGACCTCACCAGCGCCGGGGACGGTGCTGCGCCGTTCCGTCGCACCGGCCACGAGGCGCGGATCCTGCTCTCCCCCTCCGCCCCGGCGACGGCTCCCCGGGCCGCCCCGGGCGGGCGAACAGTCCCTGCCCCGGGTGTGCGGGCGATCGACCTCGGCAGCCGGCTGCTGGACGAGAAAGCAGCCGCCACGTGCACGGAACGGGCCGCGCGCCTGGCTGCCGATGCCGCCCTGCTCCTCAAGACGGTGGACTCCACCCTGCGCGGCCATCTCGCCGCGGAGGTCCGGGCCGCGTGGGTGGGCTCGGGGCGGCGGGCCGTCGTCATCGCCCCCGCGTTCCCCGCAGAGGGCCGGGTGACGGTGGATGCCGTCCAGTACGTGCGGGGAGTGCCGGTCCACGAGAGCGACTTCGCCCGCGACCCCGTGCACCCGGTGCGGTGTTCGGACCTGACGGAGGTTTTCCCGGAGGCCGTCGAGGTCGGCCCGGACCGGGTGGCCGAGCTGCCCGCACGGGTCGGTGACGGCGGCCTGATCGTCTGTTCCGCCGCCTCGGACGCCGATCTCGACCGCCTGGTGGCGGCGGTGCCGCACCTCGACGACGTGCTGTGGGTCGGCTCCCCCGGGCTGGCGGCGGCCCTGGCCCGCAGGTGCGCCCGCCTGCCCGATACCGGCGCCGCCGTTCCCGTACCCGCCCCGGTCCGCAGACCGCTCGTCGTCGTCGGCAGCGCCAACCCGGCGACCCGGCGGCAGCTGGCCGCACTCCACGACCGGACGGACGTCCAAGGGGTCCCCGTCGGCGACGACCCGGAGGCGACGGCACAGACGCTGCGTGGCCTGACGGCCCCGGTCCTCACCCTGCGGACGCCAGACGAACGCCATACGCCGACGACCGCGCGGATGCTCGCCCGTTCCCTGGCTGCGGTCGTACGGACCCTGACCGGGGAGGGCCTCGTCGACGCGCTCGTGGTCACCGGAGGAGAGACGGCCGCGACCGTGCTCCGGTCCCTCGGCGTGACCGGCGTCGATCTGCTCGACGAACCCGAGCCCGGCGTCGCCCGCGGCACCCCGCTCGAAGGCCCCCGCGTCCCCGTACTGATCAAGGCGGGCGGCTTCGGCGACGACGGCCTGCTCCTGCGCCTGTGCGACCTCGTCCGGCAGCCCCTCGCCCGAGGGGACCACGCATGACCCCGTCGGCCGTCACCAGGGGCGATCCCCGCGGAATCGGCCCCGAAAGCACCCTCAGGGCCTGCGCCGACCCGAGGAGCACCGCACCCGTCGTCATCGGCGCGCCCTGCGCGTCCTCGCCCGCGCCGACGAGGGCGTCGGCACCCTGCTGACGCTCCGCCCGATCACCTCCGTCGACCGTGCCGGGCACACCCCCGCACGGTCGACGGCATCGTCGGGCACGACCGGCCCGACGACCTGTCCCCGGGGCGCGTTCGACGCCCGCGCGGACGCGGCGGCCTCACTGATGCCGCTGGGGCGGTCGACGTGGGAGAGGCCCGGGGAAGTGCCGGTGGAATCAGCCGATGAACCCCACTGACCCCATAGGTCTCTCGGGGCTGTTCGTTTCTCTCCGTCGGGGGGACTCAGCCGCGGCGGTACCTGGCCGACATCGTGTGGAACACCTTCTTCGGCTCCCAGCGGGTCCCGTCGAGCATGCGGACCACGCCGTAGGAACCGAGATCTGCCTCGCCCGGCCTGCTGTAACCGGCGAAGGTGAACCAGAGCGCGGTGTCCACGCCCTCCTCCTCGAAGATGTCCAGCATCTCGGTGAGGTGGCGTACCTGCTCGTCCTCGTCCGGTACCGCGTCCTGCGGGACCTGCCAGGCCGCGCCGCCGCGCTCGCCAGCACCCCGGTAGGCGCAGGTTCCGTACTCGGTCACCGCGACGGGCTTGCCGTGGGCGAGGTGGCCCCGCAGCTCGGACCGGAAGGTGTCGGCGTTGTGGGTGGAGCGGTAGGCGTCGATGCCGACGAGGTCGAACGGGCTCCAGTCGACGAACTCCCAGGGGGCCGCGGCATACGTGACGCGCCCGCCGAAGTGGGCACGCGTCGTCCCGGCAACCTGGACGAGGAAGGCACTGAGCCGTTCCTGCACCGGGCCGAGGCCGCTCCACCACTCCATGTCGGCTTCGGCCATGGCCCGCAGGCGGTCACCGTAGGTCTCCCCCGGGATGAAACCGCCGCAGAACGCGCTCATCTCGCAGCCCGCGACGAACACCACTTCGGCACCGCTCAGCCGTACGGCCTCGGCCCGGCGGGCGCAGTCGGCGAAGAACGGCAGCAGCCGGTCGGCGGGAAGGTCCACGGGGAACGGGGCGAACCAGACCTCCAGGCCGAGGTCCGCCGCGCAGCGGGCGGCGATGTCGAGCCGTTCGGGGTCGCGGCCGGATACCCGTACGGCATCGCAGTGCAGCTCGTCGGAGATCACCGCCATGTCGCGCCGGACCGTCTCGGGGTCGAAGACCTTGCGGGAAAGGTCCTGGCCCGGGAGGAACCCGGTGTCGTAGTTGATGCCCCGTGCGCGCATGCCCTCGCTCCTTCAGTGGATTTCCGGACGGCGGGTGCATCCCGCTCGGCGAGTATCCGTGATGCCGTGGCGCCGGCAGACCGCAGCCTCAGTCTTCGACCGGAGGCGGCGGGGCGGCCCCGCGCCAGTCCTCGGTGGCGTCGATGTTGGCGGTGGCGCTGCGGGCGGCCACGGTGGCGTCGCCCGTGCGCAGCGCGGCGAGGAGTTCCTCGTGTCCCCGGTGGTCCGCGCCGTCGAACCCGTCCGAGTCCCAGTGGGCGGAGGTCGAGCGGCGCAGGGCCGGGCCGAGCGCGGTGTAGAGGTTGTCCAGCAGGGTGTTCCCGCTGCCGGTGGCGACGCCCTGGTGGAAGGCGTAGTCGGCCTCGACCCAGGCGTCGCGGTCGCGGTCCCGCCAGGCGGCGGCCCGTCGGGCGAGCAGTTCGTCGAGGTGGGCGAGTTCGTCGGGGGTGATGCGGGCGGCGGCCAGCCGGGCGGCCTGTGCGTCCAGGGCCTGGCGGACTTCGAGTACGTCGCCCAGTTCGCTGTCGAGGCGCTGGATGGCACCGGACAGCTCGTTGGTGGCCCGCACATAGGTGCCGTCGCCCTGTCGTGCCTGGAGGAGCCCGGCGTGGATGAGGGCGCGGGTCGCCTCGCGCAGAGTGCCGCGGGCGATGCCGAGCTGCTCGATGAGTGCCGTCTCGGTCGGGATGCGGTGCCCCACCGGCCACCTCCCGGAGGTGATCTCGGCGCGCAGCCGCTGGATGACGTCGTCGACCAGTACCGAGCGACGGGCTGAGGCGAGAGTCACGGAAGTCCTTCCTGACGGAGACAAACGCGGGTGTTCACCATCGATCCTACCGCTAAAGATTGGACGTTAAAGGTCAGACGTTTTATGTTTTCTGCATGCTGCCGACTCGCTGCCTTCGTCTTCCCTCCCGCCCCCACTCCCCCACCGCCCCTGTCCACCCCACCGCCTCCCGAGCCCGGGCCGCCTGGCTGACCGCCGTCGGGATCATGCTGATCGCCTTCAACCTGCGGCAGGCCATCAGCAGTTCCTCCGCGCTGCTGGAACAGCTCCGGGACCAACTGGGCTTCGGCCCGCTCGTCACGTCCCTCGTACCGACCCTGCCGACCCTGTGTTTCGCGGCCGTGGGCGCGACCGGCGCCGTGCTGGCCCGCCGGATGGGCACCGAACCGGCCGTTCTCCTGGCCCTGGCGGCGCTCTGTGCCGGACTCGCCGTCCGCGCCGTCCCCCAGACGTGGGCGCTCCTGGCCGGCACGTTGCTGGGCTCCGCCGGACTGGCCCTGTGCAACGTCCTGCTGCCCGCCGTGGTCAAGACGCACTTCCCCGGCCGCGTCGCACTGCTGACCGGGGTCTACACGACCGCGATGGCACTGGGCTCGGCCCTTGCCGCGGCGGTGGCGGTACCGGTCGCGGACCTCGCGGGCCGGCCCTCCCTGGGACTGGCCGCCTGGGCCCTGCCGGCCCTGCTGACCCTCGCGGTATGGGCGTTGCGGCCGGGTTCCTGGCGGACCTCGGCGCGGCGCGCCGACAGCGCCGCCGCCCCGGTCTCGGCCCTGGCCGTCGGGCGCACCCGGTTCGGGTTGCTCGTGACCGCGTTCTTCGCCCTGCAGTCGCTCAGCAGCTACGCGGTCATGGGATGGCTTCCGACCGTCCTGACCGACCACGGCATGAGCTCCGACCGGGCCGGGGCGATGCTGGGGCTGGCCCTGCTCGTCGGAGTGCCCTCCACGTTCGCCCTGATGCCGCTCACCCGGACCGCGCCGCGCCTGCGGCTGGCCTTCTGCGTGGTCGGCGTCTCGCTGATGGCGGGATATCTGGGCCTGCTGGGGGCGCCCCTGGCCCTGCCCGCGCTCTGGGCCGTGCTGACCGGTCTGGGGCTGGGGGCCTTCCCCCTGGTCCTGGCCATCATCGGCACCAGTGGCCGCAGCCCGCAGGAGACCGCGGCGCTCTCGACCTTCTCCCAGAGCACGGGTTACCTGCTGGCCTCGGTCGGTCCCTTCGGCATCGGACTGGTGCGCTCGGCCACCGGGGCCTGGGACGTCCCGCTCGTCCTGCTGCTCGTGCTCGCCGCCTTCCAACTGCTCGTCGGACTCTGCCTGACCTCACGGCGGGCGCTCCGCGACTGACCCTGACAAACTTCGTTTTGCACCGTCGACCATCAGGATGGGACGGGAGATCGTCGTACAGCAGTTGCCGCACAGCAGCGGAGGGCATCCGGTCGGCCGCTCTCGACGAACCGGGAGAGACTCCGGGACACCGCGCAGACTCTCCGAAGCCCGGCAGGGCCTCCCGCTACCGAGAGGCCCTGCCCTGCTTCGGAGAGCCGTGCCGGGGATCAGGACTGCGCGCGCCTGGGAAGCCGCCAGCCGGGGCGCACGAAGTGGCAGGTGTAGCCGTCCGGGTAACGCTGGAGGTAGTCCTGGTGCTCGGGCTCGGCGTCCCAGAAGGCCCCTGCCGGAACGACCTCGGTCACCACGGGGCCCGGCCACAGCCCGGACGCGTCGACGTCCGCGATGGTCTCCTCCGCCACGCGCTTCTGCTCGTCGTCGAGGTAGAAGATGGCGGATCGGTAGCTGAGCCCCACGTCGTTGCCCTGCCGGTTCTTCGTGGTGGGGTCGTGGATCTGGAAGAAGTACTCCAGAACGGTCCGGTAGTCGGTCCGGGTCGGGTCGAAGGTGATCTCTATCGACTCGGCGTGGCTGCCGTGGTTGCGGTACGTCGGATTCTCCACGTCACCGCCGCTGTATCCCACCCGAGTGGTCAGGACGCCCGGGAACGTCCGGATCAGCTCCTGCATGCCCCAGAAGCAGCCGCCGGCCAGCAGCGCCCTTTCCTCGGTCCCGCTCATCACACATCACCCTCCATCGTCGTTCCCACAGACTCGCACGAGCGATGCGGACAGGAAAGCCGCTCCCGCCCGGACTGCAGCGCTCCACGTCCCCGTCCGCGCGAGCATCCAACATGTCACCCCTTAAAGCAGTGATGCGTTCATCATAACGCGAACCATCACCATTCAAATCGGTGACGGCGACAGGAAGCGCCGATCGGGCCGAGAGAGCGGAACCGGGATCGGAACACCTCGATCGGTGTTCCAGGAGCCTCTTTTTCCCCGGAAGAGCCCGCCGCCTCCGATCACCCTTTCTCCGGAGAATCGTTCTGAGCGAAGAATCGAACTGTTCGAATAAAGCATGAAAAACGTCCCACGGGGCGTATCTCGCACACATCGTGTCGACGAGGTACGCCCCGCAGGACGTTCCGAGCCGGCCGGGGCCGTCGGATGCTTCTTCCGTTACGAGGTCGTTCGCTCGCGCCTGTGGGTGTTGAGGATGTCCAACATCCGGTCGAACTCGGCCTCGCCCATCTTGTGGATCAAATGCCGGGCGATGAAAGCCCCGTCGTCATACGGCAGCGGCCGGGACGCGGAAGACGTGGACTCGCCCGAGCCCGCTTCGGCGACGGACGCGCTGTCGGATCGCGGCTCCGGTACGGAGGACTCCCCCCGCTCCGGCGCACTCTCGGGCTGCGAAACCCGAGTCCCCTCCCCCGCTTCGGACTTGGCCGCGGTCGAAGCCGCAACCGGAACCGGAGCCGAGGAGGCGGAGGCAGGTGTGACCGGGGCGACTGCCGGCGTGGGGGCCGGTACGGGAACGGGAGACGGAGCAGAAGCCGATGCCGGTACCGCCGCCACCGATGCCGATACCGGAGCAGCAGCTTCCTGAGCTACGGGTTCCTGAGCTACAGGTTCCGGAGCTTCCTCCGGAGGCAGGACCGGGGCCGGTGCGGGGGCCGGGACCATGGCAGCCGCCGCCCGTTCCGCTTCCTTGCGGGCCCGTTCCGCCTTCAGCTCCTCAAGCGCGGCTTCCTGGCGGTCGTGCGGCTGCTTGGCGACGCTCCGCAGCAACTCGACGGGCTCTTCACCCACGACGGCCTGAAGTTCGGGCGTCAGATTGAGCAGGGCGAGCCGCTGCGACACCCAACCCTGCGACTTACGAAGGCGCTTGGCGAGCTTGACCTGCGATCCGTGAATGGCCAGCAGCCGCTGGAGGGCCCGCGCCTCGTCCAGCGGGTCCAGGTCGTTGCGGTGGACGTTCGCGACCAGCGCGGACTCCAGGATGGCGTCGCCGTCACTCCCCTGCTCATCGTCGACCATCACGTTCAGATGGGTGAGACCGGCTTCGCGAGCAGCGGCCAGGCGGCTGCTGCCGTCCACCACGACATGGGTCGTGTCAGGGTCCAGATCGCGCTCGCGCTCGGGGTTGGCCCTGATGTAGGCATCGCGGTTCATGACCGTGATGGCCTGCTTCTGGCCGTGCTCCGCGAGGCTGCCCGCAAGTTCGGACAGGTCTCCGAGCGTGGTGCGCGGGTTGTCGGGGTTGGAGTTGATGCGGGTGACCGGCAGCCGGGTCGGCGGGGCGACCCGGTCGGTCGGTACACCGGTGGCGGCACCGATGGCGGCACGGCGCGCGCTGACCGGCCGGGCACCGCCTCCGAACCGTCCGGCTCCGAGCTGATCCGCCTTGCTCATGAGATCTCCCGGGTGAGCGCACGCATGCCTACGGCCTGCTGCGAAGTCGGCGCGTAACTCAGCAGCGGCTGCTTCATCCGCACGGCTTCCTTCTGTTCCTTGAGGTCGTTGATGAGACCGACGACCCGTGGATCCTTTATGTCGATCCAGCCCTGGAGGGACGAGGTCGCGATGTATCCGCGGCGGCCGTCGTACAGGTTGACCACGATGCCCAAGTAGTCGATATCGAGGCCGAGGTCTCCACGAAGGTCCTCGATCTGGTTGGTGAGCAGGTCATAGGCGTCGGCGGAGCTGTCCTCTGCCTGGACCACGATGAGGGCCCCGGACTGGCCGGGCCGTTCGCCGTCACGACGCCGTCCGTAGTAGGCGGCGGCATCCATGCTGAGGCCGAGGCTCGGCGGGCAGTCCACGAGAATTACGTCGTAATCGGCCTCCAGGGGAAGCAAGGCACGTTCCAGAGCCGCCTCACGGGCTCGCACCGCCGACAGCCGGACGTCGAGGAGGAAGGCGTCGTGACAGGCGGGCAGAAGATGCAGCCGACCGCCGAAGTGCTCCTCGTCGACGGAAACGATCAGATCCCGCAGATCGCCCTTCGGGTCACCCGCCATGTGGTTGGTGAGGCTGTCCCCGTGCATGGCCAGGGGCGCGGCCCCCAGCTGGTTGGTCAGGTGGCACTGGGGGTCGAAGTCCACCAGGAGGACGCGCAGTCCGAGGCCGGGAAGCTTCTCGATGTCGAGCGGGTCGGCACTGCCGGATCCTGCCGTGTCACCGTCCGCCTCACCGGCGCGCAGAGCGGTGGCCAGGGCCTTGGCGACACGGACAGGGTGCAGGGTGTTGGAGTCCTCGGCCAGGGCCTCCCCCACCCCTGCCGTGATGGCCGTCTTGCCGACGCCACCCTTCTGGTTGCACACCACGATGCGGCGGGTGATGTCGGGCCGCTTCACATCGGGAGCCGGGTTGGTGTCGAGCCAGAGCTGAACGGACTGGGCGAGCCCCTGAATCAAGGAAACCCGACGGTCTTCGGCAATGCCCCTGAACTCCTCCCACTGCGCCGGGGGAAGGAAGGTGGAGTAGGACTCGGCTCCCGCAGTGTCGACCGTGGTCGTCGCCGACGCGAGTCCGAGCCAGGCGGCGATTCCCTGCTCGACCGCAGTCTGGATCTCGATCCCGAGCTGCGCGGTTCTGACCTTCAGGTTCTGCCGGAGCCATCCCGGCAGCTTGGAGACGACTTTCACTCGGTCGCTCGAGGTGGATGGCATACTCATGGCGCTACCTTACTAACGCGCTAGATCGTTTGCCGCATCGACACGTTAGTTTGCACAACTTGTTGGGACGTCAGGGCCCGCTCCCCTATTACGGCGTAATAGCCCGGCCGGGCTGCCCTCCCCTATTACGGCGTAATAACCGGGCTGAGCTCCCCCCTCCTGCCCCACCGAACCGCCCCTTCCCGGCGAACGGAAAACCGGATCGATCGGACCCTTTCGCAGCGGGAAAGGTCACGCGGAGCTGTGCTTCAACGGAGCGAAGGCCCCAGCCACGAGGGCTCCCCCAGCAGGCTCACCCTCACACTCACGACGACGGGCCCTCAGGCCGAAGTGCGCGCCGGGCAGATCGGCCCTGAACCCCCGTGCGGACGGGGCCTGTCACAGGAGCCGTTCTTCTCCGAGCTGGCACCAACGGGCCCTCGCTCTGATGAGTCGAACCTATTACGCCGTAATAGACGGGCGGAACCTATTACGCCGTAATAGGACCTCAGCACCCGTCGTCCTCAACGCCCCACCGTCAGGGAGCCGGCCTCGTCGCCCTGTTCCTCGTTCAGGAACTCCGCAGCGGCGGACAGCGCGAGACGTGCCTCTTCGGTGAGTGGGGCGGGGCGCGCCGTCCGCTGCTCCACCTTGTTCAGAGCCCGTACGGCTGCCTGGAGGTAGCGGTGAAGGCTCACCATCTGGAGCGGCGTACGGCAGTTGGGCAGCACCGCCTCGATCTCCTCGAACCAGTACTCCGCGTCCTCGTCCAACGCCAGCCCGTCGCGCTGGTTCAGCAGCCGGTCGGCGACGGGCACCAGCAGTTGGTGCCGCTTCTGTGCCGCTGCCTGAGCACGGCGTTCCGCAGCCTGCTCCAGGATCAGTCGGCGTTCGGCTCTCAGAACGGCCTCCGGGGTACGACGTACCGGCCGGGCCTGAGGAGTCTCATCGGTGAGCTCGATGGCCTTCAGCCTCTTCGCCTTGTTGTACGCGGCGCTGGGAGCCACCACTGCCAGAGCCGGGGCGAGCTGTGCCCATTCCGCTCCCGCATTCCGCGCGTCATCGACAGCTCGTGACTGATGGACCTCCGCCTGCTCCCGGAGGAACTCCCACAGCTGCACCCGCTTCAGCGCCGCAGCTTTCCGGACGTCGAGCGGCCGAGCCTGCAGAGCATGTGCCTGCTTCTCCGCGTAGAGCAGCGCACCGAAGAGTTCCTCATCGGCAGGCATGCGTTCCACCAACGGATCTTCCGCTTCCTCATGCATCCGGCGGAGCTCGCCGACGATGGCCGGGGCGTCCAGGGGACCGATCCGCACAGGCGCTTTGACCAGGGGCTTTGTGGGCTGTGCCGAGCTTCGTGTGCGCTTCGCCATGTGAGGATTCTGCCCTGCCGAAGAGGGATTCACAGAATGTGAATCGTGTCCTGAACTGGATGCATCGACTGGCCGGAACGATGGAGGGAGCTCTTCGACGACACCGGCCTGCACAGGAAGCACCCCGTGGGAGAACAGGGACGGGGGAGTAGGGGGCGGCGCTTATCCGGCCCGGAGCTTCTCGCGGAATGGTCTTCGGAAGGACCGCGTCACTCCGCACCCGAGGAGCCGAGGGGCGGGTGGGACGAACGGGATGTGCGGGGTGGCTCGCTCGAAGTCGCAGCGTGCTCGTTGCGTTCCTGGGCGGCCATGACCTCGTCGCCGTACTCGAAGGCCCAGGCGCCGAATGCATCGATCGGATCGAGCAACGTCCGTCCCAGAGCGGTCAGCTCGTACTCGACACGGGGCGGCGCCTCGGCGTAGGCGTGGCGTACGACCAGTCCGTTGAACTCCAGCCGCCGCAGCGTCTCGGTCAGGACCTTGGGACTGATGCCCCCGATGCGTTCGCGCAGTTCGCCCGGGCGTTGGGGGCCGTTCCGCAGCACCCAGATGAGCACGGCGTTCCAGGTGTTGGCGAGGAGGTCGAAGGCTAGGCGGGCGCGGCAGTCGGCGAGGTAGGCGTCGGTCGTCACTTACCACATGGTGCCTGACGGGATTTCTAGTGTCGTCCCGAAAGCGATTGAGGCAGCTGTGGAGAGGGCCGGACCGATGAGGATCGGTGTGCTGGGTACCGGAAACATGGCGGACGCACTGGCCACGCACTGGGGGAGGGCCGGGCATGAAGTGCTTGTCGGAGGCAGGGACGAACAGAAGGCCCAGCGACTTGCGACGCGCATGGGGAACGGCACGGGACACGGGAGTCTGCGGGCGGCGGCCGAATTCGGCGAGGTGGTGCTGGCCGCGTTGCCGTACAAGGCAGGGGTGGCTGTCGTCGAGGAGCTTCGGTCGGCGCTGAGGGGGAAAGTCCTGCTCGACTGTGCCAATCCGGTCGGGCCCGGTTTTCGCCTGCTGACGGAGAACGGTCCTTCGGCGGCTCGTCGGCTGGCTTCGACGGTGCCGGACGCGCATGTCGTCAAGGCGTTCAATCTCTGTCACGAGGATGTGTGGCGGATGACCCCGCCGGTCTTCGGCGGCCGGCCCCTGGCCGTTCCGGTGTGCGGGGACGACGGGGCAGCGCTTGCACGGGTGTACGAACTGGTCCGGGCCGCGGGCTGCGAGCCGGTGGCCGGAGGAGGGCTGGAACGAGCCGGACTCCTGGAAGCGACCGCCGCGTTGTACATCGGGCTGTGGGTGGGGGAGCAGGCGGACGTACGGGCAATCGCGCCACCGCTGGCCTACGCCACGGGCCCCGAGACCAGGGACAAGTGAGCGTGCAGACCGTTACTCGGGTCTCTTGAGGGGCTCGACCTATTACGCCGTAATAGGTCGAGCCCGGCTCCCGGTCCGTGGGGCCGGGCTCGCAAAGTGCCGATGTCGACGTCACCAGACCTATTACGCCGTAATAGCTCCTCGCCTCAGAACCTCGTCCCAGGTGCAGGGGGACGGTTACCGCACCCACCTCGTCACCTCGCCGGAGCAGCCGTAAAGTGCCTCGCCATGAGCAGCGAGACAGACAGCGACCAGTTGCATGCCATGGCCAGTACCGCTGGATACGGTGAGGAAGCGGAGGCTCTTGCCGAGCAGTACGAGAGCGTGACCTTCAACGAGGTACACCGCGAGGTGCTTCACCTGTTCCCCTCTCGACCGGGCTCCGTGCTGGACATCGGGGCGGGCAGCGGGCGTGACGCGGCGGCGCTGGCCACCAGGGGGCACCGGGTCGTCGCCGCCGAGCCCACCGCCGAGCTGCGCACGCTGGGCCGGCGCCTTCATGCCGACCAGGAGATCGAGTGGGTCGACGACGCACTTCCCGAACTTGCCGGACTGACCGCACAGGCACGCCGCTTCGATCTGATCCTGCTGACCGCAGTCTGGATGCATCTCGACGAACGACAGCGCACCTCGTCCATGGCCCGTCTGGTCGGTCTGCTCGGATCCGGAGGCCGGGTGGTCCTCTCTCTGCGTCATGGCCCGGTCCCGGCAGGGCGTCGTATGTTCCCCGTCTCCGCCGAGGAAACCATCAGCCTCGCCCGGGGCCGCGGCCTGGACGTCATCCACGAAACTCGGCGTGAGGACCCGCATGGACGCCCGGGAGTGACATGGACCTATCTCGGTCTCCAGCTCGACGCAGGCAGGGAACTGTCTGGCAACTCCGCTCGGTCCACTGCCGGCCGGGATACGGCTGGAGGCTGAGCGGGCCGAGACCGTCCGGTCTCGGCCGGACGGTGAACTGCCTGGACCGGCCTCCAGCCATGCCGGGCATGGCACACCTGGAGGATCTTCAGCCTCCTTTCTGGAACACCAGGAGCAGCCAGGCACTGCCCCGCCGATCATGTGATTACTAGGATCCAGGGGTATCCGGTCCCTGTTGGCCAGTGCCGGGGGATGCGGCAGTCATGAGCGGTGCGGATCCGGTGCTTCCCGCAGCGGACGGCAAACGGGGGGCTTGTGGGGAGTCGACGGCTGCATGGGTGTCTCGGGACGGCGGTGGCTCTCCTTCTCGCGGTATCCGTTGCCATGCTTCTGGGCAGGTCGTGGACCGCCTGCGATGTGGGAGTGAACAACGCGGCCAACAGCGGTTTCCTGCTGTGGCTGTTCATCCCGGGCCTCTGGACGGTTCTGCTGCTGGTCTGGGTCGCGGTGGGCGCCCTTCTGGGGAACCGTCACCTCCTCCATGCCTTTGCCCTCGCGGTGTCGCTCCTCGGTGTTGTCTGGTGTGTCATCTCGATCTTCTGGGAGGGCGCTGCCACTCCTTCGTGCCCCGGCGGCGTGCCCCCGTGGTGGCCGGGCTTCATCCCCGTCCCGGGATTCTGAGAGACCGGTCCCGGTAGGTCACGGCTTGAGTTCGGGCGGTCAGGTCAGCGACAGCCGGAATGCCTTCCCTGTGGCCGACCGACTTCTGGAGTGCCGACCATGTCCCGTTCGACAGGGTGATGGGCATCGGACACCGCGAGCAGATGCTGTCCATGCTCGATAGCCCGTACCTGGTCGAAGAACGGGGTCTGCCCGCAGCAGGGGGCTGGTCTCGGGTGACGGGCACTACTGGATCGGGCTCGACCACCGGACCTGCGGTCGGCACGGGGAACCGTTCGTTCTCATCGGCGGGAGCGCCGACAAACTGTGGGATTCGCGGATCGCCGATTCTCTCCAGCACGACGTCCTGGGAGTTTTCTCGGCAGACCACTTCCTGGAGCTCACTGACGATGTCACTGGGTCCGTCGACGCATCGCGGCAAGTCGTCTCACGTCTGGACCGTTTCGTCGGTTCCCTCGACCGTTGGAAAGCACCGCCGAGATCGGCCGGGCAAGGGCACACCGTCTCCCGGCAAGCCGGTTCGCACACCACTCACATCTGTGGTCGGGCCACTGCCCCCACCCGACGGGGCGGGCTCACACGTTCAGGAGCAGGAGCGAACCGCGTCGTCCCAGGCACCGGGACTGCGGTAGTGGTTCTTGTGCCCCGCTCCGAGCACATGCCGCAGTTGCACAAGGTGGTGGGTGTCCGCCGGAAGGTCCAGTCGGTCCAGGAGCGCCAGTGCAGCGGTTGGCTCCAGGTCGCCGTAGACGTCGTGGAAGCTCGTCAGGAGGCCGCGGAAGAGCGCCGGGTTCAGGACGGGTAGGCGCACGGCGGTGCGGTATGTCGGTTCCTTCACCGACCAGGGAACCGGGCCCGAGCATTCCAGTACCCGCCGGGCCCGGCGGAGCAGGGCTTCCGAGCGATCGGCAACCACTCGGTCGATGTCGTTGCCGAGTACTTCGGCGAAGGCGGTCGCGGCAGTGGTGTGGTCCTCGAACCAGTCCACCCACAGCGAGTACGTGATGGCTTCGCCATCCCGGTCCGCCTCCAGACGTTGCCGGTAGCCGTCCCACAGCACATCGGCCGGCAAGGGGCCTTCCGCGCTCTCGTTCGCGAAACGGATCTCACACGTGACCCAGTACTCGTCGAGGAGATCCAACAGCCCGAAGGCCAACTGCACCTGGTCGGCTGCGTCCAGGTCTTCGGCGAACACATCACCGGCCCAGGAATGCGCCACTTGATTGGCCGTCAGCAGTTCGCCCGGACGCGCATCGCTCATCCATCCGTCGCGTACCTGGCTGACCCCCTGAGCAGCCAGCCAACGCCGCGCTGCTTCCGCGGCCCGTGTCCCCATCCGTGAAGTATGCCAAGCCTCACAAGGAAACAGTTGTTCCAGGACTCCCGGAGTCCGAGAGGCTTCGTACGGTGAGGACCTGCCCCGGGCGGAGCGCGGACCGTGCCATGGGCCTCTACTCGCCGAGCATCACGCTTTCACGTGTGACGAGACAGAAGGGGGGTCCAACCGGGTCTGCGTATACGCGATAGCCGATCGGCTTGTCCGACCCTTCGAGCAGGGTCGCACCCAGGGCAAGCACCTTCGGTTCGGCGACGTCCAGGTCGTCGACCAGCACATCGACATGCGCCTGTGCCGGACGGTCGGGGTCTCGCCACCGCGGCGGTCGGAAATCGCCGACGCGTTGGAAGGCCACCATCTCCGTGCCCGTCGTGCTCTTGAGCACGACGTAGTCGGTCGTCTCCACCACTCTCGGCAATGACAACAAGCTCTCGTAGAAGTCCGCGAGCCCGGATGGGTCCGGGCAGTCGATAACGAGAGAGAACAGGCGTCCGATCATGTTGATCACTATGCCGGGCGCGGACGTGCGGAGGCTACGCACTTGATTGCCCGATACCAGTTCTCCCTCAAGCTCACGTGGAGCGACGGTCGAGTCGGGTGGGGACAGGTGCTTCCACTTCGGTCGTACCTATTACGGCGTAATAGGTCGAGGGCACGGATCTCTGCGGCCTGACGGGAGGTAGGTGGCGGCTGTCATGCCTCTCCCGGGACAGGGACTGGAGCATGCCGGGGGAGCAGGGACTGAAGGTTCGGTCGGCCTCGGCCCGAAGTCCTGCAAGGTTCGGTGCCTCTGTTCGGCGCGCAGTCCCGCGAGCCTCCGGCCAGGTTCTGTCGAGGGACCGAAAGGGTCCAGGGACCAAACATGGGGGACTGAAGTGTCTGGAGTCCCTCGGTGAAAAACCTTCGGTCCCTGCATGTTCTCGCAGGTCAGAGCGGTGTAGCTGGTTCTGGCAGGGACCGTAGGGACTAAAAAGCGCAATTATGACGTAGACAAGAGATAGGGGTTCATACGCGCGGGCGCGTGTCAGACATACATCAGGTGTAGCTCATAATTGCCGAGTTGAGTCCCTAGAGTCCCTGATCTGGTGAGGTGAAAGGCTCTGACCTGCGAAAACATGCAGGGACCGAGCTCAGGGACGCAGTTTCGTCAGCCCCTGGCGTTTGGTCCCTGGCCCCTGTCCGGCCCCGCGGGGATCCCGGGACAGACCTTCTGGTGTCGTGCGTGCTTGGTGCGGCCGGTCCCTGGGCCGCGGCCCTAGGCTGAGGATGCCGAGCCGGTGAGTGCCCCAGCCCCTCAGGTCTTCCCCGGCAGTTTTCTCCCCATGGGCCGGCAGGGTCGGGGAGCCCTCCTGGCCCGCTTCCCCGGGAGCTGGCCGAAAGGGGCGAGTCCCGACCCCCAGGGACTCAAGGGACCAAGGAAACTGATAGAAACGGCACGCGGTCCCAGGCGGACTCGTTTTTCGGATGCTGAGCCCTAGACTCTCTTCTGCACTACAGTCCCTTCGGTCCCTGGCAGTGGGTCACCAGACAGCCGGTGGCCCGGGAACGATCGAGCAACCGAGATGTGACGAGGACGGTCCGCGTGCCGCGCGAAGGCGAAAACCGGGAGCGTGCAGCCCCAGGCAGGTTCGTGCCCCCGCATGCGGTCGCCCGCTGGTGCGCTGCGCAGGGCTGGCCGGTCCATCCCCTCGCGCCGGGACGGAAGACCCCCGCGGGCAACTGCCCCCACTGCCGGACCCACCGGCACGAGCCGGCCACCTGCCCGTGCCTGCCCGCAGGCCGGCCCTGTCACGGCTTCCACGCGGCGACGACCGACTCCGAGCGCATCGACAGATGGTGGATCGACACCCCTACGGCCGGGGTTGGCGTGGCCTGCGGGCCCGCTGATCTGATCGTGATCGACATCGATGCCCACCAGGCCCCGGTCGCCGACCGGTCACGGCTGCTGCCGGGCATCCCGATCCCCGGGCAGGTGAGCCTCGACGGGCTGGCCTCCGGCTTCGACACGCTGGCGCTGCTGGCCGCCCTCCGAGGCGCCCCCGACCCGGCCGAGGACACCACCACGCTCCGGGTGCGTACGCCTTCCGGGGGGCTGCACATCTGGTACCGGAACCCCGACCCCTCGACCCGTTTCCGTTGCTCGACGGGCTCGGGCCGGAACGCCGCGCTCGCCTGGCAGGTCGACGTACGGGCCGACGGCGGTTACATCGTCGCCCCGAGCACCCGCATCCCCCAGGGCACCTACCGGGCCGAAGGGACCACCAGGACCCCTGCGGACCTCCCCGCCTGGCTCAGGGCCGAACTCGCCCGTACAGGGCACGTCGTGGCCCCTCAGACGCCTCAGGACCCGTCATCTGCCCCCGCGTTCCGGAAAAGCTCAGAGCGGCCCGCACACGGTCGCCGAGCGGCTTCGGCCGAGCACGTCCTGGATCCGTTGATCGCGGAGGTCGCCGGATGCGCGGCGGCGTCGGAAGGCACCGCGTTCTCCGAGAAGCTCAACCGGGCCGCCTACACGGCCGGTGGTCTGGCCGCGGCCGGACACCTGGAACTGCCCGACGTCCGGGACCGGCTCGTCCGGGTCGCGCACTACGCCAGGCCCTGGCAGCAGGCCAGGAACGAGACGATCGTCGACGACGCGCTCGCCGTAGGGTCCGCCCGCCCGCTCCACCTCAGGGGACGTTCATGAGCAGCGCCGAGAGCTCGCCGCGCTTCGACCCGCAGGCCGCAGCTCAGCAGATGCTCGACCTTCTGGGCAGCGAGCAGTCAGCTCCCTCCCTGCTGCCCGCCCAGTACGCGGCCATGACCGCGGCCCCCGCCGCCGGTCCGGAGCTCATGCCGACTCCCGGCCACGCCGGGGCCCCGTTGCCTCCGTCGCTGTCGGACCGGGGCAACGCACGGCTCTTCGTGCAGCTGCACCGAGACCAGTTCCGCCACGTGGAGGGACTGGGCTGGTTCGTCTGGGACGGCTACCGCTGGAAGCGCGGTGGAGGGGAGAAGGCCGCGCTGTGGGCCGCGGGCGAGATGGCCGAGGACATGCCCGACACCGACGCGCGCGGCGTGTTCAGCAACCGCGAGATCGCCCAGCACAAGCGCCGCACCCTGTCCACCACCGGCATGAAGGCCCTTCTCACCCAGGCCAAGGCGTCGCCGGACCTCTCCGTGGACCCGGACTGCCTGGACGGGGACCCCTACGCCCTGTGCACCCCCGCGGGCGTGGTCGACCTGAACAACGGCCACCTGCGCAAGGCCGACCCGACCCTGGATCTCCACTCCCGGGCCACCAGCGTCGCCCCGCAGCGCATGGAGACCCCCCGCTGGCACCGCTTCCTCACCGACACCTTCGGCGACGACGCCGAAGGCCGGGAAATGATCGACTTCCTGCACCTGCTGCTCGGCTACTCCATCACCGGCGACGTGGGCGCGCAGGTGCTGCCCTTCCTCCACGGCGAGGGCAAGAACGGCAAGTCCGTCCTGCTCGACATCATGATCCAGATCCTCGGCGACTACGCGGACGCCGCCCCTCCGGGCTTCCTCATGGACCGCGGGGCCTTCTCCGAACACTCCACGGAGCTGACCGAACTGCACGGCCGCCGGCTGATCGTGTGCAGCGAGCTGAAGCCGAACGACAAGTTCGACGAGGCCCGCGTCCGCCTCCTGACCGGTGGCGACAAGATCAAGGCCCGCCGCATGCGGCAGGACTACTTCTCCTTCACGCCCACCCACCACCTGTGGCTGCTGGGCAACCACCGTCCCGAGGTCTCCACGGGCGGCTTCGCCTTCTGGCGTCGCATCCGCCTGCTGCCCTTCACCAGGACGGTGCCCGCCGAACGCAGGATCGACAACCTCGCCTTCGAGCTGGTCCGGGACGAGGGACCGGGCATCCTCCAGTGGCTGATCGAGGGGGCGCAGCGGTACCTCGCCACCCGGGACCCCCTCGAAGGCCCCGACCGGGTGCGCATCGCCACGACCGCCTACGCCACCACCGAGGACCACATCGGGCGTTTCCTCGCGGAGTGCTGCACGCGCGACGGCGACCGCGCGCGCGACCTGCGGGTGGAGCAGGGACTGCTGTACACCGAGTACAGCTCCTGGTGCCACGCGGGCGAGGGGATCAGGCCCGCGACGCCCCGGGCCTTCGCCAACCGGGTCCGTCAGGAGGTCGGTGTGGCCTCGCCGGCCGACATGATCAAGTCCAACGGGCGGAAGTACTACCCGGGCATCGCGCTGCTGGAGCACGCGTGACGCCCCGCCGGGTCCGCCGCCGTCCTCACCACGCGGCCTACACCGTTCCGGGTAAGCGTTCTACGATGCATGCCAGGACCCGTACACGGTGGCTCCCACAGGACGGTCCGCCACTGCCCGAGGCGCGGGCCGGAGCACCACGCACACAATGCCGGGCCGCATCCCCCACCCCAGGGGGCACCCGGACGAAGGAGGGGCTGCAGCCATGAGCTCGCTGTTGACCGAGAGCGACCTCATCCACGAGGCAGAGGTGGTGTGGCTGGAGAACCTCGACGAGCTGGACTACGTGCGCCAGGCACTGGACAAGACCAGGCGTCGCAACACCAAGCCGCCCTACGCCAGGGACGGCCGCATGGTGGGTTACGCCCTCCTCGACGACCAGGCGTCCCCGGACCCGGACAGCGGCCTGTACAAGCGCCGGGTCTTCTTCCTCCTGCCGCACGACCGCGACAGCCTCCCCGACGGGCTCTACCGCGAGGGTGCGCCGGGGGAGGCCGTGGACCCCCGCACCATCGCGCCGAAGAAGCCCGGGGCGAAGACCCCCCGTTCCCAGTGCGGCTCCGGGGCCATAGCGACGTCCGCGCCGTGACCCACTGCCCGGACCCCGGAAGCGGCGTCCGCGTCCCGGCGCCCGCCCGGGGCCGTGCGGTGACGCGGGGTTCCTGAGGGCCGGGCGGCGGCGCGGGAGGGCGAAGTGCCTCTGCCCGCGGCTCTGTTCACGTCGTGGGCGTGGCCTTTTCCGGAGCGGTCTTTTCCGGTTCCGGGCCGGTGGGGGAGTACAGCACCGAGCGCTGCTGCTTGTGGCGCTGGATGCGGCCCTTGGCGACGAGGGACTCCAGGGTGTTGCGTACGACCTGGGGCGTCGGTATCCGCTGCGGATGTTTCTCCAGCAGCTCGTCGCGCAGCTCCTTCGCGAGCCGGGGCTCGCCGTGCGCGGCCAGCAGGTCCATGAGGACGTCCCCGAGCAGCGGCTGACGCGGTTTCCCCTCCGCGTCGGCCGTCGTCGCGCGATGCGGCGCCTTTTCTGCGGTCCCGTCCTGTGTCCCCGCCGACAGGGCCCCGGTGCCGGCGGACGGCTCGAACCGCTCCGCGAGGTTCAGGATGTTCATCAGGAGGGCTTCCTCCTGCCGCAACACCTTGATCTTCTCTGCCAGTTCCTGCTGGCGGCGGCGATTCTCCCGCAGGTCCGACGCGGCTTGCTCGATGTACCGCGACCGGAGTGTGGTGCCAGTTGGTCGGCTGGTCACAACCGTTCACCCCCTCGTCAAGAATGCTACGGCGCATGCTACTCAGGACCGTGGCGCCGACCTTTCCGCACCTGACGGTTGCTCCGTGCGACCCTGCGACGAAACAGATGGGGCGGACGAGGTGCCGGGCCCCGGAGCGGGTCAGTGGGCGGCCGCGGTCTTCTTGCGGGCCCGGTAGGCGGCGGCCTTGATCTTGTTCCCGCAGGACTCCATCCCGCACCACTGCCGCCGCATGCCCCGGGAGCGGTCGATGTAGATGCGGGTGCACTCGGGGTTGCCGCACTCCTTGAGCAGGGGGACGTCCGGACCGCTCAGGACCTCGACCGCGAGACGGGCCACGGCGGCCAGGGCCTCGTCCGGCGTCGCCTCCGTCCGGCGTCCCGACGGGGTGAGCTGCGGGGCGGCCGTCGGCTTGCGCGCCGCGCCGTTCAGCACCTCCAGCGCCTCGTCCGGGTACTCCTCACCGAGGCGACGGGCCGTGACCAGTTGGTAGAGGGCCTCCCGCACGGCCTTCGCGCGCTCGACGTCGGCCTCCCGGCAGGGGGAGACCGAGTCGACGATGCCGGACTCCAGATACCACGCCCCCAGCCTGTCCGGCGTCACGAACATCTCGAACCGCGTCGAGCGCCGCGCCCTGAGCGTCGCGGCGAAGTCGAGGGCCGGATTTCCGCATACGAAGACATGGTCCAGGTTCACATCACCATTTTGGCTGGTGACGAATGGGCCTGCAAGGCTTCGTCACCAGCCGGGCCGGTGGCCGTTCCGTGCCGTTGCCTCCCGTGCCGGATCACCGCACCACGGCGTTGTCGTCCGCACGTCCCCGGGCCGCGGAGAGCCGGAGTTCGCGGCCCTGCCAGCGCCTGCGCAGCCAGCGGTCGTGACTGGCCAGGACGATCGCCCCGGGCCCGGGGCCCAGAGCGGCCTCCAGTTCGTCGCACAGCCGCGGGGACAGGTGGTTCGTGGGCTCGTCGAGCAGCAGCAGTTCCGGCGGGCGCGCCACCAGGAGCGCCAGCGCGAGCCGGCGGCGCTGGCCCACCGACAGCAGGCCGACCGGCTTGTCCAGGTCCGCCCGGTGCATCAGCCCCAGTGTTCTCAGCGGAACCGCCTCCGCCCGTTCCGCGCCGAGCGAGAGCTCGTAGGTGTCGCGCACGGTCCGGTCGGGCCGCTCGAACACGGTGTCCTGGGTCAGCAGCCCCACCGTCACTCCCCGCCGTCGCCGTACGTCGCCCTCGGCCGCGAGCCGCCCGGCGAGCACGGACAGGAGCGTCGACTTGCCCGTCCCGTTGTCTCCCGTGACGAGGAGGCGTTCGGCGGTGAGCACGTCCAGGCACTCGACGGACAGTCTGCCCGGCACGCTCACCCCGCGCAGGGAGACGAGCGCGCCGTCCACCGGCGCCCCGGACGCTTCGGACGTCTCCGGCTCCCGCCCCTCGGCGAGCGCGGAGACGTGGAAGCGCAGTGGCTGCGGCGGCTCACCGATCTGCGTGCGTTCCAGCCCGTCCAGCCTGCGGGAGGCGTTGCGCACCCGCCGCGAGATCTGGCTCTGCACCCGGCCGCCCCGGTGGCCGTACCCCATCTTCTCGTTGTCCGTGCGCCCCCGGTCCGGAGCGACCCGGCGCGCGGTCACGCCGACCGAGCGGCGCAGCGCCGCCAACTCCTCCTGCTCCTCGGCGTACCGCCGTTCCCAGCGCTCCCGTTCCGCCCGCTTCTCGGACTGATAGGCGCTGTAATTGCCGCCGTACCGAACGGGACCGTCCACGGCCGGATCGAGGTCGATCAGATCCGTACAGACGGCGTCGAGGAAGGCCCGGTCGTGGGCGGCCACCACGACGACGCCGGGCAGGCCCCGCACCTGCTCCTCCAGGAACGCGGCGGCCCCGTCGTCGAGGTGGTTGGTCGGCTCGTCCAGCAGGAGCGCCGACGGGCGGCGGACCAGCAGGGCGGCCAGCGCGAGGCGCCCGCGCTGGCCGCCGGACAGGGAACCGAGCACCCGGTCGTGCCGGAACGCGCCGAGGCCCAGCCCGTCGAGCACGATCGCGGCACGCCGGTCGGCGTCCCAGGACTCCCGCTCCTGGGCCCGTTCGAGCCGACGGCCGTACAGGTCGAGCAGTTCGGCACAGTCGGGGGAGTCCTGCGGGACACGGGCCAGTTGTCCGGTGAGGCGGTCGAGCTCGGCCAGGTCGTCGCGGGCCTCGCGCAGGGCGTCGTCCAGCACGTCGGCGATCGTCGACGTGGCGTCGAACGGCATCTCCTGGTGCAGGAAGCCCAGGTCGGCCGGGCGCGTGATGCTTCCGGCGTCGGGTTCGTCCACTCCGGCGAGCAGCCGCAGCAGGGTCGACTTGCCGACGCCGTTCTCCCCGATCAGTCCGATGCGGTGGCCGGGGGAGGCGGTGAGGGAGACGCCGTCGAGCACTCGCCGGGTGCCGAGGGTGCGGATGACGTCGTGGGCGAGCAGGGCGGGTCGGGGCATGGTGGTTCCACCTGACGTGATGCGGTGTTCGGCCCGCGGGGTGACACACCTCGGCGCGGGCCCGGTCGACACGTCAGGAGGTCACACCTCGGGCGCCCCCGTCTCGGTCAGCTCGCCGCCGGCCAGCCGGAGCCACCGGTTCACCCCGATCCGGGAGAGGAACCGTTCGTCGTGGCTGACCACCACGAACGCCCCCCGGTAGGAACCGAGCGCCCCCTCCAGCTGACCGGCGCTGACCAGATCGAGGTTGTTCGTCGGCTCGTCGAGGAGCAGCAGCTGCGGGGCCGGTTCGGCGCACAGGACGCAGGCCAGGGTGGCGCGCAGCCGCTCGCCGCCGGACAGCACGCTCACCGGGAGGTGGGCCCGGGGACCGCGGAAGAGGAAGCGGGCGAGCAGGTTCATCCGCTCCGCCTCCGGCCTGTCCGGGGCGAACGCGGTGAAGTTCTCGGCGACGGTGCGGTCGGGGTCCAGCAGGTCGAGTCGCTGCGAGAGGTAGGCGATCCGGCCGTCGGCCCGCTTGATCTGTCCGCCGTCCAAGTCGAGGTCGCCGTTGAGCAGCCGCAGCAGGGTGGTCTTCCCGGACCCGTTGGGCCCGGTCAGCGCGATGCGCTCGGGGCCCCGGATCGTGAGGTCCACGCCCGCCTCGGAGAACAGGGTCCGTCCGTCGTGGCAGACCTGCATCTGTTCGCCGAGGACGAGCGTGCGTCCGGCGGGCACCCCGGTGTCCGGCAGGTCCAGGGTGATGCGCTGTTCGTCGCGCAGGGCCCGCCCCGCCTCGTCCAGCCGGGCCTTGGCCTCGCCGACCCGGGAGGCGTGCATCTGACCCGCCCGGCCCGCGGACTCCTGGGCACCGCGCTTCATGTTTCCGGCGAAGATGCGCGGCAGCCCGGCGCTCTTGAGGTTGCGGGCGGCGTTGCTCGCCCGGCGCTCGGCGCGTTCGCGGGCCTGCTGCATCTCCCGCTTCTCCCGCTTCAGCTCCTGCTCGGCGTTGCGGACGTTCTTCTCGGCGACCTCCTGCTCGGCCCGTACCGCCTCTTCGTACTCGGTGAAGTTGCCGCCGTAGAAGCGGAGTTCGCCGCGTTCGAGTTCCGCGATGCGTTCCATCCGGTCGAGCAGGGCCCGGTCGTGGCTGACCAGCAGGAGACAGCCGCCGAAGTCCTCCAGTACGTCGTAGAGCTTGTGGCGGGCGTCGAGGTCGAGGTTGTTCGTCGGCTCGTCGAGCAGCAGCACGTCGGGCCGCTTCAGCAGCTGGGCCGCCAGACCGAGCGAGACGATCTGACCGCCGCTGAGCGTGCTCAGGCTCCGGTCGAGAGCGAGGCCGGCGAGACCGAGCCGGTCCAGCTGGGCGCGGGTGCGCTCCTCGATGTCCCAGTCGTCGCCGATGGTCGTGAAGTGTTCCTCGGAGACGTCCCCGGACTCCACGGCGTCCAGGGCCCGGATCACCGAGGCGATGCCCAGGACCTCGGCCACCGTGAGGTCGCCGGTCAGGGGGAGGTTCTGCGGGAGATAGCCGAGCGTGCCGTCCACGGACACGGACCCGGTGCCGGGCCGCAGCTCACCGGCGATCAGTTTGAGCAGGGTGCTCTTCCCGGAGCCGTTGGGCGCCACCAGGCCGGTGCGGCCGCTGCCCAGGGTGAAGGACAGCTCTTCGAACACCGGGGTGTCGTCGGGCCATGCGAAGGAGAGGTTGGAGCAGATGACGGAGGCGTCGGACATGGAGAGACCTCGGGTGAAGAAACGGGCAGGCTCATGGGCCGGTACCCGGAAACGGACTGAGGAGACGACGAAACGGGCCACGACGGCGGCGCTCCTGGGCACCTGCCGATGGCCTGTCGGGTCGGGGTATCACCCCGAGATGTCGTCTTCACCCACCATGTCCGGCTCTCCTTCGTCGTACGCGTTGCGCACATTGCACGACCAACGCCCGTCGAGCCTAACAGCAGGGCTTCGGAGAAGCTCCTGATTTATGGGCCCGTGGATTCGGGGGTCTGTCACGACGTCCGTGACGGGGTCTGTCATGGAGCTTGCGACGAGGGCTGTCATGGGGCTGCGCGGGATCGTCGAGAGCATTCCCTACTGGGCGTCCGACGGCCACACGGAGGACCTGCACACCCTGGGACTGGACGGCGGCCGGTTCCGCGACGCCGACGAGGCGTGGGTACCGGTGATCACGCCGGACGGCCCCGGAGTGCTGCTGTGGGCCAACTCGGACTGAACACGGCGATCGGCTGCCCGCCACGGGGCGGACAGCCGGCGTCTTTGGGGTGGGGCTACAGGCCGAGGTCCGCGGCCCAGCAGGAGAAGGACATCCACGAGCTCTCCGGGTCGTACGTGTCCCTCGTGGCCCTTTCCGGGGAAGCGGGCCTCACCTCGACCATGTCCTCGTAGGAGACGCGCTCGGGCAGCTTGCCGAACCTCTCGTGCCGGGCCGCCGCCGCGGCCTGGTCCGTCGTCGTGCTGTCGGTGTTCACAGTCAACCTCCGCTCCATGGGTGGCGGATCGTGCCGTCTGCTTGTGAGTACGAGGCTCGCACCCCGTTCGTCACCTGTCAAGCCGGTGACGCGTGGGGTGGCGGTCTCGGAGGCGGTCCGCGTCGACGTCCGGCGCGGTGAAGGGGCCGTGCTCGGCGTCGGGAGTGGTGGTGGGCGCCTCGGCGAACGGGCGCGCGGCGAGCTGCTTCTCGTAATGGCCGTAGCGGCGTTCGCCGTCGGCGAGGTCCGGCCGCAGACCGGCCCTGACCTGCTTCGTCCTGGTGAAGGGCGGGTGGACGCCGGGGGAGGGCGCAGGCGGCGTCGCGGCGGATCGCGTGCTGGTTGAATGGAAGCTGTCGGGCCGGGGGCACCGAGGGGGATCACGGATCTTCGATGGGGACGACGACGGCTTCGGGAGCGGGCACCGGCGCGGGGGGCCCGGATGAGGTGCGGGTCTGGGCGCTGCGGGTTCCGGCGGTGGCCGGGCCGTCCTCCGCGATCGACGCGGCGGTGCTGGACGAGGAGGAGCGGCGGCGCATGGCCGCTTTCGTCCGGGACGAGGACCGCGTGCGCTACGGCTTCGCCCGTACGGCGCTCCGTACGATCCTGTCCGCGCGGACCGGTACGGCCCCCGACGCCCTCCGGTTCGCCCGTGACCCCTGCCCCTGCTGCGACGAGCCGCACGGGCGTCCCGTACTCGCCTCCGCGGCGGCGGAGTTCTCGCTGTCCTACGGCAGGTCCCTGGTCCTGATCGGCCTCGCGTCGGTGCCGGTGGGCGTGGACGTGGAGCCCGTGCCCGATGCCGGGGCGGCGGAGCGGCTCGCGAGGATGCTGCATCCGGCGGAGTCCGCGGAGGTCCTGGCCGTGCCCCCGGGGGAGCGCCCGGCGTCCTTCGCCAGGCTGTGGGCCCGCAAGGAGGCGTACCTCAAGGGGCTGGGCACGGGGTTCGGCCGTGACATCGCGGCGGACGACGTCCGGGGCGACCTCCCCGGCTGGTGCGTCACCGACCTCCCCGCAGGCCCCGGTCACGCCGCCGCCGTCGCGGCCGGATCCCCGCGGGCCCGCACGGTCGTCCACGTCCACCGCACCCTCCCGGAGCTGTGAACCCGCCTCCAGCCCGTATTTTTCGTCCGCTTCGTTCCGTACGGGGTCTTCTTCCGGACCGGTCCGGCTTGACCTTGACACGTTGACAAGGTCTTCACTGTGGCCGAGGAGGTGGTCCCGATGATCATGCCGAAAGAGGACACGAACACGATGCGAGCGCTCCGGGGACTGGAGAGCGACAGCTCGTCGACCCGGCTGAAGGCGGCGCTGGCGGTCGGCACGCACCCGGACCCGGGGTTCATCGGCAAGCTCGTCGAGCGATGCGCGATCGAGCCCGAGTTCTACGTACGCGAGATGCTGACGTGGGCACTCACCCGTCACGCGGCGTCGATGACGGTCCCGGTGCTCCTCGACGAAGTCCGGGCGGGGGGCGCGCAGGCACGGAGCCAGGCGTTGCACACGCTGTCCAAGATCGGGGACCGGCAGGCGTGGCCGGTGATCACGCCGGAGCTGCTGGCCGACGCCGACGACGAGGTGGCCCGGACCGCCTGGCGGGCGGCGGTCGTGCTCGTACCCGAAGGTGAGGAGCGCGAGCTGGCCGTAGTGTTGGCGACGCAGCTCGGGCGCGGCGAACGCGAGACGCAGCTGAGCCTCAGCCGGGCGCTGATCGCGCTCGGGGAAGTGATGCTGCCGGTCCTGGGCGCGGCGACCGAGGACCCCGGCCCCCGCGTGCGCGCGCACGCGATTGCCACGGAACGGCTGTGGAGCGACCCGGACGCCGGATTCGAGTTCGCGATCGAGGAGGCGAAGCGCGTCGTGGCCCTGGGCGGGGGCGGCCGGGAGGAGGAACGGTAGGCGGTGTTGATCGGTGACGTCGCGCGACGGGCCGGGGTGAGCGCCCGCATGCTCAGGCATTACGAATCGCTCGGCCTGGTGCGGCCGACGGGCCGTACCGACTCCGGCTACCGGGAGTACTCCGGCGAGGACATCCGGCGGATCTTCCACATCGAGAGCTTGCGGTCGCTGGGGCTGTCGCTGCGCGAGGTCGGGCGTGCGCTCGACGACCCCGGATTCGCCCCCGCGGAACTGGTCGACGGCCTCATCCGGCAGACGCGGGAACGGCTCGCGGCGGAGACGGAACTGCTCACGCGGCTGCGCCGGATCGACGCCGCGGAACCCGCCGGCTGGGAGGACGTCCTCCAGACCGTGGCCCTCCTCCAGGCGCTGGGGTCGAAGAGCGCGGGGGCGCGGCAGCGTGCGGCGCTGTCCGCGGCCGATGAGGTGCCCGTACCGGTGGAGGCACTGGTCGAGGCCGTGCTCGACGAGTCGGACCCGAACGTCGCCGGAGCCCTCCGCTGGGCTCTGGCGCAGTCGGGCGAGGACGGGGCGGCGCTGCTGGCGGAGGGCCTCGGCTCACCCTCGGCCGAGGTGCGGAAGCGCGCCGTCCAATCCCTCGCCGAACTCCCGGACGAGGGGACGGCCGTGCTGCTGCGCGACGCCCTCACGGACTCCGACGCCGTGGTCCGCGGGTACGCGGCCCTGGCGCTCGGGGCGCGCGGCGCGGTCGACGTGGTGCCGACGCTCATCGACATGATCGTCGAGGAGCGGAACGACGTCGACGCGGCCGACGTGCTGGGCGCGCTGGCGGGTGACCCCGCGGTGGCGGACCGGATCGCCACCGGGCTCCTCGGCCGTCTCGCCCACGACACCATGGGATCGTCCGCACGCCGACGGCTGACCCAGGCGCTCGCGGACATCCCGGGGGACCTGACGGCAGGTGCGCTCGTGGAACTGTCGCACGACGAGGACCATGCCGTCGCGCTCACCGCGACGTACATCCTCAAGCTGCGCGAGACGCGATAGCGGGCCCTTTCTGAACCTTGCAGACCTTTGCCGGCCTTTTCCGGGGTTCGAGAAGGGGCTGAGCGGGGTTTGAGCGGGGCCGTTGCTGCGACGGTGCTGAAGCAGGGCCGTGACCGAGGCGCCCGCCAGTACCCGCCAAAAGGGCAGCGGGATGATCTTGAAGTCCTGATCCGCTCGGATCTGCGTGCGGTGATGTGCCGATCGCGGTGACGGGGAAGGGGGAGGCGGGCGGCTTCGCGTCCCGGCGTGCGCTCCGCGCGTGACCGCTGAACTGCCGGATGCCGCAATTCCGTTGCGCAACACCGGCACGGGAGGCGGAAGTCGGCCCCGGCGAATCGCCCGGGGCGTTCTCGCGTCACTGCCGGCCGCGTTCGCCGTTTTCGAGAGCCAGAAGTACGGCTTGCCCACCACGGCCGCTGCGCTGGTGTTCTTCGTGCTGCCGGACCTGGCGCGGCTCGCCGGCATCCGCCCGCCCGGCATGCTCCACCGGACTGTGAACCGTGGGTGGATCCCGCTCGTGGTGCCGGCCGGCTGCACCGTTGGGCCGATCGTGCGGCCACCGCTCTTCACGGCCGGCCCCGGCTTCGCCGAACCGTCCAGCTGCGGCCGCTGAGACCAGGCGGGAAAGGCACGTGGCCGCTGAGGCCAAGTCGGAAAGGCGTGTGAACGCCCGGGCTCGACGGGGTGGAGTCCGGCGCCCCTTCTTGACGGCTGACGCGGGCAGTCATAATTTGGCGTCCGAGGCTAACGGTGTTAGCCGGGTTGATCGGTCGTCATACGAGAGGGTCACAGTGAGCATTGCCGCAGCCAGTACCCCGCGTGGCAGCCTCCTGCCCGGTGCCTCCGAAGAGCGTGGGGCGCACCAGTGATCTCCTCGGGGACGTCGGCGGCTTCCGGCGCCGGACGGATCGGCCGCATCGCGATCGCGCGAACGGCCCGCCGTGGCTGACCGCGCGCAGCAGATCATGGTCGCCGCCCGGGAACTGCTCGACGCGGAGGGGCCGGACGCGTTGTCGATGCGGCGCATCGCCGAGCGCGTCGGCATCCGGGCGCCTTCCTTGTACAAGCACTTCCCGGACAAGGCCGCTGTCGAGGCCGGGCTCCAGGCGCAGGGGATGATCCGCCTGGCGGAGGACCTGGAGGCGGCCGAAGCCGGGATCGGCGTCGACCCGCCCCTGCTCGTGCTCGCCCTCGCCTACCGGCGTCACGCTCTCACCGGTCCGCACCTCTACCGCATCACCCACAGCCGGCCGCTCGCCCGCACCGCGCTCCCCGAAGGACTTGAGGACCGCGCGGCAATGCCGCTGGCCCGTGCGATGCACGGCGACATCGACATCGCGCGCTCGTTCTGGGCCTTCGCCCACGGCATGGTCGTGCTCGAACTCGACGGCCGTTTCCCGCCCGGGGCGGATCTGGACTCCGCATGGCGCACCGGTTGCGAGGCGTTCGCCCAGGCGATCCGGAACAAGACCCGAGGAGACACAGCATGACCACCATTGCCGAGGGACCCGTTCCCGGTTCTGCCGCCCGCACCGCCGGATACGTACACGCCGCCGCATGGGTCCTCGGGCTCGCCGTCGCGTGGGGAGCCGCACCCGAAGTCGGTGACACAGATGCCGGGATCACGGCCATGTACGCCGAGCGACCGGTCCAGACGATGGCCCAGGCGCTGCTCGTCCACGGCGTGGCAGCCGTCGGCCTGCTGGTTGTCGGATCGGGACTGGGCGACCGGGCCCGCCGCACCGGTGACACCACAGCCCGTGCGGCCGGATGGGCCGGATGGGGCGCGGGGGCGCTCGCAGGTGTGCAACTCGTCCTGGAACTGATCGCGATATCGGGAGCCGATCCGGCATCACCGGGCAGGACCGGCGCACTCTTCGAGGCGGTCCAACGGACGGACGGTGTCAAGATGTTCGCCCTCGCGGTGCTCGCCGCTGCCACCTGCGTGGCCTCGCGGCATGGGCACAGCGCGCTGTTGCGGCGTGGGGAGGCCGTCATCGGCTGGGCCCTCGCCGTCACGATCGCCGTTTCCGGCATCGGTTACCTGTTCCTGTCCACCGCCTTGACCCCGGTGGCATTCATTTCGCTGCCCTTGCTGCTGATCTGGATCGCTGTACTCGGCGCGGCCCTCAGCCGTCGGCCCTGAGCGCTCGTTCGACCGGACGGGCTTCCGATCGAGGAGCTTCCAGGGAGCCGTTCGGTGCACGTCCGATCTGTCAGTCCGCTCGGTTGAGCCTCCTACGGGCTACGGGCTACGGGCTACGGGCTACGGGCTACGGGCTACGGAGGGACGATGGACCTTGCTAGCCTTCCCCGCCCTTGGACCGGAGTACTTCACCGCGGCCCCGTTCCGTTGATGGGCGCGGTCTCCAAAGGCAAGGGCCGAGGACGGAAAAGGCAGCGGCCCGGCGTGATGCCGGGCCCCTGCCTCGTGGGTCGTTCTCCGTCGGTCTACTCGGCGACGTAGGTGCAGCCGCTCCAGGCGAACACCTGGAGTTCCCGGTCGTCCTCGACGACGGTCTCGTCGGTCGGCTCGAAGTGCTCGTACCGGTTGCCCGAAAGTACCTTCACCTTGGAGTCCCTGTCCGCGACGTAGCGCACGCGGTCCTTCTCGTGGATGAGGAAGGTAGGGCCACCGGTGAGAATGACGTTGGGATTCTCCATGACTGCCGTCTCCTTCGGCGCAGGTGCGGATTGTTCGGAAGTCCTCGGTGCTTCGGCTTGGCAGTAGGGGATGCTTCGCTGCGCGCAGGATCGGTGGTCGCTCTAAAGCCCGTCTAAAGAGCTCAAAGCGTTCAAAGTGTTCAGGACGTTCGGAGCGTTTTCCGGTCGGCCGGGCCCGCTGCCGCCGCGGCGCCGACGGTCTGGCCGCTGCGGAGATCGGCTCCGGCCGGAGGGGCGGTGGCGGGGGCGACCGGAGGGGCGGTGGCGGCGGGCGTGGCCGGGACGGAGGCGGTTGTCGGGGCGGTGTCGGTGGCGGGGGTGCGGGACTTGGTGTGGTTGCGGATCAGGAGGCAGGCGAGCAGACCGGCCACCAGGACCGCGAGGGGCAGGGCCACCGTGCTGTGCAATGTGGCGAGGAAGGCGGTGGAGTAGCTCTGGCCGGCCGAGAGCCCGGCGGAGAGCTGCCCCTGCACGAGGGCGCCGACCGCGGCGGCGCCGATGACCGAACCGATCTGGCGGACGGTGTTGTTGACGCCGGAGGCGGCCCCGGCGAGCCGGGGCGGCACGTTGCGCATGGCCTCGGTGGACATCGGGGCGACGATGCATCCGACGCCGAGCCCGGTGAGCAGGGTGGCGGGGACGAAGGCGTACCAGGAGGTCGCGGGGCCCGCGATCAGGGCGATGGCGAGGATGCCGGACGCGTACAGGGCCAGGCCGGTGATCAGCAGGTACTTGCCGCCGATCCGGTCGGACATGCGCCCGGCGAACGGGCCGAGGGCCATCGACACCAGGGAGGAGGGGGCCAGCACCAGGCCCGCCTTCATCGCGCTCATGTGCAGGACGGACTGGAGGTAGAGGTTGAAGGGCAGCACCAGCCCCAGCATGGCGATCGAGACGAGACCGACCAGCACGGTCATCACGGTGAAGTTGCGGTCCTTGAAGAGCGCGAAGGGCACGAGCGGCTCACGGTCCTGCCGGCCGCGCTGGTGCAGCAGGAACCCGACGGCCAGGGCCGCGGCCGCGGCGAGCAGCGCCCAGATGCCCGGACCCCAGTGGTAGCGCTCGCCCTCCTGGAGACCGAACGCCAGGCAGAACAGGGTGGCGGTGGCGAGGAGGACGCCCATCAGGTCGAAGCGGTGGGTACGGGCGGGGCGGATGTCGGGGACGATCAGGAAGGTGAGGACGAGCGCGGCGATTCCGATCGGCACGTTCACCAGGAAGATCCAGCGCCAGCCCACGGCCGAGACCAGCATGCCCCCGAGGGTCGGCCCGGACAGGGTGGCCAGGCCCGCGACCGTGCCCCAGATGCCCAGTGCGGAGCCGCGTCGTGAAGCCGGGAAGACGGAAATGATCAGGGTCATTGTCTGGGGTACGAGGAGGGCGGCGCCCAGCCCCTGCACTCCGCGGGCGGCGATCAGGGCCGCCGCGTTCGGGGCGAATCCGCAGGCGATGCTGGCCAGGGTGAAGACGACCAGGCCCGCGGCGAACAGGTTGCGCGGGCCGCGCATGTCGCCGAGCCGGCTCGCGGTGATCAGCAGTACGGAGAGCGCCAGCGCGTAGGCGCTCACCACCCACAGGGTCTGGTCGAGCGAGGCTCCCAGGCCGTTGATCATGTCGGGGATCGCGATGTTCACGATCGTCAGGTCCAGCAGGGTCATGAAGAACCCGAGCGAGAGCGTCACCAGGACTGCCCAGGGGTTCCCGCGCCACTTGAGCACGACCGTCTCCTTCGTCCGTCGATGGCCGGTGTCCCGGCGTCTGCTCCGAAGGTAACCCATCTTCTTCGATGCATCAAGATAGATGTATTGAAGAAGATGCATCTTCGGGGGATGCATCTTTGGCAGATGCATCTCTGGAAGATGCATCGAACGCGATGTAACGTGGTGGCATGGACGGAGTCGAGCTGTTCTTGCTGGGACGCACTCTCATGAAGATCGGGGAGGGCGCGATGCCCGAGCCCGAGGGCGGTGCCGCCCGCTACGGAGGCGGTGTGCGTTCGGTCCTCATCGTGGTGAGCGATCTGGCCACCCACCCCGACAGCGCGGTCGGCGAGATCGCGGCCCGTACCGGCCTTCCGCAGAGCCAGGTCTCCACTGCGGTGGCCCGGCTGAAGGAGGCCGGCGCCGTGGTCACCAACCCCGACCCCGCCGACCGCCGCCGCCTCTTGGTCCGGCAGTCCTCCCGCCCCTCCGACCGGATGGCCCAGGTCAGGGCGACTTCCATCGAGGGCGCGCTGGCCGACGCGCTCGGCGACGACGCCGAGGGGCTCAAGGAAGTCACCGAGGCCCTGGACGTGCTGGCCCGCCATCTGTCCCCGCAGGCCCGGTCCCGCAAGCAGGGCTGACCGAAGGGGCGGCGGCGGTCGGCTCCGCCGACTCCGGTGACTCCGGCGACGACAACCGACGCCCCGGTCGCGCGCACAAGCTCCGCTTAACCGGCCGGGGCTAACTTCCCGGTACATGAGCATCCACGAAACCGAAGCAGAGCTGTGGATCCGGCGCTTCCACCCGGCTCCCGAGAAGCCGATCAGGCTCGTCTGTCTGCCGCACGCCGGTGGTACCGCCTCCTACTTCTTCCGCTACTCGCAGATCCTCGCGGCGACCGCGGACGTGCTCACGATCCAGTACCCGGGGCGCCAGGACCGACGGCACGAACCGCCGCTGACGACGGTGAGCGCCCTGGTCGACCGGATCCACCGGGTGCTCGCCCTCCACCGCGACGACCGCCCGCTGGTCCTCTTCGGCCACAGCATGGGCGGCATCCTCGGCTTCGAACTGGCCCGCAGGATGGAGCGCGAGGGCCGGCCGCCCAGCGGCCTCATCGTCTCGGGGCGGCGCGCCCCCGACAGCTACGCCGCGGACAACGTGCACACCCGCGGGGACGAGGCGCTGATCGCGGAGATGAGCACCCTCTCGGGCACCGACCCCGGGGTCCTCGCCGACGAGGAGATCCTGCGCATGGTCCTGCCCGCCATGCGCGCCGACTTCGAGGCGATCGAGACCTACCGCTACCGGCCGGACGGGGAGGGTCCCGCCCTCGACTGCCCGCTGAGCGTGCTCACCGGAGTCTCCGACCCGCGCGTCACCCTGGAACAGGCCAGGGCCTGGCGGAAGTTCACCAACGGCCCCTTCACCTTCCGCAGCTTCCCGGGCGGCCACTTCTTCCTGACCCCGCAACAGGATGCCGTCACCGCGGCGATCGCCCAGGACCTGGCCCCGCTCGTCCAGCCCGCCGCCCACTGAACCCGTGGCGCACGGGAAGCTGTTGGCCATCAGTGACCTGCACGTCGGTTACCCCGAGAACCGCCTTCTCGTCGAAGGGCTGCGGAGCACCACCGATCAGGACTGGCTGATCGTCGCCGGTGACATCGGCGAGCTGGTGGCGGACATCGAATGGGCGGTGCGGCTGCTGAGCGAACGCTTCGCCAAAGTGCTCTGGACCCCGGGGAACCACGAACTGTGGACCCCGCCCGACGACCCGGTGCAGCTGCGGGGCGAGGAGCGGTACCGGCACCTGGTGTCGCTCTGCCGGGCCGCGGGCGTCGTCACCCCGGAGGACCCCTACCCCGTGTGGCACGGCCCCGGCGGACCCGTGCTCGTCGCCCCGCTGTTCCTGCTGTACGACTACACCTTCCGCACCGGAACGGCCCGGAACAAGGAGGAGTCGCTGGCCCAGGCGTACCGGAGCGGCGTCGTCTGCTCGGACGAATTCCTCCTGCACCCCGACCCGCACCCGAGCCGCGAGGCGTGGTGCCGCGAGCGGGTCGCCGCCACCGAGCAACGGCTCCTGGCCGTCGACCCCGAGCTGCCGACCGTACTGGTCAACCACTTCCCGCTGGTGCGCGAGCCGACCAGGATCCTGCGCCACCCCGAATTCGCCCAGTGGTGCGGCACCGCGCGCACCGCCGACTGGCACCTGCGCTTCCGCTCCCGGACCGTCGTCTACGGCCATCTGCACATCCCCCGCACCAGCTGGTACGACGGCGTGCGCTTCGAGGAGGTGTCGGTCGGCTACCCCCGGGAGTGGCGCACGCCGGGCCACCCCCGTACCGTCCCGCGCGTCGTCCTCCCCGGCTGAGGGGGCGGCCCTTCCCGGCCGCGAGGGGCACCCTTTCCCGGCCGCGAGGGGCGCGGGGCGAACTTGCTGCCCCGCAGGTTGTGGCCACCGCTCCCCGGCCCCCACCCGCCCGGAACGTACATAGCCTGCTGCTCATGACGCTGCTGAGCCGAGACGCCGAACGGACGCAGCTCGACGACGCGCTGACCGCCTGCGGGCGGGGCGGCACCGGCATCGTGCTGGTGGAGGGCGCCGTGGGCTGCGGCAAGTCCGCCCTGTTGCGGTACTGCGCCGACACCGCGCACCGCCACGGCGTCACGACCGTGCACGCCGCGTACCCGGACTGCCCCACGGACCTCACCACCGCGCTCGACGACGTTCCCGAGCGGACCCCCGTGGTCGTCTGCCTCGACGACATCCACCACGCGGACGCCGCGTCCCTCGGCCGGCTGACCGCATGGGTGCGCACCACCTCCCACACGGCCCGGGACGGCGGCCTGCTGCTCGTGCTCGCCGCGACCGACGCGCCGTACCACGACGCCGGACTCGCCACCGAACTGCTGAAACACCCCGCGTGCACGAGGATGCGCGTCGGCCCCCTGGACCGTGCCGCGACCGCGGCACTGGTACGTCGGCACACCGGCGAGCCGACCGCCCCCGCCGTGACCGACGGCCTGTACCTCGCCGGCGGCGGGAACCCGCTGCTGCTGCGCGCCCTGCTCGCCGAGCCCGGACACGTCCCCGAGCCGGGCGGCCCCTTCTCGCGCGCCGTCCTCACCTGCCTGGAACGCTGCGGCGCGACCGCCCCGCACCTGGCCCGGGCGCTCGCGGCCCTCGGGGACGGCGCGACCACGGCACGCGTCGCGCGCGTGCTCCGCACGACACCGACCGAGACCGACCGCACCCTGACCGCGCTCCGGGCCGCGGGCCTCGTCCTCGGCGACCGGCTGCGGCACGCCGCGACAGCGGCGGCGGTGCTGGACGCCATGGACCCGGGGGAACGCGAAGCACTGCACCGTCGGGTGGCCCGCGTCCTCCACGAGTCCCGGGCCGAAGCAGCCGTCATCGCCGACAGCCTGCGGGCCTGCGGCGGCATCGACGGCTCCCGGGGCTCCGGGAGAACAGGAGGGTCCGGAGGTTCAGGAGAGCCCGGGGCTTCAGATGGTTCCGGAGGCTGCGACGACCTCGACGGTTCCGACCGCGGCTGGGTCGTACCCGTACTCCGCGAGGCGGCACAACAAGCCATGGCGGTCGACGAACCCGAGCGGGCCGCCGCCTGTCTGCAACTCGCCCACGCATCCTGTGCGACCGACCCGGACGAACACACCCGCAGCGAGATCATGCTCCAACTCGCTGCCATCACATGGAGGTTGAGCCCCGCAGCAGCGGAACAGCACCTGGCGGCACCGCTCGCCGCGCTGCGCGCCGGACGGCTCGGCACCGCCACCGCCGGGCACCTCGCGAGACTCCTCGTCGCCCAGGGACGCATCGAGGAGGGCGCCGAGGCCCTGCGCCGCGCGACGGGTGCCGATGCCCCGAGCAGTGCTGCGAGCAGTACGAGGACGGGCGCCGATGGCCCGGCCCGTGCCGCAGGGATCGACGCCACGGGCCGCGCCACAGGGGCCGATGTGCTGCGGGAACTCTTCGCGCTTCCGCCGGACGGGAGTTCCCCCGCTCCGCCCGGCGGAGAACACCTGAACGCCTGCGCGGCGCTGTGGACCCACCCCGGCCACCAGGACGACGCGCAGGACGCCGGGCACTTCCTCGAAGGCGCCCCGGCCGCCCAGGGCACCCACGAAGCCCTGGCCCAGGCCGTACGGACACTCATCCACGCCGACCAGCCGCGCAGGGCCGCCGACTGGTGCCGACGCCTCCAGGAACGGACCACCCGGCACCGGGCACCCGGACTCCAGGCCATGTACGGCACCCTGCACGGCGAGGCACTGCTGCGCCTGGGCGACCTCGCGGGCGCCGAACGGGAGGCGACCGCGGCGATTCGGGCGATCACCGGCCGAGGCGGCCACTTCCGGTCCGCGCCGGTCGCCGTTCTCGTCATGGCGCTCACCGACATGGGCCGGTACGACGAAGCGGCACGGCACCTCGAACCGTTGATACCGGAACGGACCCTGGCGACGGTCCACGCACTGCCCCTGCTGCGCGCCCGCGGACAGTACTTCCTGGCCACCCGGCGGACGGAGGCGGCGCTGGGCGAATTCCTCGACCTGGGCCGGCTCGCCCGGCGATGGGGCCTGGACCGGCCGCGCCAACACCCCTGGCGCACCGATGCCGCCGAGGCGCTGCTGCGACTGGGCAGACACCAGGAGGCCGCGGAACTGATCGCCGAGCACCTGGCCCTGCCCGACGCGACGGGACCACGGCTGCGTGGTGTCGCACTGCGCCTCAGGGCGGCCACCGAGGCGCCCCGTGAACGAACCCGGCTGCTGACCCGTGCGGTCGCCGAACTCCGGGGCAGCGGCGACCGGTTGGAACTGGCACGGGCCCTGGCGGACCTGGGCCGGGGCTTTCAGACGCTGGGCGAGGGAACGCGCGCCGGCTCCGTGGTGCGACGCGCCTGGGGGCTGGCCGCCGACTGCGGGGCGGCGCCGCTGTGCGAGGAGATCCTGCCGGGCCAGGATCCCGGCGCACCGGGCCCCGCACGCGGCACGGTCGGCGCGGTCGGTGCGGAGAAGGCCGACCGGCTGAGCGAATCGGAACGGAAGGTCGCCGCGCTGGCCTCGGCCGGATACACGAACCGCGAGATCGCGGCCGAACTCTTCATATCCACCAGCACCGTCGAACAACATCTCACCAGGATCTACCGCAAGTTGCACATAACCCGGCGGCGGGACCTGCCGTTGGACCTCGAATTCGACCCCTGTGAATCCGCCCCCCTCCGGTCGTGACCGGAACCCGGCTCAGCAGCCCGCAAGAAGGGCTTTAGCCCTGCTTGTGAGGGTGGCCGACCGGATGGTGGGCGTAGGCGCGGGAACTCCACCCAGCGTGTGATTTCTGCGTGTTGATGAAACGGAGACCGGGCATCGTGCTTTCTGAATCTGACATGCCGCAGAACGAACCGATCGCAGTGGTGGGTCTGGCGTGCCGTTTTCCGGGCGGGGAAAGCCCGGAAGCCTTCTGGGACCTCCTGGTCGCGGGCGGTGACGCGATCGGTGAGGTGCCCGCCGACCGTTGGGACGTGGAGGCGTTCCACGACACGGATCCGGCGGCGGTCGGGAAGGCGGTGGCGCGGCGTGCCGGGTTCCTGTCGCGGGTTGACGGGTTCGACGCGCGTTTCTTCGGGATCTCGCCGCGCGAGGCGGCGGCGATGGATCCGCAGCAACGGCTGGTGCTCGAACTGGCCTGGGAGGCGTGCGAGAACGCCGGGCTGGTACCGGGAAAGCTTTCCGGCACCCCGGCCGGTGTGTTCGTGGGGGCGATGGCCGATGACTACGCGGCGTTGTCGCGGCGGGCCGGTGTGGAGGGGATCGGGGCGTTCACCTCGACGGGTCTGGCGCGGAGCGTGATCGCCAACCGGGTGTCGTACGCATTGGGCCTGCGCGGCCCGTCATGGGTGGTGGACTCGGGTCAGTCGTCCTCGCTGGTGGCGGTCCACCAGGCGTGCCAGGCGCTGCGCAGGGGTGAGGTGTCGCTCGCGTTGGCGGGTGGTGTGAACCTGATGCTGGCGCCGGAGTCGTCGGTGGCGGTGTCGAAGTTCGGTGGGCTGTCGCCGGATGGTCGGGCGTATGTGTTCGACGAGCGGGCGAATGGTTATGTGCGGGGTGAGGGCGGCGGTCTTGTCGTGCTGAAGCGGCTGGTGGACGCGGTCGCGGACGGGGACGACGTGGTGTGTGTGATCGCGGGTGGCGCGGTCACCAATGACGGGGGCGGAGA
>NZ_JBIAQQ010000036.1:0-69692 GCF_042889165.1 Streptomyces sp. NPDC002669 | reverse complement strand
GATACGCGCCGACCTCCATCTCGGTCTGCTTCAACTCGCCTGCAGCATCATTTGCTTGAGACGACTCCGGACTTCATTCTGAAACGATCAGTAAGCTCTGCTTGGCGTCTTGCTGTCCCGGGGAGGCAAGTGTGACAGGTGGATTACGGTACGCGGCTTCCGTCGCTGCGGTATTGCTGACATTAGCGGGCTGCTCGCCTTCGACGTCGCCCAGCGACGACACATCGGGGAATGCCTCCAGGAGTACCTCTCCCCGAACTGACGAGCCGTCAGAAAATGAGGTGTCGAAGACGAAACAGAGCATCCTGGAACCTCCCACCTGCAAAGAGGTCTCCCGGTTCGGCGATCGGGTCACGGCCGAGTACACCAGCACTCACGTGGGCACCTATCCCGCCGAAGTGGGATATCGCGAGAAGACCGATGTCCTGGGCCAGGTCGCCCACACTTCCCATCGCGCACTGATGGACGGAAGCGAATCGCACAGCACCAAGCAATTGGACGAACCGGTCTTCGGCGCAACCATCAGCTACCGGATCGAGAGCTGCGAAAAACGTGTAGCTTCCCTCTACCTCGGAACGGATGCCCGTTTCACCCGTTCCGTCGATGCCCGGCCCACCACACTCAAGGCATGCCGCGAGGCTCCCGGCCCGGTGATCACGGACTTCTCCATCCAGAAGCTGCTGGGCAAGAAATTCTGCTTCCCCACCACGGAGGGAGCCTTCTACTTCGCCGTGGAAGCACACGGCGAGCCCAACAGCAACGGCGCTCCCGCAATCGCGTTCACCGGTGTGGAGTACATCAGCCCCTGACCGGAAAACTTGGCGGGCAGGGGGCGTGGTGAGGAAGGAACCGGTCTCGGCACTTTCCTGCTGATGATCGAGGCGCGCTCCGTCCTCCGCAGGCGTCGATTCCACCGGGCCGAGGCCCACCTCGTGCTGTCCGCGCGGAGGGCTACCCGCGCTCCAACGAGCTTCGGCGCACCGCCCCGCTGCCCGGCTGGTGGAAGGCCCCGGACGCGGGCGCCGTCCGGGTCGACTGCCGACGACCAGGCCCTGAACGTGGGGCGGCGCCCGGGTGAACCGCATGAGCGGCGCGTGCGTCCCGTGCGTCTACCGGCCGGGCGACCCCACCGGCGAGCACGCGTGCCCGTACGCCGCCGACCGCTGGGCCTTCCTCGACCGGCACCGGGACCCGTTGGCCGGCAACCGGCGCGTCGCCCGGCCCGCGCGGCCGTGGGACCGGCTCACCGACCTCGCGGACGTGCGCGGACAGGAACGCGCGGGGCGACGCACCACCATGGGATCCCCCCCTGTTGCGCCGCTGAGGTGAGCTCGGTCTGCGTCGGGTGCCGGACGGGCAAGGAATCAGTGCGTCCGTGCCAGGACAGTCGGCGGAAACGGTGCCGTGCGGATAACCAAGAGCGAGAAGGGGTTGTGCATGCCTGGACACCCGCCGACGGCGGCCCCACCGGCCGAACTCGTCGACGACCCTCTCACCGCGATCGACGCAGCGGACGCCGTCGGGGCAGTCCTGGAGCAGGCGCTCGACGAACGACTGCGTCACTCCCGTGCCGTCGCCGTCCGGCTCGCCGACGCCGCCGGTGATCACCGGGCCGCCACGGCGCCGGCTCCGGACGCGGGCCCGAAGTCCGAGAAGGCCGTCCGGCGGGTACGGGCCGCTCTGCAGCGCACCGGCGCCCGGGACCTGGTGGGGGCGAAGATCGGGAAGCTGACCGGCATGAGCCTCGCGCACTTCGAGCGCGCCGACGCACGCCCTGCGGTGCGGCACGAGTTCGCCGCGCCGGTCCCGCGCGCGACGGGCGCGGCCCGGCGCCGTGCCGAGGAGGACGCGTGAAGAGGGTGCCGGGGCCGACCGACCACGTCGTCGTGGTGGGTGCCGGGCTGTCCGGGCTGGCCTGTGCCCTGCACCTGCTGGGTGCGGGCCGCCGGGTCACCGTCGTCGAACGGGACGCCCACCCCGGCGGCCGGGCCGGCCGGGTGCGACTGGGCGGCTACGAGCTGGACACCGGCCCCACGGTGCTGACCATGCCGCACCTGGCCGACGAGGCGTTCGCCGCCGTCGGGGACAGCCTCCACCGGCGCGTCGGGCTGACGGCTCTGGACCCGGCCTACCGGGCGTGCTTCGCGGACGGTTCCTCGCTCGACGTGCACACCGACGGCGAGACGATGGAGGCGGAGGTACGGCGCTTCGCCGGACCGGCGCAGGCGGCCGGATACCGCGACCTGCGGCAGTGGCTGGAACGTCTGTACCGGGTCCAGATGCGCCGTTTCATCGACACGAACTTCGACTCGCCCTTTCAACTGCTGCACCCGGATCTGGCCCGGCTGGTGGCGCTGGGCGGTTTCGGGCGGCTGGACGGCCGCATCGGCCGCTTCCTCTCCGACGAGCGCCTGCGCCGGGTCTTCTCCTTCCAGGCCCTGTACGCCGGGGTGGCCCCGGCCCGGGCACTCGCGGCCTATGCCGTGATCGCTTACATGGACACCGTGGCCGGCGTCTGGTTCCCCAGGGGCGGAATGCACGCACTCCCCCGCGCCATGGCCGACGCGGCGGCGGAAGCCGGTGCCGATCTGCGCTGGACTGCCGAAGTGCGCACGCTGGAGCGCTCCGCGCACCGAGTACGGGCCGTCCGCCTGGCCTCCGGCGAGCGCATCCCCTGCGACGCGGTGGTTCTCACGTGCGAACTCCCCGCCGCCTACGGGTTGCTGGGGCGGGCGCCCCGGCGGCCGGCACGGCTGCGTCACTCACCGTCCGCCGTGATCCTGCACGCGGGAACCGACCGCACCTGGCCGCACCTCGCCCACCACACCATCTCCTTCGGCGCCGCGTGGCAGCGCACCTTCGACGAGCTGACCCGCACGGGCGAGCTGATGAGCGACCCCTCTCTGCTCATCACCCGCCCGACCGCACACGATCCCGCCCTGGCACCGCCGGGACGCCACCTCCACTACGTCCTCGCCCCCTGTCCGAACACAACGGTCGGTCCCACGGCCGCCGCGTGGCGGGGCCTCGGCCCGCGCTACCGCGACCGCCTGGTGGATGAACTGGAGCGCCGGGGCCTGGACGGGTTCGCGGACAGCATCCAGGAAGAGCTTCTGGTGACACCGCTCGACTGGGCGAGGCAGGGCCACGCCGCCGGCAGCCCCTTCTCCGTCTCCCACACCTTCGCCCAGACCGGACCGTTCCGCCCGCGCAACCTCGTGCGTGGGCTGGACAACGTGGTGCTCGGCGGCTGCGGTACCACTCCGGGCGTCGGCGTACCGACCGTACTCATCAGTGGCAAACTCGCCGCCATGCGCGTCACCGGCGGCACCGGTACCCGGCCCGCGCGGACCGCGCCGTCCTCGACCGCGACCGACGCGTCCCTCGTTCCGGACCCGGCAGGTACTGATGTCCCGTCGTGAACTGGACGCCGCCGGTATCACCGATCCCGCACTGCGCGCCGCCTATACCCACTGCCGACGACTCAACGCCCGCCACGGCAGGACCTACTTCCTGGCCACCCGCCTGCTGCCCCTCGAACGCCGCTCGGCCGTGCACGCCCTGTACGGCTTCGCCCGCTGGGCGGACGACATCGTGGACGACCACGACCGCCATCGCGCGCCCGAGGAGCGCGACCGGCTGCTGCGGCGCCTGGAGAACGACCTGGCCGCCGGGCTGCGCGCCGGAGCGGGCCACGAACCGGTGGTCCGGGCCGTCGCGGACACCGCCGACCGCTACGACATCGACCACGCCCTCTTCGCCGACTTCCTGTCCTCGATACGGGCCGACCTGACCGTCACCCACTACCCCACCTACGCCGATCTGCAGGGGTACGTGCACGGTTCGGCAGCGGTGATCGGGCTGCAGATGCTGCCGGTCCTGGGTACGGTCACGGCCCGGGAGGAGGCTGCGCCGCACGCGGCGGCGCTCGGTGTGGCGTTTCAGCTCACCAACTTCCTGCGCGACGTGGGTGAGGACCTCGACCGGGGCCGCGTCTACCTTCCCGGTGATCTGCTGGCCGCGCACGGCGTGGACCGGCCCCTGCTGGAGTGGAGCCGGCGCACCGGGCGGCACGATCCTCGGATCCGCGCGGCTCTCGTCGCGGCGGAGGCCATGACGCGGGGCGTGTACCGGACGGCGGAGCCGGGCATCGCGATGCTCGATCCGCGGGTGCGCCCCTGCATCCGTGCCGCGTCCACCCTCTACGGCGGGATTCTCGACGCGATCGCCGAGCAGGACTACACCGTGCTGCATCGCCGTGCGGTGGTGTCGCGTCGGCGTCGGGCGGCAACGGCCGCGGCCGGTGCACTGCGCGTGGCCGGTGCCCGGTGGCTCGCTCGCGCCGCACACCGAGCGGCCCCGGCGAGTGGTCCGGCAGCCGGGTGGAAGGGGCCGGTGCGGTGAGCGGTCGAAGGGACGGCAAGCGCTGGTCGCCGCCGTTGCGGCGGCGGAGGACCGGCCCGGACTGGGCGGCGCAGCAACCGACTTGGCACCAGGCACGACCGGCGCTCGTCGCCGACGCCCTCGAGCGGGCGTCCGCCCGTCCGTCCGGAAACTGGTTCGTGGTCGGTGCCTCCCGGAACGTGCGCGCGGACGATCGCCCGTGCGGCCGGACGGTCGGTGGCGTGGAGGTCGTGCTGTGGCGCTCGGAGGACGGCGAGCCCCATGCCGGTCCGGGCGTCTGCCCGCACCTGGGCGCTCCGCTGCGGGACGGCCGGGTGGTGTGCGGCACGCTGGTCTGCCACTGGCACGGGCTCGCCCTGGACGGTTCCCCGTCCGTCGGCTGGCAGCCGTTTCCCGTGCACGACGACGGCGTACTCGTCTGGGTGCGGCTGGACGCGGTGGGGGGCGAGGAGCCCACCGAGCGGCCTGTCGTGCCCGCTCGACCGGCGGGGGGCCGCGGGGTGGACGCGGTGTTCACGGCGGTGGGACGGTGCGAACCGCAGGACGTGGTGGCCAACCGGCTCGATCCGTGGCACGGCTCGTGGTTCCACCCGTACTCGTTCGTCGACCTGGCGGTGGTACGGGAGCCGCGGGGCGCCGAGGACGACGCCTTCGTCGTCGATGTCTCCTTCCGGGTGGCCGGGCGGCTCGTGGTTCCGGTACGGGCCGAGTTCACGGCGCCGGAGCCGCGCACGGTCGTCATGCGCATCACCGACGGCGAGGGCGCCACGTCCGTGGTCGAGACACACGCGACGCCGCTGACCGGGCCCGGTCACGAACGTCCGCGCACCGCCGTGGTCGAGGCGGTCGTCGCCGTGTCGGACCGCCCCGGCTTCGCCCTGGCGCGGGCCGCCGCCCCCGTGCTGCGCCCGCTGATGCGCCGTACGGCCGGCCGCCTGTGGCGCGACGACCTGGCCTATGCCGAACGGCGCTGGACGCTGCGCAGCACCGGGCGGTTCCCCGGCTGACCGGTCAGCGGGGCGGACGGCGCCCCGTGACGGCTCCGAGGGCCCGGAGCAGGGGTGAACGGCCCGCCCGGGGCACCGTCCACAGGACCTGGCCACGCACCCCCCGGTCGGCGAGCAGGGCGTTCGCGGCCAGGAAGCCCGTGGTGGCGGCCCGCTCCATGAGGGCGACGGGCAGGTCGCAGCGGATTCCGTCGCCGGCCAGGGTCAGCCACGGATGGGGGGTGCGCACGGTGGGTCGCCGGCGGTGGGAGCCGACCCCGAAGAGCGGGCAGTCCGAGCGCCACTCGTGCCGGGCGTCGACGACGCACGCCTCGCGGGTCTCCGGATACACCTGATGCAGCCGGTCGACGAGCATGTCCTGCACTTCCTTCGGTTCGGCCGCCGGGTCCACGGCGTAGGCGTGCAGTTCCACGACCGAGCCCCCGGTCCGTGCGGCCCGGCGAGCGGCCTCGCCCTCGTACCGCTCCAGGACGCTGATGTTGTCGAGCCCGCCGTAGCCGCTGGTGCCGAGGAATCCGGGCCGGTCGGCGCGGACCGGCCGGTCGAGCCAGAGCCGGGAGACGAGGAACGGCGGTGCGGTGCGCAGGGCCGCGACGTCCTCGCGCCAGTCGGACGTGCCGAGGCCGGGTGACGCGCCGACGATCCGGCGCAGGCTCCCGGGGTCGAGGGCGAGCACCACGGCTTGGTGGCGACCGGTGCCGGTGTCGGTGTGCACGTGCGCTCCGCCGTTGCCGAGGGGGAGCACCCCGTGGACGGGGGTGCCGGTGCGGATGTCCGCCCCGAGGCGCTGGAGGTAGTCGCCGAGCGGGTCCCAGAGCGCCCGGGGGAAGGGTTCGCCCGGTACGTCGAAGAGCAGTCCCTCGGCCGATCCGAGGAAGTAGATGTGGAACATCAGCAGCAGTTCGGCGGCGGACAGTTCGCACGGGTCGGCGAAGAAGCTGCGTGAGAACACCTCGAACGCCAGGTGGTGCGCGGCTTCCGGGAAACCCACGCCGTTCAGGAAACCGGTTGCGGTGACCTCGTCGAAGCGTTCGTACACCTCGGGCACCCGCACGTCGAGCAGCGGCAGGGCCGCCCGGGCGTCCATGGCGGCGAGGTCCCGCCAGCCGAAGCTCGGGCTGAGGGCGACGAAACCGAGCGCGCTGAAGGGCGGCGTTCTCGGGACCCGGGCGAAGCTGTCGGTCAGGCCGCCGCTGTGCCGCAGGGGGTAGTCGGGCAGCGGCGTGAGCCGCGAAAGGGCGGGGTCGGTACGACGGAGGAGCCCGCGCAGGTTGTAGTACTGGCGGAAGAAGGCGTGGAACCCGCGGGTCATGGTCGCGGAGGAGCCGTCCGCCAGTCCGGTGGGCCGACCGGAGAGCCGGCCGCCCAGGACGTCCTCTTTCTCGTACAGGGTCACGCGGGCACCCCGCTCGGCCAGCAGGGTGGCCGCGGCGAGGCCGGCGATCCCGCCGCCGATCACCGCGACGGACGGCTCGTCGCCGCGCTGGAACCGGTCCCTGCCGGGTGGCGGCGCCAGAACCTCGGCCTTGCGGTCGCGGCCTCGTCGGGCGGCAGTGGTACGGCGGGCCGTCACCGGACCCGCTCCCTTGCCGTGGTCGGGCGTGCCGGGCCCGGGCCGTTGCGGGCGAGGAAGGTGTGCACGAGGCCCGTCTGCCATCCGGCGACCGGGGCCACGCGCACTCCGGTCAGGCCGGCTCGCGTCAGCCGGTCGGCGAAGGCGGGGGCGGTGTCGAAGGCGATGACGCTGTGCCAGAGGTGGCGGTACAGGGCCCGGTCGCCGGTGAGCGTGCCCGCCGGGATGACGACGCCGTGGCACACCGCCGTCCACAACGCCCGGTGCAGCCGCCGGCCGCTCAGGGTGTACTCGTGGGCGCCGATACGCCCGCCCGGCCGCAGCAGGGCCCGGAAGCTGCCCAGGACCGCGTCCGGGTCGGTGACGTTGCGGAACAAGTAGGCGGCGAAGACCGCGTCGAAGGGGCCCTCGCCGGCCGCCGTGACCTCCTCGGCGGTCAGGTGCAGGAACCGCACGCGTGCGGGCCACGGCTTGGCCCGGGCGCGGCGCAGCATGGCCGCCGACGCGTCCACAGCCGTGATCCGGGCCCGGGGCGCGGCCCTGAGCAGGGCCCGGGTGGAGGCGCCGGTACCGCAGCCGAGGTCGAGAACGTGCAGTCCGGCGCCGCCGTCGGGGAGCCGGAGCCGGCGGGCCGAGCGCAGGAGGTCGGTGTGGTGGCCGGGGTTGAGAGAGGTGAGGATGTCGTAGGTGCGGGCGGCGTGGTCGAAGGCGCGGGCCAGGTCGTGCTCGCGCAGGAGGCTCATCGGTGGTTGTCTCCGGTTCTTGCGAAGGGCTGAAGGCGTCGGGTCACGAAGGGCAGTTCGGCGGCCGTGCGAAGCATCGGCAGGACAGGGGTGCGCAGCCCGATGCCCCACTCCTCCCGCAGGGAGGTGGCGCCGTCGAGGAAGCGCAACAGGCGTTCCGCCGGGACCCGGCGGAACAGGTCGGTGAAGAAGCGCGGGCCGTCGATGCGCCCGGTGTCCAGGGCACGCAGCAGGACCGCGTCCATGGCCGAGGCCCTCCGCCCGTGGGGGGCGGGGACGGTGGTGCGCCCGTGGCGCAGGGCGGCGGCGATGGCCCTGCTCTGTCGCTGTACCGCCGCGAAGGTGTAGCCGGTGGCCGCCCGAGTGGCGCCCCCCGCGGTTCCGACACGGAAGTGGGCGGGACCGGCCCGACGCGGAAAGCGGGCGTCGGTCATGGGAATGATCCCCTGCTCAGCCCGCTCCACGGTGAGCGCGCCGAGTTCGAGGACGTCCCGGCAGTAGTGGCCGAGAGCCGATTCGTACGCCTCGGTGGTCAGCGCGTTGCCGGAGAACTCGGTGTATTCCACGAGCGCCCGGTTCGGCGCCAGCGGCAGGACGTAGCCGAAGGCCAGTCCGTGCGCCGGCTGAGGGACCCGGAAGTCCATCAGGTCCGCGACCGAGGGGTCGAACCGGTCGGTGCCGGTACGTACGAACCAGCCGCGGAAGTGCTGCAGCAGTTGCGTGCGCGCCGGTGGGAGGGCGGGCAGCGGCCGCGAGTCGAACACCCGCCGGGCGCGCAGCGTCACGGTCCGTCCCCCGGGCAGCGTGCACCGGACCTCCGCACCTTCGGGCACACCGCGCACCGATTCCACCGTCGCGCGCAGGAGACGCCCGCCGTCCGAGCGGGCCAGGCAGCCGTGGACCAGCCGCTCGAAGTCGGCGGAGCGCACCATGCGGTAGGTGAACGGGGCAGGTCCGACGACGAGCGGCCGGCGGTCGGCGCCGTGCAGACGCAGCACGGACCAGGACGCGCTGACCGCCTCTTCCAGGCCGTCGACGCCCGCGGCCCAGTAGCACCAGGTCCGTTCCGCGGGGCGGAGCGGACCGTCCGGCGGCTCGACCACGGTCACAGCGGCGGCGCCGTTCTCCGTCAGCCGGTGGGCGAGGCTGAGACCGGCCGCACCGCCGCCGATGACGATCACGTCGGATTCCTCGGCGGAGCGGGGGGTCACCCGGCCCGCCGTTCGGCGACGGGGCTTTTGCCGGGGCCCGGGTGCGGCGGCCCGAAGCCGTCCTCCGGCGCGTCCGCGACGGCGCCGGCGGCGTGACGGGGGTCGCCGCCCTCCGGCGGCGGGGCGGTGCCTGCCACGGGGCGAGTGGCGAAGCCCGTGCCGAGGTGCCCCGGCCGGTTCTCCGGTACCGCGGCACCGGCGCTCCGTGCTTCGGGGCGGACGGCTTCCGGCCATGCGGCGGGCGCGGCTCGGGAGGCGCTGCGGTCGGTCATTCGGGGTTGCGGGCGCTCGACGGCCACGCCGGTGAGGGCGGCGATCGCCGCACCGCGTCGCGGGTTGCCGAGCGCGGCGCGGAAGAACACGGCGGGCGCGAGGTGGTCGGCCGTCATCAGGTGCTCCGCGGCCTCGTCACCGATCTCCTCGGCCGCTCCGAAGGCCACCACCCCGAACGCGACGACGGTGCCCGGCCCTTGAAGGGCTGCCGCTTCATGCATGGCCCGGACGCACGACCCGGGACCGTGGGCTTCGAAGCCGGTGGCCGGGGCACCGGAATACGCCCGCGCGGTACGGGCCGGGCGGCCGCGGTCGCGTCCGGCGGAGGCCGGGCGGGCGCCCGGGCCGGCCGGTTCGGCGGCGATCGCACCGCCCAGCACTCCCGTGGCACCGGACACCAGGACACGGCCACCGCTCGGTTCCACGCTTCACCCCTCGATACGACCAACGAGTTCATCCGATCGTCACCGCTTCGCGTCCAGGGCCGTCCGCGGATGCGGCCGGACGCCGTTCCCACCCCGGCGTCACCTCATTGCCCCCGGTCGGCGGCCACCTCGCGCGCGGCGCGCGCGCCCGACGCCATGGCGCCCTGCACCGATCCGGTCGCCCGGTGGTCCCCGCACACGTACCTGCCCGGGCGAAGGCGGGTGGTGCGGCTCAGCGGCCAGGGGGGAAGCATCGCGGGCAGCGCGCCCTCGACCGTGCGGGCGGCGATCTGCTGCCAGCCGCTCGTGTCGGTGCCGTACAGCTCGGCCAGACGGCACAGCACCGCCTGCGCCCTGCCGGGGAGGTCGGTTCCCAGTACGGAGGTGGAGATCAGCGCAGCGCCGCGGGGCGCGTACGTGGGAGCGACTTCGCTGAGTACGCAGGTGTTCAGGATCGCTCCGGTGCTGTCCACCATCAGCGTCGGTTCGGCCATCGGTGTCCTGCCGATGGCGTGGTAATAGGTGGTGACGGTGCGTGTGTCCGGTACGGTCAGGCCCGGCAGCAGGCGGGTGGCGGTCGCCGGGTCCGTCGCCACCACGACCGTGCGGCCCGGCACCTCGCTCCCGTCCTCCAGGAGCACTCCGGTGTCGGTGACCTCGGCGACGGGAGTCCCGAGCCGCAGTACGCCGTCGGGCAGGCCGTCGGCGAGTTGGGCCGGGACGGCGCCGATGCCCTGCGCCGGCAGGCACAGGGTCCCTCGGACCATGCTCCGCCAGACCAGGTGGAAGAAGCGTGCGGAGGTCTCCAGCCGGTCCTCCAGGAAGACGCCGGACAGGAACGGCCGCAGGATGTCGGCGACTGCGGCGTCCGACACTCCCGCCCGCGCCAGGGCCGCCGAGGTGGAACCGTCTTCGCGCCGTCCGGCGACGGAAGCGGGCAGAACGGCGTCCCGCGCGGTGAGAGCCGCCAGCGCGGCCAGATCACGCGGCGAGACGACCCGCCCCGTCAGCAGAGCCCCCGCCGCACCGCGCTCCCTCGTCGGGTCGGCGAGGCGTACCGGCCCCTTCGACGTGTGCGCGACGACGCCCGCGGTGAACGGCCGCAGCCGCAGGCCCCTCAGATCCATACGCCGCTTCACCTGCGGATACGAGGTGTTGAACACCTGGAAACCACGATCCAGCAGGAACCCGTCCCGCCGGTCCGTGCGCATGCGGCCGCCCACACCGTCGGACGCCTCCAGCAAAATCACCCGCCATCCAGTACGGCACAGGTCCAGCGCGCACACCAGGCCGGCCAGGCCCGCACCGACGACGACCACGTCCGGTGCCCGACGATGTTCCTCGCTCATGCTTCTCCTCGGTCGACGCCGTACCCCTGGCACCCGCACATCACGGCCGTCCGCTCGGCCCCATCCTCGGCCGGTACCACTGAATCCGTGGGCACAGCCCGTGCCGAAGCGTGACGCGAAAGCAACGCTCGCCCGTGGACGAACGACGCGGCCGCGACCACTGGTCCAGCGGACCATGTTTCCCGGCCGCTGCCCAGGCACCACGACCAAGCGCCCTCGGACGGCAACCCCTCACGAGGAGGCCGACGGCTCCAGAGCGGCAACCGCCCCGGCAAGCCCCGACGAACGCGCCGGGCCCGCCGCCTGCCCGCCCAGCCAGGTCCCAGCATCAACATTCCCGGTCTGCGACGGGCCCCATGCACTCCCCACTCCATGGCTGCGACGTACTGGGCCCCCGGCCGGCCGACGGTGGTACGGCACTGCGCCCACAGCCCGACCGCGGCCGGCACTTCCAACGACAGGGTGTGGTTCTCCCCGGGACGCAGGCGAGCACCGGGGCGGCGCCCACCCGGGTGGCGCCCACCCGGGTGGCGACCGGGTGGGGCATGGAGCACCGCAGCGCGCCGAAGACGTGCCAGGACAGCAAGCGCTCGACCTCGACGGACTTCTCGCCCGGCGTCTCCCGCTTGCGATCGACCGCCTGGAGGGTCGGCACGATCACCTCGGTCCAGGCGGCGACCGGTCCGTGCTCGGTGATCGCGGTGAGCAGCGCCTTCATCGTCCACGAATCCGAAGGTGCTCTTCTCGCCCTGTCCGGCACCGGACGAAGGCAGGGGCACCCTGACTTCGGCAGCACGGTCTCTGCCCTCCGGAAGGCCCAGTGGCAACGACGACCGCCAAAAACCACTGGGTCCCTCCCCCGCACCGTCAAGCGTGGAACCACCGTCCTTGTGTCATACCAGAAAGGCGAAGGCGAGGAAGAAGGCGGCCACAAGTACCACGACGACAAGAATCACGATCAGCAGGCCACCGGGCCTCTCCTCGCGGGGGTTCATGGCTCGGTCCCGCTTCCGAAGTGCTGCTTTCGGCGGGTGGGGTTTCGCCGGGCGAACGGGTCGGTCCCGAGGATTGGATCCGTGGTGTGCTGCGCCGACGTGGCAGCGCCGTCTCCGTTGGTGCGCTGCGGGACCGAGGAGGTAGGCCGCAGACCTTGGCAGCTCCTCAGGAGCGCTCCCGGGCTCCCCGCATGTCCCGCCGACGGGTGGCAGGGCGGGTGGCGGTCGGTCGGCTGCGGGAGGTGCCTGCTCGCCGCGTACACATGGGGTTTTCCCGGCGCCCCGCGCCGCCGTCGATGCTTTCGCCGACAGCGCCTGTTGACGGGTGCGCCGGGCCGGTCCTGCGAAGTGTCCGAGGCGTGGCGTTCGCCGGCCCGACGGTGTGCCTTCACCATCGGCCGTGTCGTCGCTCGGCATCTCTTTGCGTGCCGAGCCCGTTCGCCGAAGACACCGGGTGTTTTGACCGCGTCGTCTGCCGACTGCCGACTGCGCGTTTCGCGCCCTCGGCCTCAGTCGGCCACGGAGCGCAGCGACTCGGGTGAGGACTCCCGGTCGTCGTGCTCATAGTTCGCAAGGGCCAGGCCGATCGCGAAGAAGGTCGGTGCCCACTCGCCGACAAAAATGCCCCAGTGATCCGCGCGCCCGAGCCCGCGGCACTCCGCTTTCAGCGACCCGGCCCACGAGGCCACGGCCAAACCGACAGAAAGAAAGCCGGCGCAGTATGCGTGCTCGGATTTCAGGCCCTTCTCGTGCAGCATCTTGATGATCATGGCTCTCCCGAGAGTCGAGAGTGATGGGCTTCCCCCTCCCACCACTGTCGCGCAGGAGGATGCCTCCTGCATCTCCACCCCCGATCGCCGGAGGCGAGGCTCGCGACCAGGAGCCGGGCAAGCCCTGCCACGGGTCGTTCCGCCGCCCGGACCTGCCCCTGGGCGAGCCCGGGGGAAGCCCTGACAACCTGCCCCGAGCAGCGACTTACTCAACCCGGCCGGAGTGCGCTGAGGTGGTGCCCGTCCTGCCGGAGGTTTCGGCCAGGTCGTCGCGGAGGACCTGGTGGTGACTTCGTTGATTACTGAGGGTTCTGGTCCAACTTCTGGGCCCTGTCGCCAACTTGGGGGTAGTTGGGCATCGGACTTGCGTGATGGGTGTGGTTCGCATCGCGGACGTTCTGTTGCCAGGTGGCGGGGGTTCAGGCCGAGCGAGTGGCACTCAGGGGTACGGAGGTTCGACGGGCTGTGCGGTCGCAAGCCTCGTCGGCCGCATGTCCCCGACTGTGGACGAAGATCCTCAAGGATGCATTGCTACCACCCGCGGGCTCTGGCGGACCGTTCGGTCGCAGGTAAGCGTGTACGACTGGAACTACGGGCCCGCCAGTTCGTGTGCGGAACGGTCAATGCGACCGGTGGAGGTCCGCCGGGCAGATACCGAACCTGACCCGGCGCCACGCGCGCCGCAGCCCGAGCTCCAGGGCGCGCGCCATGTACTGCTCGCCCTCGACCCACCAGAACCCGCACGCCCGCCGGACCTTTCGCCATTCCTGAGAGCGCGTTAAGTCCGTTTCTGGTAGCGGTCGCGTCCGGGTTGCTCGAGGAATCCCTGACGGGCGTGCCGTCCCGGGCGGGAGCGGGTGACGTTGTATCGAGGGCTCGTCGGCGGGCAGGCCGAGGCGCTCGCGCAGACCGTGGAAGCGGAACACCTTGCCGGGGTGCTCGTTGAACGCGGTCCTGATGCGCTGGTAGACGGTGGCGATGGTGGTCCGTGCGGGGGCCGGTTCGTGGTCGGGTGGGGTGGGGCGTCGATGGCCTTGCGGGTGGCGGTGAGCTCGGCCGGGCGGGCTTCGGTCTCGGCGAGGGAGGTGGCGAGCCGCTCGATCTGCTCGCGCAGGTGCTCGGCTCGTGCGGCGGTCCCCTCGTGTTCGGTCTGCAACAGCCGCAGGAGTTCGCAGACTTTCACGCGGCCGGTGCGCCGGACGATATGTGTGCCCTCAACCTCCGCGCCGCACAGCAGTACCACGCCCGCGAAGGGCACCTTCACTTGCCCCGCAAGCACCTCGAACGCCTGGAGGCGGACGGCGTGGGAGGCCGCCTGGACGGCGCTGACGAGGCGTGGTGGTCAAGCTCGGCACGTGGCTCGACAGCGTCCGCGAACGGGCCGACAAACTCACCGAACAACGACGGGCCGACCCCGACGCCTCGGCATCCGCTGGTAGAGGCGGGCGATAAGGAGCGGTGGTCGTGGCACGCGGTGCGGCCGTTCCCTGTGCACGTGGGCCTGAATGGCGATCCCGGCAACGAAAGGCCGGCACGAGGGGCTGCGGAGGTTTGCCCTCTGCACCTACCTTGCATGTATGGCTCTGGGGGATGAATTGCTCCTGCTCGCGATAGTTCCGGGCAGGCGACGTATACGGATACGGGGCGAGGACCGGCTCCGGTTCGCCCTGCGGGCTTCAGAGTTGGTAGATCTGGGCCTGGCCGGACGGATCACAGTCGGCCCCCGGCAGATCGAGGTGACAGGCTCCCAGCACGTCGAAGACCGCCGCCTGAACAATGTCCTGCGCAGCCTGAGCGCGGCGGCTCCCCCGCCCAGCCCCAAGGAATGGCTGCGCCGGACACCGCGCTCCCTGACCATCGAGTACCTTTCCCGGCTCGAGGACCAGAAGGTGGTCCGTGTCCGCAGGTGGCGCGACCCCGGTGGCCGTGCCCGCCACGACATTCTCTTTGTCGACCTGTCGCGCCGCCGAGCGCTGCTGGACCGTCTCGACAGCGTGGTCCGCTCCGGCTCCGCGATGCCGGTGGCCGCCCACAACACGGCTCTTGCCATGCTCGTCCAGGCTGCGGGCCTGGCCCGTGCCGCCTATCCGGGCTTGCGGGGCATCACCGGTCGCCGTCGTTTGGCAGCCCTCTCCGCCCCTGCCCTTTTCATGCCCGCCAGCGCCAGAACTTCCCTGGACGCCGACGCGGAACTCGCAGCTGCACTGACCGCCGGTGCCGACGCTCTCACCCGCCAACTCCTCGGCGAGCTGAGCAACCTCTACGCCGACTTCACCACCGGCGGCCACAGCCTCGCCCACGGACTGGACCCGGGCAGCTGGTCCGGGGGAGGCACTGCCGGCACCGGCCACCACAGCAGCGGGCCCGGAAACGGCAGCCACGGCGACTGATAAACACCAACAAACGAAGGCGTGCGGACGTGAGGGGCCTGGGGGAAGCGTCGTACAGCAGGCAGCGGCGGCCCGACTCCACGACTGCGGGCATCGTGCGCTGACCGGGGCGCCGCGATATCCGTCCCGAGCCGGTGACCGGTTGGTGGCCACCGGGCACGAGCCTCGGCGGACGGAGCTGCACGAGGACGGTTCGGAGCTGCGTCTGATCCACATCGACGCGCCCGAGGGCCACGGGAAACTGATACGCCGGTCCGCCCCAGCGGTACGGGTCCGACGTGTTCGTGAGACCGCGGACAGAGCCAGTGCTCCTGGACGACCTCTCCGCCCACAAGAGCGAAAGGTGCGCCACTGGGCGAAGAGAAACCTGGTCGAGCCGTACTTCACCCCGGCCTACGCGTCGTTGGCCAACCCGGTCCGGGCTCTGTCTCCTTGGTCAGCGTGGGGCCCGGATGAGGATCATGGCGAGGGCAAAGTACTGCCTGCCCGTTTGTCTTCCACGAGCGGGGAATCCGGTTGCCCGGGCAGCCAGTTCGGCCGCAGACTCGCGATCGTGGTGTCTCACGCGCGTGGTCCGGTTCTTGAACGCTTCCGTTGGATTGGCGGCCACGCCGACGTCTGGCAGATCTTCCGTGACCCCAACGCACTTGCTGCGGTAGTCCGTGAACTGGCCGGGCCGTTCCGAGAGGACGGGGTCACGGCCGTCGGCGGCATCGAGTCGCGCGGTTTCCTCCTGGGCGCGGCAGTGGCCGTCGAGCTCGGCGTCGGCTTCGTCGCGGTACGCAAGGGCGAGGGGATCTTCCCCGGGAAGAAGGTCACCAGTCGCAGCGACCCCGACTACCGGGGTACTCGCCAGGAGCTGCGTCTGCAGCAAACCGCGGTGGGACCCGAGGACCGGGTGCTGCTGGTCGACGACTGGATCGAGACGGGTAGCCAGGCATCGGCTGTGCGGTCGATGGTCGAGGAATGCGGCGGGCGGTGGGTCGGCTGCTCCGTCATCGTTGACCAGACAGCCCCGGCCCGGCGGGCGGCCCTGGGTGTCCGCAGCATTGTCACCGCCATCGAACTTCCGGCTTGGGACGGGCAGTCCTGACACGTGCCCACCTGGCTGGTTGCTCGGTTGACCGGATGCGTCTGTCCGACTAATGATCACTGATGCGATGTGGGACAGGATCGCGCCGCTGATGCCGGCCGATCCGGTTCGCGGGCGGCACTGGACCGACCACCGCCGAACACTTGGGGCCATCGCGTGGAAGTACCGCACCGGTTCGCCGTGGCGGGGCCCGCCGGACGAGCTCGGCCCGTTCCAGCCTGCTTCACGGGCGCCTGATCAAGTGGGCCGTCGACGGCACCTGGGAGCACACCCTCGGCGCTCTGCCGACCGCAGCCGATACCGAGGACGACATCGGCTGGACTGTGTCGGCCGACTGAACCATCGTCCGAGCCCATCAGGCTTCGACAGCGAGGCAGACAAGCAGCAGAACACCGTGCAGCGGTGCATCAACCATCTCAAGCGGTGGCACGGCCTGGCCGCACGAACCGACAAGCTCGCGATCGCCTACCAGGCGGCTCTGCATCTCGCGGGCACCTTCATCCGGGCCCGAGGCCGACCAAAGAGACAGAACCTGGAGGAGTGCGAGGCATCGCTGTATCCACCGCGGACTCCGGGGCCTGCGGTCGGGGAGGGCCGTGGTCAGTGCTTGAAGGCGTCCTTGATCTTCGCCCCGGCCTGTTTGATGTTGCCCTTGATCTGGTCGCAGCGTCCTTCCATGCGTAGCCGCGGGCTACCCGTGGCGCGGCCGGCGGACTTCTTGGCACCGCCTTTGACCACTTCGACTTTGTGCGCGACCTTCTTGGAGATACTCATGGTCGGCCATCCTTCGTGCGCCTTCTGCCGGGGCATCGGGCCGTCGGCCGGTCAGTGGCCTGCGGACGTGGCAGCGGCGGGTCGGTCAGGTGGTGAGCAAGCGGTTGAAGAACGAGCGGTACCGCTGGAGCGCAATGCGCAGATCCTCGGTCGCCACCTTCTCGCCCCGTTGCCACTGGCCTTCGAGACCTCGCTTGTGCTCGGAGAAGGTCGTGGCCAGTGCCTGTATCGTCTCGGCGACCAGTTGGTCGGCCGCGTTGACGGCGTTCTGGGGGTCGTCGACGAATTCGCCCTGGATCTTCTGCCACCGGGCGCGGAATTCCTCCTGCTCGTTTCCGAGCAGGGGTTCGTTCTCATCGCCCGGTTCCGTTTCCCGGCGCTCACCGACAGCTGCCCGCCCGCCGTCTTCCTCCCGGCTCTCCTGATCGGCAGCCGTGGCCTCCCCGGGGTACGTCGGCGGGGCGTCGGCCGAACCCGGCGCCGCGTCTCCGATGCCCTGCCGGGCACCGGTCAGGTCCTCCGTGGCCGGAACGCCCTCGGCCTGCTGGGGTGTGTCCTGGTTGCGCATCTCTTCGCTCCCGTTCCTCACGTGTTGTGGCCGGGCGTCGACCGGGCCGGTGTCGTCATCCTCAAGTCGACAGCCGCGGGCTCATGCCTGGTCTTTGCGCGGCTGTTCGCCGTTGTGGAGCAGTTCCCCGAACAGCGCGCGGTAGTGGACCATCGCACCCCGCAGCTCCTCCGTGGTCACCTGTTGGCGGCTGCTGCGGTCGTTGACCTCATGGGCGGCGCGATAGTGCTCCAGCGTGCGGCCGTGCTCGACCGACAGGTCCTTCAGCTGCTGCTCGTACCCCTTGGTCGGGTACCCGCGTTCGCTCATGAGCGTGGTCACCAGCCGGTCCGCCTCGTGGACCGCGTCGTCGGGCCGGTCGACGAACGTCTCCTGCACCCGGGTCCAGTCCTGGGTGTAGCGGTCGCGAACAGGCGCGGGCAGTGGCTTGATGTCCAGCGCGTCGTGGCGTTCCTCGCGCTCGCGCAGCTCGCGCTCGCCCGCCCGGCGGCCGTGCTCGGCTTCCACGGCCCGCTCGTATTCCGGGCCGAATTGCTCCCGCAGTTTCCGGCGGCGTGTGGTGACTATCCACGCTGCCACCATGCACAGGAGAAGCACCAGTACGACAGCGATAACAATGATGACCATGGGTGACATTGGGTCCTCCGCTCGTTAGCCGAGTGCCCCGTGCCGTGGTCCCCTGCCATTCTTCAAAGGGGACGGTTCAAGCGTGGCGGTTGTCGTACGACGGCGGTGCGGCTGTGCGTACCAGCAGTGCCGTCGCCCGCCGACCGGGTGACTCGGGCAACCTGGCGGGAACAGGATCGCTCCGATCGTGATCAGGATGCCCCGGAGCGGCCACAGAATGGCGATCTTGGCCAAGAACACCACAATCAGCAGAACGACTCCATGACGATCACGACTTTCCCCGATCGCACACGAACCCGGGCCCCGCACTCTTCTTAATTGTCCTCCCTGCTCGCCACACTGCCAAATTGCCGAATTGTCCGGCACGGTAAGGCAAAGACTCGTAGTACCGCAGGCCGGACACGCGCTCACCTGTGCAGCCGCGGTCGGGCCGCAGTTCCCCTGTCTCCGCCTCGGAGCCCCGGCCCGCCACACCGCCCCGGTGCCGACCCGTTCTCAGGAGATGCAGGGTTGACCTGACCCCTCGTGCTTTTCGATGCTCGGAGTGACCTTGCACGGCACTGGTCGCGGGACCGGCCGGTGCGATGTTTCGACTGGACCGGACAACCAGGACCAAGAGCAGCACCCCGGCGACGACCGCTTGCCGGGCACTCGCCTCGGGGAAGCGGTGCGGGCGCCTGTCGCTCTTGAAGTCGATGAGGGGCCGTCGACCACGAGGTCGACGTCGGCGGTGATCTGGGAGGTGTGGGGAACGCGGGGCCGGTGTGCAGTCCTCGGGCCGGGGGCGGGCACGCGGGGCTCGCAGCCGGCTGTCCGCGGTGTGGTGGAGGTGGGCTACGACATCGGCCACCAGGTCGCGGTGCGGGAGCTGCAGGAGGCGGTCGAGGGTGAAGGAGTCGGGGTCCTCGCGTGCGGTGAGGCACAGCGGAGTGCACGCGGAGCCGATCGGGGTGCGGGCGAGCAACTGGTACCAGGCTGCGGCGATGAGGCGGCAGGCGGGCCAGGTCTTCCTCCTCATCGTGGGCGCGGTCGACGGGAGTGTTGTGGTTGGCGAGGTCCAGGGCGCGGAGGGTGTGCGTCAGCCGCGCGGCGAGCTCGTTGCCGACGGCGTACATCCGCAGTTCTTCGGCTTGGCGCATGCTGGTCGGTTCGATGCCGATCGCGGCGGCCGGGGCCACGGGCGCGGCCGTGGTGAAGGCGAGGCGCAGCCGGGTGTCGATGGCCGTCCCGGCGGTCGTTGCGCCCGTGGCCCGTACGCGTCTCTCCCGTCTACGCGGCGGGGGCGAGTTCGGCGCGGCCGAACAACAGGGCGTAGCCGGTGGGAAGTTGCCTCAGGATGCGGGTGGTGAGGTCGGGGCCGGCGTGGGCGGCGACGGCGGAGAAGACGGATCCGGTGTCCCAGCGGGTGGTGGCCGGGGAGGCGCCGGTCCGGGTGGCCAGGTCCTTGACGAAGGCCCAGCCGGTCAGGGGCCGGGGGTCGGGTACCTGCGTGGTGAGGATGCGGGCGGCCTCCAGGGGCAGACAGGCGGCGAGGTCGACGCGTTCGTCGCCGGTCAGCTGTCGTCCCAGTCCCGCGAGGACCAGACGGACGGCTTCATCGGCCCGCTCGCGGGTGGGGTAGGCGCCTTCGTAACGGACTTTCTCCAGCATCTGCTCGTACGCCGTCCCGTACGACGGGTGGTGCCCAAGCGGTACGCGCGCATCGGAGATCACTGTGGTGCATGCCTTTCGTGGAGCCGGGATGGGTGGGGTGGTGTCGGGGGTGTGGCACCGCCCGTCACGGTCAGGTGGGCTGGGGACGTCCGAAGAGGAGGTCGTAGCCGGCGGGGAGCTGGAGCAGGATCTGCCCCAGCAGGTCGTCGCCGGCCGCGTCGGCCACGGTGGACAGCACGGCGCCGACGTCCCAGGCCGCGGTCCGCTCGGTGGCGCCCTCGATCCAGGCGGCGGTCGCCCGGACGAACCGCTCCGGGGAGAGCGGTTCGGCGCTCCGCAGCGGGTTGAGCAGGATCAGGGCGAAGCCCTCCGGCAGACACGCCGCGAGATGGGCGCGGACGTCGCCGACCAGATGCGCGCCGAGCAGGCCGAGCACCACGCGGGCCGCACGCTCGGCCTCCTCCTCGGTGCCGTATTCGCCGCGTTCCTTCACGTGATCGAGGAACGCTTCACGTCGCAGAGTCATCTCGACCGCCGCCCCTTCCTCTTCAGGATCGCCCGGGGAGTGCGGAGGGGTCGGGTGCCCATCCTCCGCACTCGTCCGGCCGGTGTCAGCCGGAGATCTCCTTGCGGCCGGAACCGGCGCCGATGGAGATCTTGCGGGGCTTGGCACGCTCGGCGATCGGGATGCGCAGGGTGAGCACGCCCGCGTCGTAGTCGGCCCGGATGTGCTCGGTGTCGAGGGTGTCGGCGAGCGTGATCTGGCGGGAGCAGACGCCCAGCGGCCGCTCGGACAGCTCCATCTGCACGTCATCGGTCTTCGTCACCGGCCGGCGTTCGGCCTTGACGGTGAGCATGTTCCGCTCGACGTCGATGTCGATCGCGTCGGCGCCGACGCCGGGAAGGTCGAAGGCCACCACGTACTCGTCGCCCTCGCGATAGGCATCCATCGGCATCGCCGAGGGGCGGGACCAGGTGCCCGGGCCCATCAGTTGCTGCGCCAGCCGGTCCAGCTCACGGAAAGGGTCAGTGCGCATCAACATTGTGAAAACACCTCCAGCAGGTTCAGGCAGTTGCTGCCAATGCGCCTCACTGACACCGTTGTAACATGTCATCCAATGGATGACAAACACGATGTCGTCGACTGGATGACATCTCCGGGGAGACGACCGTGACCGCAGCCGAGCAATGGGCCGCGACCAGCACGAACACCCACGGGCTGGCGTCGTTCCTCGCCGCCGCGGCGACCCTCGGCGCCATGGGCGACGCGCTACGGGACGCCCGGCGGGGCTCTCCGGGCGTGCCCGGAGACCCCGGCCCGGCCCGGAGCAGGCGCTGGCCTCCCTGATGCTGCTGCGGCGGGTGCGCGAGCGACTCACCGACCGGGAGACCGGCCTGACCGAAACCGCCCGCGACGCGGGCGCCGGCTGGGCAGACCTCGCCCACCCCCTCGGTGCCGCCGGCCGCCAGGCAGCCGAACGCCGCTACCTGCGCGGCCGCCCCGGCCCCGCCGGAACCACTGGCGAGCAACGCGTGACGGCCACCCGCCGGGCCCGGGCCGCCGAATGCACCACTCCCACCTGGGCCCGCACCCACGCCGTCGCCCTGCGCCGCCTTGCCGGACAGATCACCGCCCTCACCGATCTCCCCACCACCGCCCGTCACCCGCTCGACAGGCTCCACGCGGCCCTCGCCCACGACGACCCCGCCGACCTCCTCGCCCACCTGGTCGCCCCACCCCGACCTTGCCGCCCGGTTCGACACCCTCCCCCCTGAACCCACCCGCTGCCCATCGAGGGCCGCCTCGCATCCAAGGCCCGCCACCACCGCGTCCTCGGCGACATCCCCTGGCCCCACACCGATACCGAAGCCGCCATCGCCGCCTTCGAAGCCAGCCGTACCGAAGCCGAGCAGCACGGCCCCATGGCGCGGACCTGGTTCAGGCCCGACAGGAACACCTGCACACGTGCATGAGCGGCCCCTCGCGTGTCGGCGGCGTCTTCCTCCAGGGGCCAGTGATCCGCCACCCGCTCTGCGCCAGGGCCCGGGCGGCCGCGGCCGGGCCGAACGTTCATCGAGGCCGGTGCCAGTGCAACAACCAAACGGGCCCTGGGCGGGGTCGCCGAGGTGGACGCGCCAGTCGATGCCGCACTCGGCCCACGCGGTCAGCGCCGTGGCAGGCGCGGTGGGGTGATGACGTGTCATGCCCTCCCAGCAGGAGTGAGGCCGGGGCCCTGGATGGTCTTCCGAATTCCGGTCCGCCGGCCCCTGGGAACAGATATGCGGTGGGCGCAGGACGTGGTGACGGACGTCTCGACGGTGGTCCGTACGATCGGGGAGCATGACGACCCGCCGCCGGCTGGGCCCCGGCCCAGCCGAACACCACTCCCCCGTCGAGACGGACACCACCGTCACCGACCCCGCTCACCCCCGGGTCCGGGCGGCCGCCGCGGATCTGGACGGGGGCACCCTGTACCGCCCCGACCTCGACTCGCTCGCCGACCTGCGCGCCCGCGGAGTACTCGGCCACCGCCCCGCAGCACCGGATCCAGCCCGTCGTGCCTACGGCCACGGCGCAGGGGCACGGGCGGAGAGCTGACAGAACGCGGCGACAACGAACACAGTGACGGTCACACAGGTCCGCCGACTGCTCGCTCAGAAGGACGACTCGCCGCCGTGAGCCTGTCCGGCAGGCGGCTCTGGCGGCTCGTGGGGGGGGGTAGTTCGAGGTGCAGATAAAGGTCAGCAAGCCCTGGACAGACGGGTGGTGGGTGGAAGGATGCTGATGCAGAAAGCTGAACAGCCTGCGGTTCCTGGAATACTCCGTGTGCTCGGCCGGATCGGTCGATGTCTCCTGACGTATCTGCTCCTGCACGCCACAGCGTGGGCGATCATCTCGATCTTGGATCCGGTGGAAGACTCCACCGAGCAAGTTGTTGGGACCGCCCTCGGCATGCTCGCCCTCATTGGCATTCCGACGCTTCTTCTCGCAATCCTGGCGGGTCTGGGGCACAGAAAGATGACACCGGCCCGGTTTCGGGGGGTGCTGGTGGTCCCGATGCTGGTGTTCATCTGGCCGTGTCTGGCCGGCAGCACGGCCGAGCCTCTGCTGGTCGAATTCGTGGCCCAACTCGTTTTCGTCTGCTTCCTGATGCCGGTACCGCTCGTCCCGGCGAAATGGAAGGGAAAGCCGTAGCAAGCCGGTGAGCTGGCTGGTGCCCCGGCGGGTAAATCCTCCGGGCCATCAGCCACGACTTACCTAAGGTCGCGTCCCCTCTGATGAGGGCGGGCTCGGTCTTCCAGCCGCGGGGGCGGCAGCCGGTGGAGCCCTCGCCGTCTGCGGTGATCAGCAGCCGGCGGGCGTGAGGGTGATCGTGTCGGCCACGGGCCTGCCCCCAGCGCCGGATCGAGGCGACGGCGGACGCCGCGGCGCCGTGATCGGTTCCGACGCAGCCGGCGTTCGCGGCCATGTCGCAGATTCCGTACGTGATCGCTTTCTCGCCCATGCCGGGAAATAGGGACTCCCCCGCAGTCCCTATTTACTCAGATGAAAGGACCATCGAGTATTTCATATCCGAACCATGTGCCGATGAGGTACTGTTTGGAATATTCACCTTTTTCCTCGACCTGCCCCGGAAACCACTCATCCGGTCCGGGATCAAGATCAAGGATGCATCGCCCAGATGCACAGTCCAGCTTCAGGCCATCCGAGAGGATAAAATAAGATTGCTGTTTGCTGCAGGTAAAACAATACTCGTAGACCCCTCCGACCACGAGTCGGACAAGCCTCCATTCATCGTTGGAAGTAACATCCACAGCCTGGATATCGAGCGCAGCAATTCGATCGACCGTCGACCCCCTCGGCAAATTAATTTGAATTCCAGTAATTACAGCATCCTCAAAATTTCCAAACCTCCCGACAAACCCGTCGAGGTCATCCGCCGCAAGCTTCACAAAAGACACCCGCAACCCCTTCGATTATTCATTCGAACGATACCGTCAATCAAAAAATATCCGGATAACATGCACTGGTTGTCAATGATAGCCGAGCCCTGAGGGGTACCCCATCGGCCGGATTCAAGAAATCGATCCAATAATTGCACGATGCGTCCACCGTGCGGCCAGGAAAATCAAAGGGGCACAGGGAGCGATGCCCCTGACGGGTGAAGGCTATTGCTGGATGGCAGCTACGGGCCACGGTACGCCGACCCTCATGCGGGCCGACGTACCGTCAGCTGGTGACGCTACGGCCTCAAATTCCAGCCTGGAGGAAGTCCGGCCTCCGGAACGTGGGGGGCGCCGGGGCCATGCCCCGCAACGACTCCCGGTTCCTTGAAAACATGCCCGTGCGGACCCTGGGTTCCGGGGTGGGTCTTGAAGTCGAAGTGCCCGACAGCATTGCCATTTTGATCATAGATAGTATTTTGGACAGGAGTGCCGTCCTTTCCGGTTCTCGTGTAGACGGAATTCGGTTTCTGTCCCGTCAAGGGCTGCCTTGCCGTCCCTGTTGTGTGGCCACCTTCCGGCAGTCCATTCTCATTCAGAGGAATTTTGTACGGCTCGCAGTTGTGAACGAGTACCGGAGTTGCCCCCGCCAGCACGTAGTACGTGTGCAGTTCTTTGACGGTGAGGTCGTGCGTGCGTTGTGGGCCCTGCTGGTCGCGGGCCTCGGTCACGGTCGCGCTGGTGCCGTTCGGGGTGCGTAGTTCGTCGCCGGCCCGGAGGTCGCCGGCGTTCCTCCATCGCCGGCTGTCCGCGAGCCAGAACGGGTGGTTGTCCGTTGCCGTGACGGTGGCGGGGCCCTGCTCGGTGGTGATGGTGAGCCGGGTGAAGTTCTTGTCGCCCTCGGTGGTGAAGGTGTTGGTCACCGGCCGTGCAGCAGTCAGCCCTGCCTGTGGGTCGCTGGCGGCAACTCGGTCCCCGATGCGTACGTCCTCGATGGCCCGGGTGGCACCGTCGGCGAGCAGCACCCGGGTGCCGGAGGGGAAGCTGTGGGGTGTGGCACAGTCCACGGCGTCCCGTTCCGACCTTGCTCGGTCGGCCAGTTTCTTCGCTTCCACCTTGGCCAGGGCGCGGGCGTCGATCAGGGTGTTGGCGCGGAGTGGGTAGGTGAGGCGGACTCTGCAGCCGCATGCCCGGGCATCGGCTTGGGCCTGTGCCTGGACTCGGGCTGCGACCGAGGCGTAGAGGGGGCCGGCTCCTGGATTGGAGCATTTCAGGGTGCCCGAGATGGTGTTGCCCCGGACGGGGAAGGTGCGCTGTGGGCTGATGCACTGACCGGCGGGCTTGCCGTCGATGGTGAAGGTTGCGTTCATCACGGCGGTGACTTCGCCCTTGGTGACGCGTTCCTTCCGGGCGATGGAGGCGACCTTGCCGGTGAAGCTCTGGGTGGCGGTGCAGCCCGAGGAGCCGCAGTTCATCTCGCCCGCGCTGTCCATGGTGAAGGTGATGCCTCTGTCGGTCGCGTCCTTGAGTTGGTCCGCGTAGTCGACGAGGGTGTCGAACATCTTGTCGGCGGCGTCGGCGAGGATCGGGGTCAGGTCCATTCCCTCGGCGTCACCGGAGGCCAGTGGGCCGGTGGTGATGGTGCGGGGAGCTGTCGGCTCCTGTCCGTTCTCGATCTGATCCTTCATGCCGGCGAGGTCGTCGCGAATGTCGTATGCCTCGAGCCTCAGTACGCGGTGCGGTTTGTCCTTCGTCACCAGCAGGCGGCCGGCGGAGGTGTCGATGCCGAGCGCGGGCGTTCCGTTCACGCGCAGTGGCTTCTGGCGGGACGTCTTCGGCTCGCTTGCCGACGGCGGTGACTTCTCCAGGTCGTTCAGGGCTTTGTCCAGCACGGCCGCCAGTTTCGGCGGGGCGATGGTGCGGGCCAGTGCTTCGTTCATGAGGTCGGAGCCGTCGTCCAGCCCCACGATCCACTCGCTGGGCGGGGCCTTCTCGCCCGCTTCCACGTTCTTCCTGGGGGCGGGGTCGACCTGCCATCGTGTGAATGTCTTGCCGCCGATGCGCAGCACGTCCCGGCCGTGGTCGTTGCGCCCTGAGGTGGTGGTGCCGAACTGGCTGCCGCCGGCGGTGACGCTGATCTCGTTCTCGGTGATGCCGAGGGTCGAGGTGTCCTTGTAGCGCAGGCCGGGTGCGTCGGCCAGGCCGTCCACGGCTTCGCGGAACGGCTTGAGGTTCTGCCGGGCCGCCTGCGCCTTGCCGGAGTCGGAGGACGTCAGCGACAGGAGCCCGGCCACCAGCGCCACGAGGACGAGGCCGACCGCGCCGACCAGCAAGACGCGTTGCCCTCCGGTCAGGGCCTGGATCCGGGTCATCCACGGCCTGCTTGTCGCTCGGCCGACGGGCGCCGGAGGCTGAGGGGGAGCCGGGGGCACGGCAGCCCCGTCCGGGCTGGTCGGGGGTGGCGGTGGGGCCTCCGGAAGAGGAGGCGGGCCAGGGAGAGGTGATGGGGTGTCGGATGTCGAGGGGACTTTCGGTGCCGGTGGCGTGCTCGGGCCGCCCGCCGAAGGGCCCGGCGGGAAAGGCTGTTCGCCGTTCGGGGTCGGTTCGGTCATGACTCCCTCTCATATCCATCCGTGACGCGCCCTCGTGAGAGTTGGGGACGTACGGCTGTGGCAGCGTGCGGGGCAGGTCCCCCGGGGTGGTCGTCGAGCGGTTCCTCGCCCGGTAGCAGTGGTGCGCGGCGCCGCATCTCGACGCGTGAAGAAGGCAGAAGCGGCCGCGCTCGGCGGCGAAGGCCGAGGTGGCGGTGTGGGCGTCGGCGACCGGCGGCGGTCATCGTCCGGCCTCGTCGATCGCCGGGCCGAACAGGGCCGGGCGGGGCACCATGAGTTCCTGTGCACCCGGGCCCAGCGCGTGGCCGAGGCTTGCGGTGAGTGGGTGGAAGAACTCGGCGACCGCCTGCCCGATGTCGGTCACGGGCTCGACCACGAACGCGAACTCCGGTCGTGTGGCCACTTCCGCCATCGTGGATGCGAGGGCGTCGCCGATCCCGCAGGCCACGATGTCGGGGGCGGTCGGTGTCTTCGCCCGGTCGGTGAGCCGGCCGTGCGGTTGCCGCCAGGCTTCCTTGTCCGTGGGCTGCCCGTCGCTGAGGAAGAACACCGCCGGCCGGTTGACCTGGTAACCCGCGTCGCGCAGCCGTCGGACGTCTGCCGGGATCCGGGTCAGCAGGTCCTCGAAGGCTGCCCCGTAGCTGCTCAGGCCCCGGACCTTGGTCTTGGGCAGGCTGGTCTCGTGGCGCATGTCGGTCATCGCCAGGCGTACCTGCACGTCGTCTGAGAAGCCCAGTACCGTCAGCCGCAGTTCGGCCGCGACCATGGGCTCGGCCCGCAGTCCCTCGCACAGCGAGTCCAGGCTGCTGGAGAGATCTCCCTCGTGGGGGGCCATCGAGCCGGATTCGTCGGCCAGTACGTAGACCGGCAGCAGCGCCCCTTTGGTTTTCGCCATGCCGGCCGGTTCCTCGCTTCCGTTCCGCGCGTCGCGCCGTCGTGGCCTGCATTCGGCCAACTTGCCGCTGACGGCTTGGACTTGCCTCTTTCACGTGCCGACCACGGGTACCGCAGCACTACCCTCGTGAGAAGCGGGGGTTCTTGCGGGCCCCCGGGGCCGTACGACGCGGGCGGGTCGAGCGGAACTGGTTCCCGCACAGCCCCGGGTCCTCGCGAGCGTTCCCCTGGTTCCGGACAAGGACGGAAGGTCCCCTCATGGCCTTCCTTCCCCGCCCGGAACAGCCGAGGGACGCCGTGCCGAACTCCGTTGCACGTAGGCGACTTCGCCTCCGGTCCCGCGCGGTCCCGCCCACCATGGCCGCAGGTGTTTCAGCGCGGATGAAATTTTGATGATGTGCGAGGTGGCAGTGAGGGGAAGCCGAGGGGCCGTGTCGGGCGGCGGGGCGACGGAGCGGCTTCGGGTCGAGATACTCGGCCCGGTCCGCGTACGGCGCGGCACGACGGTGCTGGACGTCGGTCCCGTTCGGAGGCGGGCCGTGCTGGTGGCGCTGGTCCTGCGTCGGGGCAGTCCGGTCGGCTACGAGCAACTGCTCGACGACGTATGGGGCACACAGCTGCCGGGATCGGGCCATCGTGTACTTCCCAGCTACGTCTTCGCGTTGCGCAAAGCGCTCGATCCGCAAGGAGCCGGGCCGGGGGCCTCGGTGATCCGCGGCGGGGGCGGCGGATACCGCTTCGTCCTCGACGACCTCGAACTGGACACCGCGGAACTCGAGGCACACACCCGGGCGGCGCGGCGGGCCAAGGAGGCGGGCGACCTGGCCACCGCCACCGACAGGTTCGCCGCTGCACTCGCCCTGTTCGAAGGAGAGCCTCTGGCCGGGCTGCCCGGCCCGTTCGCCCGGGGCGAGCGGCAACTGCTGGCGGAGCGTCGCGGCATGCTCCGGGCGGGAAGGCTGGAGTGTCTGGTCGGACTGGGGCGCGCCGGTGAGACCCTTGACGAGCTGAGCGCGCTCACGGCGGCCGACCCGCTCAACGAACCGATGCTGGGGCTGCGCATGCGTGCCCTGTACGCGGTCGAGCGGCAAGGTGATGCGTTGAGGGCCTTCGCAGCGATGCGCGTACGGCTCGCCCACGAACTGGGCGTCGATCCCGGACCACAACTCCAGCGCGTCCACGAGGCGGTTCTGCGGCGCGACGACGCGTTCCTCCTCGGCGGCCCGCCTGCCCGGCCGGCCCGTGCCCGGCGCCCGGTGAACGACCTGCCCGGCGCCGTCGGGCACATCGAGGGGCGTGCACGCGAACTGGATCTGCTGACCGCACCGGTCCCGGACGACACGGTGTCCCTCACGGCCGTCGACGGCACTGCGGGGGTCGGCAAGAGCACGCTCGTCCTCCACGCCGCCCGTCGGCTGCGCGCCGACTACCCGGACGGGTGCCTCTACGCGGATCTGCGGGCACACAGCGAGGAGCAGCAGAGCCTCGCACCGCAGCGGGTCCTGCGCAAGCTCCTCCGCTCCCTGGGCGAGCCCAACAGCGAGGCACTGAGCGACCTCGACGAACTCACCGCGGCGTGGCGCACCGCCACGAACTCGCTGCGGCTCCTGCTGGTACTGGACGATGCCGCGAGCGCGCGCCAGGTCGCACCGCTCCTTCCGGCCGGGCCGGGCAGCCGTGTGCTGGTCACCAGTCGCCGTCGCATGGTCGAACTCGACGCCGGTCTCAGGATCACCCTGGAGCCTCTGGCAGCCGGTGGTGCGGCAGCACTGCTGCGGCACCTGGTCGGGGAGGAGCGCGCGGACAACGAGCCGGAGGCCATGGGTGAACTGGTCCGGCTCTGCGACGGCCTGCCCCTGGCACTGCGGATCGTCGGGGCACGGCTGCAGACCCGGCCCACGTGGACACCCGCGTTCCTGGTGGAGCGGATGGGCGGCGGCGAGGACCGGCTCGCCGAACTCAGCGCCGGGAACCGCAGTGTCGAAGCGGCGTTCCGCCTCTCCTACGACCAGCTCCCCCCGCCGTTGCAGCGCGGGTTCCGGGTCCTGGGGCTCGCTCCGACGGCCGAGGTCGACAAGCTGGTGTCGGCGGCCATGCTGGGCTGCCCGCCGGCCGAGGCGGAGAATGTTCTGGAGGGCCTCGTCGACGTCAGTCTCCTCCAGCAGCCCGGTCCGGGCCGCTACCGCTTCCACGACCTGGTCCGGGCGCACGCCCGCCGCCTCGCCCGGACCGCGCCCGGTGAACACTCCCCGGCACGTAGCGCCCTGCTCCGCCTCTACCTGGACGCGGGCCGTCTCGCCAGTGACTGGGGCCCCGGTGGGTTCCCCACCGGCCCGCAGCCCACCGGCACACTGTTCTCGGACTGGCAGCACGCGGAGCGGTGGCTGGATGCAGCAGGTGCCGGGCTGCCCGACGTGGTCGCGTATGCCGCCGCGCTGGGCGAGGCCGATCATGCCTGCTGGATCGCCGAGGCGCTGACCGACCACTTCCTGCGCCGGGGCCACTATCACGAGCTCCGAACCACCCTTGGGACGGCGCTCGCCCACGCCGACGAAGCGACCGATCTGCGGATGGCTCCCGCTCTGCGAAGCAACATGGGAATGGCCGATATCTATCAGGGCCGGTTCACGGAGGCACACGCGTGGTTCACCTCGGCCCTGGAGCTCAGCCGCCGGAACGGTGAAGTGCGCGAAGAGGCCCGCGCTCTGGCCGGGTTGGGAGCCGTGGCCCTCAATCTGGGCCGGGGGGAGGATGCCATCCCTCAGCTGACCACGGCCCTGAACCTTTCCGAGGGGGTGGCCGACAACTGGCTCACCGGCATGGCGCTCAGCCTGCTCGGTTCGGTCCATCACCACTACGGACGCGTCGAAGCCGCACTGGACTGCTTCGGCCTCGCCTACGCCCACGCCGAGACCAGTGGCAGGCCCAATCTGCTGAGCCAGGCACTCTTCTGCATCGGGGAGGTCCACCTCGGTCAGGGCCGCCGCCGTGAGGCGTACAACATGTTCCGTCGCGCCCTCGACCTCGTCGCACGGAGCGCGCCCACCTTCCAGCAGGCGTTCCTGCTGACCCGGCTCGGCACCGCCCAGGAGACCACCGACCCGGACAACGCCCTGTCCCTCCACCACGAAGCACTCGCCGTGCACGAGCAGCTCGACCCTCTGAAGGAACCTCAGTACAACCGGCTGGAGATGGACATCCACTGCCGGCTCGGCCAGACGTACGCCACCTCGGGCCGCTTCCACGAAGGGCTCGAACAGTTTTTGGCCGCGCTCGCCGTCCCCGGCTCCGAAACACACGTCTTCGAATACGCCCGGGCAGAAGCGGGCCTGGCAACCTGCCGGGCCGTCTGATTCCGGCCGACGGCCCGACTGTCCGGGCGATGCCTGGAGTCATGTGCGTGAGCCGCGACGGCGAACGCGGCCCCGCCTCCCCGCTCGCCCGGCACGCGCCCCGCCGCGCCTGTTCCCCGAAACCCGGGCGCCCGGCCCCGAAATCTTGGCAGACTACTCCGCAGGCACAGTGTGCGTTGGGGGTGGGGATGGCGGGGATCGGTCTTGCCGCAGCGATCGAGGAACTGCGACAGGAGCTCTATCAGGCGCAGGCCCTGGGGGCGGACCAGCAATTCGCGTTCGGCGTCGAGGAGGCCGAACTGGAGCTGCAGTTGGAGGTGCGCGACAGCGGCAAGGGGGACGGCAAGTTCAGCTTCGGTGTGGCGAGCGTCGGCGTGGGCGGGGAGCACTCCACCGTCCGCACCCACCGGCTGACGCTGAAACTTTTGGTCCGGGACCGGGCCCGCGGCGGTTCCAGTCCTGAGATCAGCGATACCGAAACCGGGTCCTGGGACGAGGAGTGATGGACCCGCACAGACTGGTGCTGATCCGCAGCGGAACCACGCGGGTGCGCCATCGCGTCGGCTCCGGCTATCTCGTCGCGCCCCGCCTGGTGCTCACCGCCGGGCACGTCCTCCGGGACCGCGAAAGCGGGGCCTACTGGGAGGAGATCCAGGTCAGGGTGGGGCACCCGGGTCGCGGTGAGACGGTGCGCACCGCAGCGGAGCCGATCTGGGTCCATCCGCAGGATCTGGACGTGGCCCTGCTGCTCACGCACGACGAGATCGACGTACCGGGGTCGGTTCGATGGGGGCGCCCCGTGGGCACGGCTCCGTTGCGTTATGAAGGGCTGGGCTTTCCGCTGGCATCCGCGGAAGAGGGGCGCGACGCCGAGCACCTCCGGGGTGTCCTGCCTCCGTTGTCCTCCGGGGCCCGCGGCCTCTATGTGCTCGACCAGGAGCTCGCGCCCGACCTCCGCGACGACGGTCGCAAGGCCTGGGGAGGCGCCTCGGGAACCGCGGTGTTCTGCGAGGACCATCTGGTGGGCGTGGTGATCCGCGACGAGTTGTCCTACGGCAACCGCCGTCTGCGAGCCCTCCCGGCGCATCGCTTCGTCGGGGACGACGGCTTCGAGGCGCTCCTGCGGCGGTACGCCGGCGGTCCACCCCGCCCGGCCGAGATCGGCGCCGCCCTCCCGACGGCCCGGCCCGCGGCGGAACGCGGCCCGGTCGAGCGGGAGACCGAGCGGCTCCTGTGGTCGGTGCTCGGTGGCCGGATCACCTACGCGGCGCATGCCCGTGCCCTCGCGCGGCGGCTCGGGTACACCGTCCCCGACAGCCATGAGCCGACCGTGCCCGACCTCGCGGCACTCGTGGCGGCCCATCCCCGCGCCCTGCCCTCCTTGAGCAGCACCCTGGCCCCGGCCCTCACCGGCGAGGACGAGCGCAGCCGTCTGACGGCCGTCCTCACCCGTGCCCGTGCCGGCGGGCTGTGCCTGCTCCTGTCCCTGGACGAGTGCAAGCACTTGCTGGAGCTGCTCCGCGACGTCTGCAAGGAGCAGCCCGCGCTGATACCTCGTGCCGCCCGCGAGGCCCTGCGCTATGCCTGGCTGCCCGACCCGTTGAACCGCACGCATCTGTGCGCCGACGACCTCGAACCCGTCGTCGAGCACCTGGAGTCCGTCTCCGACAGTGAGCGCGTACCGGACGGCACACCTCCCGTGCCGGCCCTGCTCCGCCTGGTCGAATGCGTGGCCGCCGCCCTGGGAAGGGAAGCGGGGGCGGAGTTGCGCGGCTGGTCCGATCAGGTGGCCGCCCGGACCGGTATCCATCCGGCGGCGCTCGCCGAGCGACGCACGGACGCCGACCGCTGGGCCGCCCGGCAGTCGTCCCCCTTCTCCCGCGTCGTCGTCGAGGTGTCCCGCGCGCGGACCGAGCCGCGCGAGAGCTACTACTGCCGCATTCTGCTCGCCCGCGCCGACGGCACGCACACCTCCCTCCACGAGGCGGAGAGTGCGCCGAGGACGCCCGAGGAAGTGGCCCGGCGGGTGCGCGACGCCGTCGAGGTCGTCGCGGACGAACTCGGTCCGACGGCCACGCCGCACGCGACGGTGCTGGTGGCCCGCGACAGCCTCCATCTGCCCGTCGACGAGTGGAACCCCGGGGCACCCAACGAGTTCGTGCCCGACCAGCCGATCGGCGCCGAGTTCTGTCTCACCCTGAGCTGCCCGGAGATGAGCGACCTGGTGCGCGGCAGGGAACGTGAGCACCGGCGGCGCTGGGAGAGCGGGCACGCGGCCCCCTTGGTGGTCGACGACGAGCGGGTCACTCGGCCACGGCTCAGGCGGCTGCTGCAGACCACTCACCGTGACGCCACCCAGGTCGTGCTCCACGGTTCCCCGGAACAGCGGAACGCGCTGCTCGAACTCTGCCTGGCGCTCGGCGTCCCGGTCGTCCTCTGGGACCGACGGACCGACTGCCCCGCGGACGCGGCCGGGCTGCACCAGCTGGACCCCACCGGCCCGCTCGCCGATCTGCCCGAGCGGGTCCGCGTCTTCCGCGGGGCGGCGTTCGACGAGCCGGAGGCGCTCCCGGCGCGCCCCGCACTCGTGTGGGAGGAACACGGGCGGCGGCCGCGGCCCGAATCGCTGACCCTGCAGGACCCCCCAGAAGGAGCCCACGCGTCATGACCGCCGCAGAATCCGCTGCCACCGGCCGCTCCGCCCCGTCCCGCGACGGGGACTGGCGGCTCTTCCGGGGCGATGGAGCGCCCCGTGCGGTCCCCTTCCCGCCCGCCCCGCCCTGGCGCCGGCTCCATCCGGAGGAGCCCGACGGCTCGCGGGCCGCGCGCCCCCGTCCGTATCTGATCGACCCCGACGACGCGGACATCGTCAACGCCGCCCTCCACCTGCGCCGTCCTCTGCTGGTCACGGGACATCCCGGTACCGGAAAGTCCTCCCTGGCCCACGCGATCGCCCATGAACTCGCCCTCGGCCGGGTCCTGCACTGGCCGGTCAACAGCCGTTCGAGCCTGCAGGACGCCCTCTACCACTACGACGCGATCGGCCGGTTGCGGGAGGCGAACCTCCGCCGGGACACGGACGGCTCCGGACCGGGCATCGGCCAGTACGTCCGGCTCGGCCCCCTGGGCAACGCGCTGCTGGCCCGGGACCGGCCCAGGGTCCTGCTCATCGACGAGCTGGACAAGGGGGACGTCGATCTGCCCAACGACCTGCTCACGGTGTTCGAGGAGGGCGAGTTCGAGATTCCGGAGCTCAGCCGCCTCCCCGAGGAACACTCCACGGTCCATGTCCGGACCGACGACCCGGACGCGCCGGCCACGGTGGTCCGGGGACGCGTCCGCGGCCGTGAGTTCCCCGTCGTGGTCATCACCAGCAACGGTGAACGCGAGTTCCCGCCCGCCTTCCTCCGCCGGTGCGTCCGTCTCGACCTGCCGGAGCCCGACGAGGAGCGGCTGCGGGACATCGTCGCCGCGCACCTGGGCCGGGAGGCGCTCCAGGACATCGACGACCTGCTGGAGGAGTTCCTCGGCCGTCGCGCGCCCGGGGAACTCGCGACCGATCAGCTTCTCAACGCGGTCTTCCTGCGCAAGGGCGGTATCGACCTGGACGCCGGCCGGCTGCTCGACGCCGTTCTGCACCAACTCGGCGGGGTGGTATGAGGGCATGCTCGGACGTCTGAGGGAGATCCTGGCCAGGAGCGGCGTCGACCTCGCCGACGAGGAACTCCTCGATGTCCTGTGGCTGGCCAGGACCCTGCCGGGCGACGTCGACCCGTTGGTGCGACGTCCGGCCCCGGCCGCCCCTTCACGGCAGGCCGCCGAGCAGGGTGAGCCCCGGAGCCCCGGCGCGGACGATCCCGCGCAACCGGGTGCGCAGCCGCCGCCGGAGGTCGTCCCGCACCGCCTGTTCCCCCTGCATGCGGCTCCGCGGGGGAAGGGGGGCGGCGGGCCGGAGCCGGCCCCGCACCGGGCGCACGCCCTGCGCACCCCGGGCCTCCATGTCCTGCCCGGCCGTCATCTCACGCTCGGCAAGGCGTTGCGGCCGTTGCGGCAACGGCTCCCCGATCGGCTCCGTCAGGAGCTGGACGTGGCCCGGACGGTGGACGCCATGGCCGAGACGGGTCTGCCCGAGACCGTGACGAGTCCCGCCCGCAGCCGCTGGCTCTCCCTCGCCCTGCTGATCGACGACGGCGTGTCCATGGTTCTGTGGAAGCGTCTGGCCTCCGAGATCCGCACATTGATGGAACGGGCCGGGGCCTTCCGCGACGTCCGCGTGTTCGGGCTCGACACCCGCGGTCCCCACGCCCCGTTGCTGAGCAACCGTCCCTACCGGCAGCAAGGTCCCCATCTTCCGCCGGCCGCGCTCTGCGACCCCACCGGCGGCACTCTTGTCCTCGTGGTCAGTGACGGCGTCGGCGACGCGTGGTGGGACGGCCGGATGAGCGAGGCGGTGGGGCTGTGGGCCCGACGGCAACCCACCGCGATCCTGCAGGCGCTGCCCGCCCGGCTCTGGGCGAACTCGGGCATCACGGCCCGGCCGTGGCACGTCACCAGTGTCCGCAGGGGCGGTCCCACCACCGCCTGGCACGTCACCGACCCGAGCCTGCCGGCGGATCTGGTCGGCTTCGGCTCCGTCCCCGTCCCGGTGCTCGAACCCACGCCGGCCGCCGTCGGTGACTGGGCCCGGCTGGTCGCCTCACCGAGCGCGACCGCGGTGCTGCCGCTGTGGGACATCGGGCGGTCCGTCGCCCAACCCCGGCACGCCGGGACCCGGCAGGATCCGGACGCCGAAGCCGTCCTGCGCTTCCGCGGCGCGGCCAGCCCGGAGGCGTACCGGCTCGCCGCCCACCTCGCGGCCGTGGCGCCCGTCACCCCGCCCGTCATGCGCATGGTGCAGGAGGCCCTGGGCCCTCCGGCGGACACCGGGCACCTCGTGGAGGTCTTTCTCGGTGGCCTCATGCACAACACCGCCGCGGACACCACCGGCCGGTTGCCGCAGCCGGAGTTCTTCGACTTCTCCGACGACGCACGACGCATCCTCCTCGGCACCCTTCCCGCCCGCGAGCTGCTGCGCACCACCCGGCTGATCGCCGACCGCCTGGCAGCGTGTGTCCGGCACTCGCCGAGTTTCACCGCCTGGGTGGCGCACCCGGGAGGCACTGCCGCTGTCGGCGCGCCCGAACGGTCCTTCGCCCAACTGGAGGAGCGGCTGCTGAAACGCCTCGGCGTCGCCACGCACCTCGACGCCCCGCCCCTCGACCGGCCTCCCCCGGCCCCCGGACCCCCGGCATACCGGGAACGGGCCCGGCCACAACCGCCCGTGGCTCAGCGAACGGATCCCAGGGCCCCCGCCCTGTCCTCGGCACCGTCCTCCGCCACGGACACGAAGGTCAAGATCCTTCTGGTCGACGACCGGCCGGAAAACCTGCTGGGGCTGGAAGCCGACCTGTCCGCACTCGGCCAGACACTCGTCCGCGCCCCGTCGGGAGAGGAAGCGCTCAAGGCGCTGGACGACGACGAATTCGCCCTCGTTCTGCTCGCCACCCAGATGTCGGGGATGGACGGCCACGAGACCGCCTCGCGCATCAAGCGCCGTTCGCAGACTCGCGACACCCCGATCATCTTCGTCAGCGCGTACGAGATGGGGCCCCACGCCACCTTCCGTGGGTACGCGGCCGGTGCGGTGGACCATGTGTCGCGGCCGTATGATCCCTGGCTGCTGCGCGCCAAGGCGGCCGTCTTCGTCGACCTGCACCGGAAGAACACGCAACTGCGCAAGCAGGCGGCCCTGTTGCGCACCAGGGCCGCGACCGGCCTGCTGGCGCAGCTGCCCACTCTGTTGTCCGACATCGAGACGCAGGCACACGGCCTGGCCGAACAGCTCCGGGCAGGGGCATCGAGTACGACGGTGAGGACCATGGCCGCCCGCCTGGAACGTGAGGTCAGGGGGCTGGGTCAGGTGCTGCGGGGAGAACCCGGCGCCCCGCCCGCCCCGGAGTCCCTGCGCTCACCGCAGTATCGGGACGGGTGAAGGGAGCCCGGCCGTGTGTGCTCGTGCCGCTGTCGCCGCGCCCCGCGGCGCCGCCTCGTGGTGTGGGCCCGGGGCGCTGCGCCGTCAGAGGCGGTGCGGTGGAGCTGTTCCGTCGGCCCAGTGCCAGTTCACCGGCTGCCACTGCTTCTTGAGGACGGTGCGTTCCTCGGTACAGGAGCGCAGGGCGTTCTCCACCACCTGGTCGAGGTCGTCCAGGGAGGCGGGGCACTCGATGCGGAGCATCAGGTGCTGGGCGCGGTGGACGAGGACGAGTTCGCCCGCAGGGGCGCAGTCGAAGAGCTTGAAGTGCTTGAGCAGCTTGTACCGCTCGTCCTCAAGGTCGAGGCGTTGGGCGCGGGCTCCGGTGGCCGTCCAGGCGAACAGCCCGTACCTGTTGAGGTGGTAGATCCGCTCGCGTGCGGGGTCGGCGGCGATCGTGGTTGCAGACCCCGTAGCGGTGGCGAGCGGGCCGCCGTCGGCCGTGTACCTGGTCACCAGTGAGTACTGGAAGTTCGCCTTCGCGGGGTCGGCTTCGTCGCGCGCCACGCCGTAGGTACGGCGGTGAACGCGGTAGAGGGCGTAGAACTCACCGGAGGGTACGGTGGCGACGTCGTGCACCTCCATGCCCCAGCCGTCGGTGTACTTGCGCTCCAGGTCGACCGCGTGGTGATCGATGAGCGCGGACGGCAACGGCACGGGGATGGCGTGATTCATCAGGTCGTCCTCACCCACCCCACTGACAGGCCCCGTTCACGCCCTGCCCTGTTCGCGCGGCGGTTCCCGGCGAACGCGATGACGATCCGGACGGCCACCGTCTTCCGCGGGGAGCACGACTGCGCCAGTCGGCGCGTACGCCTCCCAGCGAACGCGGGCGCCTCCGTGGAGTACCTGCCGGACCCGCCGATCCCGTTCAAGGACTCGCAGTTCCGCCGGTGCACCGAGGTGACGGTCTCACCCGGCGCGATCGTGGTCGTCTGCGGCTCCCTGAGGACGGGGCGGCTCGCCCGCACCGGACGAGTACGACAGCGTTCCTGGTACGGAGTGGGAGCGTGCCCACGGCTTCCAGGCCGTCGACCCCGTCCGCCGGCCCCCGGCAACGGAATCGCTGCCCGCTCCCACGCCACATCTGCCGGCCCACCAGGCCCCGCCCCGCGAGATCACTCATCGGACGGGTCCTGGCGGCCGGACGGTCGTCAGTCCGTGCTCCGGGCCCGGTGACGGCGCACGGCGAGGAGCGTGCCCGCGCCCACGGCCACCGCTGCGGCTGCCGCTCCCGCGAGCGGCAGCGTGGAGGAGCCGGTTTCCGCGAGGATGTCGCCGTTCGTCGTGGTCCCGTCGTCGCCGGCCGTCGACGAGCCGCCCGAGGTGTCGGCCGGGCCGCCGGAGGCATCGGCCGGGCCGCCCGTCGAGCCGGTCGGTTCTCCACCCGTGACGTCCAGCGTGATGTCGGCCTTGTCGTTGGCCTTGTTGGGGTCGAACGGCCGTGCCTCGGTGCTCAGGGCCACCTGGCCCTTGGCGTTCGCCACCCGCTTGTCGATCTTCAGCTCGAAGGTGTAGGTCTCCTGGCCGCCCTCGTTCATCGACCGCATGCCGCAGACGTACCCCTTGCCCTCGGCCCGGCAGAACTGGCCGCGCTTGAGGACCGACGTCCCGGCGGGAGGCGTGATCCTGACGCTGACGGACCGGTCCCCCGGCCTGGGCATGATCCAGGCGGGCCCGGCGTTGGTGAACTTCACCTTCATCGTCACCTTGTCACCGACGCTCCCCTTCAGCGCGGCGCCCGTCACCTGGTAGTCGGCCGTGTTGACGGTGCTGATGGGCACGGTGACCACTCGTGCGGACCCCTCGCTCCCGGCCTGTCCCTCGACCAGTTTCACCGCCGGTGCGGTTCCCGCCACCGGCGTGCTGCCGTTCTCGTCCGCTCCGGGATCGACGTCCCAGACGTTCACGCGCAGCTCGTCGTTGAGCGCGCGGTCCAGTGCCTCGACGCGGAGGGGCTTCTCGGGCGTGTAGACGGTGCCCGGCTCCACCACTTGGTCGAACGCGCACACCGCGATCCACCTCTCGGGCATCTCGTCGTAGGGACGGACCTGCTGTGTCAGGCAGTTGGAGGGAACCGCCGCGAAGTCGAGCCCTCGGGTGACGGCGTAGGAGATCCACACCTTCTCGGCTGCCCCGGTGCCCTTGTTCGCCACGGTTGCCGACAGGTCGAAGCCGCCCCCGGGCTTCAACCCCTTGACCGGCGCGACGCCTCCGACGACCAATTCGGGTGCGGTCTCATCGCCGAAGGCGGCAGGAGCCGTGGCCAGTGCGATCAGGCCGACGGCGCCGAGAGTGGCGGCGACGGCACGGGGGGCGCGGCGGGGGTGCGGGGGTATCGGCATGGAGAGATCCTCTGCTGGGAGGCGGGAGAACGGACGGTGACTTCCAGGGGAAAAGTTTTCCGGTTCCTAGACTCGTATCGGTCTCGAACGGTTGCGCGGCCGGCATCTCCTTCGCCGTACGGTCGCACCTGCCGGACGCCCTGGGCCCGGCCCGGTCCGGAGGCGTTCCCCGAGACCAGGGACCCCTGGCGTCGACGCGCCCCGTGAAGTGCAGTCGGCGGACGTTCTCACGTGCGCGGGCCAGGACTGCGGTGAGTGCTCCCATCCCCGTCCCGAGGTCGAACGCGGTACGGCGACCTGCACGGCGGGGCACCGAAGCGGGAAGCGGCGCATGTGCGACGAGGTCGACGATTCGCCCCTGACCGGGGAGAACACTCCGCGGGGCGGGTGGACGCGGGCGTCGAGGGCCGGGGGCTCCACGCCCTTCGTGCGCCACTCACGCGCTCCGATCACGCCCCGTAGTTCTGTGAGCGGGACGGCCATCGGCACGGACGGCGGGCCGTATGCCCCGGTGCACACCCGGCGCACGTCGAGGGCCCTGCGCGGCTTCGGGCGGCAGTCGTCCCCCAGCAGGACGGGGAGTCTGCCGAGCACGGGGGCCGCGGGCCCTGCGGTGCGGACGGAAGGCGTCTGCCGACCCTCGGTCGGGCGGGGAAAGCCGTCCCGCCGGGAAAGCCGTCCCGCCGGGACAGTGGGCCCGGCGGGACGGTGGGCCCGGGGCCGGGAGGGGCAAGTTCAGGCGTACGGCTGATCCTGCGCCCCGGCAGGGACCTCGCGGTGGTCCGTCCGGACCACCGGCCCCCGGGCCCGCCGCCGGCTACGCCACCGTGCGGATGAGCTTCTTGTTGACGAACTCCTCGATGCCCGGGCGGCCCAGCTCGCGGCCGAAGCCGGAGCGCTTGATGCCGCCGAAGGGCAGCTCGGCGCCCTCGGCGCCGACGCCGTTGACGAACACCATGCCGGCCTCGATGCCGTCGGCGACGCGGGCGGCCTGGGCGGGGTCCGTGGTGAAGACGTACGAACCGAGGCCGTACGGGGTGTCGTTGGCGATCCGCAGCGCGTCCTCCTCGTCGGCCGCCCGGAAGACCATGGCGACCGGGCCGAAGAGTTCCTGGCGGGCCGTGGCGTGCTCGGTGGTGAGACCGGTGAGGACGCCGGCCGGGAAGTGGGCGCCGTTGCGTTCGCCCTCGGTGTGCAGTGTGGCGCCTTCCGCCACGGCGGCGGCCACCTGGCGCTCCAGGGTGTCGGCCGCGGCGACCGAGGACAGAGGGGCACCGGACTGGCGGGCGAGGAGGGCGGCGGTGAACTTCTCCACGAACGCGTCGTAGAGGCCGGCGGTGACGACGAACCGCTTGGCGGCGTTGCATGCCTGGCCGGTGTTGTCGAGGCGGGCGGCGACGGCGGCGTCCACGACGGAGTCGAGGTCGTCGGTGGACAGCACGATGAACGGGTCGGAGCCGCCGAGTTCGAGGACGACCTTCTTCAGGTGCCGTCCGGCGATCTCGGCGACGGCGGCACCGGCGCGCTCCGAGCCGGTCAGGGACACGCCGTGGACGCGCGGGTCGGCGATCACGTCGGCGATCTGCTCGTTGGTGGCGTAGACGTTGACGTAAGCGCCGGTGGGGAAGCCGGCCTCGGCCACCAGCCGTTCCAGCAGTGCCGCGGTGTCCGGGCACTGCGGGGCGTGCTTGAGGACGATGGTGTTGCCGAGGGCCAGGTTCGGGGCGGCGAACCTGGCTACCTGGTAGGCGGGGAAGTTCCACGGCATGATGCCGAGCAGCACGCCCACCGGGCCGCGGCGGATGACGGCGCGGCCGGGGCCGGAGGTGACGGTCAGCTCCTCGTCGGCGAGGAACTCCTCGGCGTGGTCGGCGTAGTAGTGGTAGATGTCGACGCAGAAGTCGATCTCGCCCTCCGCCTCGTCGAGCGGCTTGCCCATCTCGCGCACGATGCCCGCCGCCAGTTCGGCGCGGTGCTCGGTGTGCAGGTCTCCGAGCCGGCGCAGCAGCGCGGCGCGCTCGGCCACGGTGCTGCTCCGTCCCCAGGCGGTGGCCGCGTGGGCGGTGGCGACGGCCTCGGTCACCTCGGCATCGGTGGCGGTCGGGTAGGTCCGGGCGGTGGTGCCGGTGGACGGATCGGTGACGGCGTACATCGGTTCTCCAGGAAGTGCGGGGGTTGTGGGGCCGCGTCGGCCCCGCGTCCCAGTGTGGCTCGGGGCCGCTCGTGCCGCGTCCGGGCACGGCGCGGGGCCGGTTGTGCGTGGTGTCCTACGGTTCGAGGATGGTGCGGGCCCCGACGGCGGACTTGAGGTCGTCGAAGGCGGCGGCCGCCTCGTCGAGCGGGCGGACGTTGCCGATCAGCTCGTCCAGCGGCAGCCGGCCGGCCAGGTAGAGGCGGGCCAGTTTCGGGATGTCGATCGCGCCGACGCTGGAGCCGTAGTTGCAGCCGAGGATGCGCTTTCCCTGATCGGCGAGGTCGAAGAGGTTGAACGCGCCCGTCGCGTCGACGGGGGCCATGCCGACCAGGACGGCTGCCCCGCCGGAGGTGAGCATGGCCGGGAGGGTCTCGATGACCTTGGGGCTGCCGATGGCCTCGAAGGCGTAGTCGGCCCCGCCGAGCTGCTCCTGGCACCAGGCGGCCACGTCGGTCGTGGCGGCGTCGAGCGTGTGGGTCGCTCCGAAGCGTTCGGCGGCGGCCAGGCGCTCGGGCGAGAGGTCGACGGCGACGATGGGATCGGCCCCCACCAGGCGCAGGCCCATCACCACGGACAGGCCCACCCCTCCGGCGCCGATGACGACGGCGGATTCGCCGGGCCGCACGCCGGCGGTGTTCATGGCCGCGCCGATGCCGGTGGAGATCGAGCAGCCCAGGAGGGCTCCGATGCCGAACGGCAGCTCGTCGGGGACCTTGACCGCGGCCGACTCGGGAACGACGACCCGGCTCGTGAACGCGCCGAGGCCCAGGTAGGGCCAGAGCTCCTCGCCGCGGGCGTCGGTGATGGGGGTCGTGCCGTCGGGCAGGGTGTTCGCCACGGCCTGGGTGCCGGTGCACAGCCAGGCCATGCCGGCCAGACACTTGCGGCAGCGGCGGCAGGGGGCGAACCAGGAGAGGACGACGTGGTCGCCCGGCTTCACCGCGGCGACGCCCTCGCCCACGGCCGTGACCACCCCGGCGGCCTCGTGGCCCAGCACGAGGGGGCGGTCGCTGGGCCAGTCGCCCGTCAGGATGTGCAGGTCGGAGTGGCACACCCCGGCGGCGCGGACGTCGATCTCGACCTCGCCCGGCCCGGCGGGCCGGTGGGAGACCTCGCGGATGTGCAGTCCCGCCACGGGGTCATGGGCGACGGCGGGGAAAAGGTGCGCGGACATCAGTGAGCCTTGATCTCTTCGGGCGACGGGGTGGAGGAGAGCCGGGTGTGGGGTTTGGCGACGGCGACGTAGACCAGGCCGAGGACGAGCAGCACGGAGAAGACCAGGACCACGGCCCAGACCTGGATCCAGCTGCCCGACGGCGGGGCGAGTTCGGCGCGGGGCCAGGCGATGTTGACCGCCTCGAACAGCAGCCACACCACGGCCAGGACGTTGATCACCAGACCGGCCCGGCCCAGGCGGAACTCGCCCTCCGACGGGTTCCAGCGGCCGCGCAGACGTGCGAGGAGGGCGACGAGGGCGACCGTCAGGAAGATGAAGTAGAAACCGCCGGAGCCGAAGGAGATCAGCGTGGCCGCCGCGTTGCCGTTGAGCCCGAGCAGCAGGCCGAGTGCGGCGAGGACGGCCGTCGCGGTGAGCGAGACCCAGGGGATCTGGCGTTCTCCGACCTTCGCGAGCTGGGTGGAGCAGGGCAGCTGCCGGTCTCGCGCGAAGGCGTAGACGGCCCGGCCGATGTAGGTCTGGATCGAGATGGCGCAGGCGACGAACGCGACCAGGACGACGGCGACGAACGGCTTCTCGCTCCAGCCGCCCAGGCTCTGCGTCACCGCTTCGAAGACGGGGTCCGCGGTCTTCCCGGAGACGGCGTCCTCGGGGCTGCGCAGCGAGAACGTCACCGCGACCGAGGTCAGCAGGACCGTGAACGCCACGAACACGTAGGAGCGCAGCAGCGCCCGGGGCACGCTGCGTCGCGGCTGCTCGGTCTCCTCGGCGACCTGTGTGGTGGCGTCGAACCCCAGGAAGGCCCAGCCGGCCACGGCCAGGCACGTCACGAAACCGGCCACGACGGACCCGCCCGAGGCGGACTCCGCGCCCAGGGTCTCGAACAGGATGCCGAAGCCGTTGTTGCGGGCGAAGAGCAGCAGGAACACGCTGATGGCGATGGAGGCGACGCCTTCGGCGACGATGCCCGCGTTGAGGAAGTGCTTGACCGGGTTGACGCCGAGCAGGTTGATGCCCAGGGCCACGGCGATGAAGACCACCCCGAGCAGCACGTGGTTCAGCGGGGACGGCTCCGAGTCGCTGAAGAGCATGTGCAGCCAGCCGGAACCCAGGTAGGCCACGGTGGTCAGGGAGGCGATGGCCGAGGCCAGGTAGATCCAGCCCACCAGCCAGCCCAGCCGGGGTCCGCCCAGGCGGCGGACCCATTGGTAGACGCCGCCGGTGATCGGGAACTGCGAGGAGAGTTCGGCGTAGACCGTGGCGACCAGCAGCTGCCCCAGGAACGCGACGACGACTGCCCAGATCCAGGTGGGGCCGGCGAAGACGAAGCCGAGCTGGACGACGGCGTAGATGCCGACCACCGGGGAGATCGTCGCGAAGCCGAGGGCGAACACGGCCCACGCGGAGAGGGTGCGTTTGAGTTCCTGTTCGTAGCCGTACTGAGCCAGGTCGCCGGCATCGGCGCGGTTGTGGTCCACGTTCTTCTCCTGGCATTGCTACGGGCGCGCGTCCGGCGGCGCTCACGGGGGTGGAGGTCGGCCGTCGGCCTGCCGTTCCTACCAGCTACGGGGCTGGTGCCACGGCAGCCGTACGGGCGGCGACCATGTATTGGCTCCAGGGCCAATTGTCATTTGGCTGCACAGCCAATAGCATCATCGCCATGACGTCAAGGGGTACTGGACGGCAAGTTCGCAAGTCGGCGGCCGAGCGCCGCCGTGAGATCGTGGCGGCGGCCGCGCGGGTGGGGCTCGAGGAGGGCCTGGAGTGCGTCACCCGCCAGCGGATCGCCGACGGTCTCGGAGTCCAGTCCGGACTCATCCACCACTACTTCCCGGTGGTCGAGGAGCTGGTGGCCGAGGCGTTCGCCGAGGCCACCACGGCGGAGCTGGAGGGCCTGCTGCCGGAGGCGGCGGACGGTTCCGGGGACGGCGACCCCCTGGGCGTGCTCCGGCGCTTCTTCACATTGATCTCGGGCACCGAGTTCGACAACGTGAGCAAGCTCTGGCTCAACGCGCGCCACCTGTCCCGCTATCGCCCCGCGCTCCACGACCAGGTGGTGAGCCAGGAGCTGCGCTGGTGCCGCCGCATCGAGCAGATCGTCGCGCGGGGCGTGGAGGAGCGGGCGTTCCGCTGTGCCGATCCGTGGGCGGCCGCCGTACGCATCCTCGCCGTCGTCGACGGGGCCGGCGCGTACATCAACACCAGCGCCGACCAGCGCACGGCCCCCCTCGCCGACCTCGCCCGCACGCTCGCGGAAGCGGAACTGGGGCTGTCGGCCGGCGGCCTGCGCATGCCCTGAGCCACCGCTCGTCCGTGTTGCCCCGCCGGCTGCCGGGGGGCTCACGCCACCCGGCCCGCTGTCGGTTCGTCAAGCTCCGGTGGAGTCCTCGTCGCCGAGCGGCCAGGACTCGACGTCGCGGTAATGGATCGGCCCTCGGCTGCGGCCGGCGTTGCTCCCGACCAGGTGCAGGCGTTCGGTGTGCCATCGGCAACCGGTGAATCCGGCGATTCCTTCGGCGATCTCTCCCACCGAGGTCCGGTCGCCCCGGCGGGCACGGGCCAATGTCAGATGGGGGCGCAGGGGCCTTTCCGTGAAGGCGACACCGCAGTTCTTGACGGTGGTACGCACATCGGCGGCGAGCATGTGCAGCCCTTCGAGGTCTCCGTCGATTCCGCTCCAGAGCACCCGGTCGTCGAAGTTCCCGCTGCCGCGCAGTGCCAGGCGCAACGGCCGGTGCTCCGCCGCGAGGCCGGCCAGGGGCGGGCGCAGCAGCGGAACCGTCCCGACCGGGAGTTCCCCGAGGAATGCCAGGGTGATGTGCCAGTCCTCCACGCGGTTCCACCGCATCCCGGGGTGCGTGCCGTAGGCGGGGCGCAGTTCCCGGGCCAGTTCTTCTTTCGCGTGGTCGGGCGGGGCGAGCGCGATGAACACGCGCACGGTCGCGGGCTGAGTCTGATCGTTCACACCGGACTTCGTACCGTATCCGGTGGTGGATGCGCTGACCCGGGGTGTGGTGACCCGGTGTACGACGTGCGAGGGCTCGTGGCCGCGGTGCCGGGCGGTGGTGTGGGTCCGGCCGGGTGGGAATTGATGATCAGGTCCGCTTCCTCGGCGCCCACGGCCCGGGAGCGGATCGCCGGGGCGCCGAAGCGGGCGAGCCTTTTGCCGGTGCGCGGCTCCCACTGCTCGACGAGCCGGCTTCTGCCGGTGGCGAGGTCGAGCGGGAACAGGTTGCTCTTCTCGCCCTGTCCCGGGGTGCGCCATTTGCAGACGGAGACCAGCGGTATCCGGTTGTCGGGCGCCGGCCACACGTCGAACGTGCCCTCGGGGGCCGGGGGCTTCCCGCACCCGGCCAGTCCGATGACCGCGCCGGGGAGCGGCACGAGGTCGTCCGGTGTTGTGCGTCGTTTCCGGTACCAGGCCGCGGGACCGTCTCCGTGCTGTCCGTACGCCGTACCTGGCGCAGGCACGCACCGGCGCGGACCGGTCGCCGAGGAACGACTCCGCCTGCCCCGGCCGTCCCGCCCGGCGCAGTGCGGTGCCGCCGGCCGGACGGGTGCGCGGGTTGCGCGCGGTCAGCGGTGGCGGAAGCACGTCCTCGTACGCCTCCTCGTCACGCAGAGCCGTGAGTGCCACCGCGGCGAACCGGCCCTGGACCACGGTGACCTTGTCCTGGGCGGTCACGCGGGCCGGCTCGACGGGGCGGAGCAACCGGGTGTGCTCGCGCACCGGTGCGCCCCAATCGGCGCAGATGCCGTGCCTCGGCGCCGCCCGCAGGCCGTGAGCGCGGTCGGGGGCCGGGGTTCATCGGGTGAGGAAGTCGAGCAGGATCTGCCGGCTCGTCTGCGACGTCAGGCTCCCGTACGCGTCGTCGAAGGCGTGTTCCGCGAAGGGGAGTTGCTCGACCGTGGTGTCGATGTCCTTGGCGCGCAGCGCCGTTGCGAGCTCGTTCACCGTGGACGGCGGCGCGCTGCGGTCCCGGTCCCCGACGACGAGCAGGGTGCGCTGCAGCCCCTTGGTGATCTGGTTCGTCGGCGACACCTCGCGGTAGCGGTCGGGGTACTCACGGGGCGTGCCGCCGGTGAACAGTTCGGCCGCCTCGCGCGTGCCCGCGACGTCGCGCTGCCACATGTCGGTCACGTCGGTGCCCGGGTAGAAGCCGACGACCGAGTGCGGTGCCTTCGGTGTCCGGCCGTCGGTGGCCTTCAGTGTGGCGTTCTGCAGGCGGTAGGCGGTGTCCATGGCGAGTGTGCCGCCGGCCGACATGCCGCCCATCGATATCCGGTCGGCGTCGATCCCGTACCCGTCGGCGTGGTCCTCGGCCCAGCGCAGCGCGGTGACGAGGTCCTGGGGTGCCTTGTTCCAGGTCGGGCGGTCGGGTGTGGCCAGGCGGTAGTCGACGGCGAGGACGGCCACGCCGCGATCGGCGAGCCAGCGGCCCGTGCCGCGCAGGTCGCTCTTGTCGAAGGTGTGGAAGCCGCCCGCGTGTGCGAGCACGATCGCCGGGACCTTGTGCCGCGCACCGGCCCGTGCGCCCTTGGGCAGATAGACGTCCGCCTTCAGGCGCTCGCCGTCGCGCACCGCGTAGGTGGGAGTGGCGTCCGGGGTGGCGTCCGGGTAGCCGAGTTCCGTGAGGACGTCATCGAACGAGACGTCCGCCCCGGCGTTCTTCGCCGTTGTGAACTGGACGGCTCCGATGGCGAGGGCGCCCGCCGTGGCCAGTGCGGTGAGCGTGGTCAGGGCCCGGCCCCAACGTACGAGCCCGCCGCGCCACACCAGTGCTCCCAGCGCGACCCCGACGAGTCCGAACAGGGCCATGTGGAACGGGTACTGTCCGCCGAGGACGGGGCCGATGATCCCGATCTTCGGTATCGCCGGCACGTACGCCCCGAGCACGATCGCCACGACGAGGAACGTGAGGAACGAGGCGGGCACGGCCAGGGCCGCGCGGAGTGTGCGGCGCAGGGGGCCCGGCCCGGCCACGGCACGGGGCCCGGGGCCGGTGGCGGGTTCGGGCGACGCGGATCGTGCGGACGCGGACATGGTGCGGCTCCTGTGCGGTGCGGGGAACGAAGGATGGTGCGCCGGGGAGCGGCCTCCTGCTGCCGCTGTTCCCGACGCACCACCAGCGTCGCGCCACGCACCCTCGCCGGGCGTCCCGCGCCGGAGCCAACCTTCCGCCTGGCTCTGCGGAGGGACGGCCTCAGGCGGAGGGCGCGCCCGGTACCACCAGCCCGCCCTCGTACGCGTGGACGGCCGCCTGGGTACGGTCGCGCAGCCCCAGTTTCATGAGGATGCGCCCGACGTGTGTCTTGACCGTCTCCTCGGCGATGGTCAGGCGCTGTGCGATCTCCTCGTTGGACAGGCCGAGCGCGATCTGGCACAGCACCTCGGTCTCCCGCGGTGTCAGCTCCTCGACGCGCGCTCCGGCGGCCCGTCGCGGGCCGGCGGTGACCCGGGCGTACTCGGTGATCAGCCGCATCGTCAGGCCGGGCGCGAGCAGGGCGTCACCGGCCGCGACGACCCGGACGGCCCGGGCGAGCTGGTCCCCGGAGGCGTCCTTGAGCAGAAAGCCGGAGGCCCCGGCGCGCAGTGCTTCGTACACGTACTCGTCGAGGTCGAACGTGGTCAGGATCAGGATCCTCGTCCGGCTGCCCGGCCGTGCCGCGATGCGCCGGGTGGCCTCGATGCCGTCCATGTTCGGCATGCGGATGTCCATCACGACGACGTCCGGGGCCAGCTCGTCGGTCCGTTCCACCGCCTGCGCTCCGTCATCGGCGGTGGCCACCACCTCGATGTCGGGCTGTACGCCGAGCAGGACGGAGAAGGCGTCGCGCACCATCGCCTGGTCGTCGGCGATCAACACACGGATGGTCATGGGGCGGGCTCCTCGGCGTACGGCGGGACGGGAAGGGCGGCAGTGACCTCGAAACCGCCGTCGGGGGCGGGCCCCGCGGACAGTTCGCCGCCGAGCATCGTGGCACGCTCACGCATGCCGGTGAGGCCGTGGCCCGTGCCGGGCGAGGGCGCGGCCGGACGCGTCGCGGGGGTGTTGGCGATGCGCAGGCGCAGTGTGCTGCGGCCGTGGTCGACGTGGACGGTGGCCGTGGCGCCGGGGGCGTGGCGCAGCACGTTGCTGAGCGCCTCCTGCACGATGCGGTACGCGGACAGCTCGACCCCGGGCGGCAGCGGACGCGGTGTGCCCCCGATGTGGGCGGTGACCGGCAGACCCGTGGCACGCACCGACGCCAGCAGTGTGTCGAGCCGGGCGAGCGAGGGTTGCGGGGCGGTGGTCGGCGGTTCGTCGCCGGACGGCTCGGCCCTCAGCAGACCCAGCAGGCGGCGCAGTTCGCCGAGCCCTTCCTGGGCCGTGGCCCGGATCGATGCGAATTCGGTGACCAGGGCCTGTGGCGGGTCCGGTACGCGGTGCGGTGCGGCGTCCGCCTGGATGGAGATCATCGACATGTGATGCGCGACGACATCGTGCAGTTCACGGGCGATCCGGGCGCGTTCCTCCAGGACGGTGCGCAGTGCCCGTTCCTGGGCGGTGGCCGCGATCTGTTCGGTGAGTCGGGCCCGGTCCTCGCGCCGTCCTCGCGCCACCGCGCCGATGGTCGGCGCGAGTGCGAACAGTACGAAGCCGAACCCCGCGAGCGGCCACGGGCCCACCGCCGCCCCCGCCAGTTCGAGGATCAGCATCACGAGTCCGCTGATTGCCGTGGCCAGGGCGGCCGAGGGTGTCGGGACGCGCAGCGCCAGCAGGAACAGGACGCATGCCTGGACTGCCCATACCCACAGCTCGTTGTCGGAGGTGGGCGGATGCCCCAGGACGATCCCGACGGCGAGTCCCGTCGACAGCCACCAGGCGGGCACCGGGCGGCGCAGCGCCACCACCACGGTGGCCGCGTGCGCCGCGGCCAGCAGTCGTGCGGTGGTGTCCGCGCCGGTGGCTGCCAGGGCGACGGCCGTGAGCACCACCAGGGTGTGCGGCAGCAGGCGGAGGCTGCGGGGCCAGGCCAGGGGCGGCAGTGGCTGGGACCGTGCGGTCAGCAGGTCCGCCCGTGGGTGCCATGCGGTCGGGCGCCGCGGCGGCGCAGGGGCTGCCAGGCCCTCCGCACAGTCACGCATGCGGGCGTTGTCGGGCATTCGTGGTCCTTCGTGCCGGATGAGGAAATCCCGGCACGACATTAGAAGGTGTCGGGGCGGGCCCGCATCCTCCTGCGGAGCCCATCCGGCACGTAGCTCCACGGAGCTACGCCCCATGGGCCCCGCACACGGTGCGCTCATGGCTTCGGTGGCCCCCCGGCCCGGCAGCTAGCTCGGCCGGAGCACGGTCGTAACGACGGTTCAGACCGCCTGACCACCGGATCGGATCGCCCGACCACCAGAGTTCAACGGCCGACGCCCAACTCGCCGGCACCGCCCCGGACCGTTCGCGCTCGAAGAGGGCGCGTGCCGACCACCGTCCACGCGGGCTCGGGCCCGTTCGGTCGTCGGCACGGACGCCGCGAAAGGGGTGCCGTCGAAACCGCGGGGGGCGGAGGCATCGTCGGGGGTGCCTGCGCGGCGGGGCGAGGTTTTCCTTCGGTACGGGGGTCAGGCCAGGCCGCCGTTGGCAAATAGCGTCTGCCCGTTGATCCAGCGGGCGGGTCCGGCGAGGAAGGCGACGGTCTCCGCGATGTCCTCGGGCTGCCCCAGCCGCTCCAGGGGGGCGGCCTCGGCCAGATGGGCGATGGTCTGCTCGTCCTTGCCGTCGAGGAAGAGCGGGGTGGCGGTGGGGCCGGGGGCGACGGTGTTGACGGTGATGTCGCGGCCGCGCAGTTCCCTGGCCAGGACCGGGGTCAGGGCTTCGACCGCGGCCTTGGAAGCCACGTAGGCGCCGTAGGCGGGAAAGCCGGTCCGGGTGACGGTGGTGGAGAAGTTGATCAAGGAGCCGCCGCGGCGCAGTCGGCGGGCCGCCTGCTGGGAGATGACGAAGGTGCCGCGAATGTTGGTGCGGTGCATGCGGTCCAGCGCATCCAGGTCGAGTTCCGCCACCGGTGAGAGGAGCATGATGCCGGCGGTGTTCACCACGACGTCGATGCCGCCGAAGGTGCGCTCGATCTCGTCGAAGAGCTCGGTCATGGCGGTCTCGTCCGCGATGTCGCCGCCGAGGGCGACGGCGCGTCCGCCTGCGGCGATGATCTCCTCGACCAGTTGCTCGGCGGTGGCCCTGCGGCCCGCGTAGTGCGCGACGACGGTCATGCCGTCACGGGCGAGACGCAGCGCGGTGGCGCGTCCGATGCCGCCGGAGGCTCCGGTGACCAGGGCGATCCGCGGGGTGGTGCCGTTGTCGGAGGTCATGGCAGTGGGTTCCTTTTCAGGTGGTGGGGTTCTCCAGGCGGCCGAGCCATTCGTGGAGCAGGGCGGTCTCGGCGGGGGTGAATCCGGGCGGCGGGGTCCGGCTCAGCCGGGTCCGCAGGGTCGTCGCCGGTGAGGCGGCCGCTTCCGGGGCGGCGGCCTTCGTGGTGATGGCGGTGACGACGGCGTCCCGGATGCTGTCCGACAGAGCGGGGTCCTGGTTGGTGTCGGGCCGGTAGAGCAACGAAAGAGCCAGGCCGACGTTGGCGGCCATGACCATCTGCGCGGCCCGGTCGACCGGCACGCCCAGCCGGCCCGCGACCGCGATCCGCTCGATCACCGCAGTCAGCATCCGGTGGGCCTCCCCGGCGGCTTCCGGACGGCCACCGAGCTCCGGGGAGTACATGAGCTTGTAGCAGGCGGGCCGCGCCAGGGCGAAAGCCACGTGATTGTCCCAGCCGTCGCAGAGATCACGTACCGGATCATCGGACGCCACCACGGCGCGTTTGGAAGCCAGGTACTGCTCGAAGGCATGGTCGACGACCGCGGCCAGCAGTGCGGCCTTGTCCTCGAAGAGCCGGTAGAGAGTCGGCGCTCCCACTTGCGCGGCCTCGCACACCGCGCGGATCGAGATGCCTCCCGCCGGAGACTCGGCGAGCAGTGCGGCAGCCGCTTCCAAAATCCGTGCTTCCGTATTCACGTGCACAATGTTACGCCCTCAGAAACAGCGATTCAGCCATATCGTTAACATCGTTAACCACGAGAGGTGGGAGACGTCACCGCGATACGCGCGTCGAGGGCCGTGCCCCGGGCAGCGAGTGCTACGGCCCACGACCGCAAGAGCGCCCCGAAACATCAACCGCCCGGCAACCCCGGTTCGGATGCCCTCTCGGGGCACCTGGGTGGGGGTGACGCCTGCGCACCCCCTGCGCGTGTGGCGGTGTGCGGTGCCATCACGCCGAACCCGTGGAACCCGCCGGGCCAGGAGAAGGGGTCCATGAAGCGCACGGCGGCCGGCGGTGAGGGCCCGGCCGGAGCCGTGCCCGGATCGGTGCCACCCGGTTCGATCGGTCCCGCCGGGACGCCGTCCACAACACTGGCTCCGGGCCTCCGCCACCGGCACGTGCCGTGGTTCGTCGCATCGCCCCGTCCCCGTGAAGGGGTGACCGGCCGTGCGCGAGGAGCTCGTCGTCCGGACGCCCGGTCAATCGACAACGGCAAATGTTGACGGCAAGTCAATTCTGCGGAAAAACACTCACTTGAGGCCATGAAACGGAAGGCCGTCTTGCCGCCCGGCTCGACACCCTGGTGTGATGACCCATTCGGACCGGCAGGACTGGGAGCATCGGCATTCGTGGGGTGGCGGCAGGGCCGCTCCAGGGCCCGCTGGAGGGAAACGTTTCATGAGCGAGAACACAGGGGAACTGAGAGTACGGTTCCGGATTCTGGGCTCGTTCGAATGCTGGGACGGGTCGGAGCGCGTTCGGGTGGGTGGCCCCGTGCACGAGAAGGTGCTGGTCACGCTCCTGCTGGAACCCCAGCGCGTGCTTCCCGTCTTCCGTCTGGTGGAAGCCGTCTGGGACGAGAACGCGCCCGCCACCGCCGCCCATCAGGTACGCAAGGCGGTTGCGGAGTTGCGTCAGCGCATTCCCGACGGGCGCAATCTGATCGTCACCGAGGGGCCGGGTTACCGGGCGCTCACCACACCCGACCAGGTGGACCTCAGCAGGTTCACGCAGGGGCTGAAACAGGCCAGGGAAGCCACTGCCGCCGGACAGAACGCACTTGCCGCCACGGCGTTGCGCGAAGCGCTGGAGTTATGGCGGGGGCCGCTGCTGTCGGGCAGTGGCGGCTCGGTGCTCGCCGCCGCCTCCGCGGCCCTGGAGGAACGACGCCTGACGGCCGTCGAGCAACTCTTCGACCTGCGGCTCGATTCAGGAGAGAACGGCGAACTGGTCGGCGAGTTGAGAGAGTTCATCGACGCGCACCCGTTGCGCGAGACCCTGCGCGGCCAGCTGATGCTCGCCCTCTTCCGATCCGGCCGCCAGGCGGAAGCCCTGGAAGAGTTCGCCAAGGTCCGCGAGTTCCTGATCGACGAACTCGGCATCGGTCCCGGCGACTCGCTCACCGAACTCCACAACGCCATCCTGCGCAACAGCCCCGAGCTCGCCGCCCCGCCGCAGACCACCGTCGCCCCGTTCACCCCGGAGGGCAAGCCCTCCACCCTCCCCTACGACCTGCGCGACTTCACCGGCCGTGAGGAGGAGGTCCGCGAACTGCTCGGGTTCGTCGCGGAAGCCCCCGGCACGGGCCCCCTGATCATCGCCATCGACGGCATGGGCGGCAGCGGCAAGACATCACTCGCCGTACGGGCCGCCCATCAGCTCGCCGACAGCTATCCGGACGCGCAGCTCCACATCGATCTGCGCGGGTTCACACCCAGCGGGCAGCCGCTCAGCGCGGGCGCCGCCGCCGAGGCCCTGCTGCGGGCGCTCGGCGTTCCGGGCGACCGCATCCCGGACGACGCGGAGGGCCGCATCGCCCTGTGGCGGCGCACCATGAGCACCCATCGCATGATCCTGCTGCTCGACAACGCCCTGGACGAGTCGCAGGTGAGGCCGCTCCTCACCTCCCCCACCGAAACCCTCGTCCTCGTCACCAGCCGCGCCCTCCTCGTGGACCTCGACGCCGCGCACACCGTCTCGCTCGGCGTCATGCCGCCCGGCGACAGTGTCGCCCTCGTCGAGGGGGTCCTCGGCCGTACCCGCGCCCGCGCCGAGCCGGAGGCCGTCGCGCAACTGGCGGAGCTCTGCGGTCATCTTCCGCTCGCCCTGCGCATCGCGGCCGCCCGGCTGCGCAAGCGCCCCCGCTGGACCGTCCGCTACCTCGTCGACAGGCTCCGCGACGACGCCCACCGGCTGGCCGAGCTCAACTCGGGCGAGCGCAGCGTCGAAGTGACGTTGCGGCTCTCGTACGAGGGTCTGGCGGCCGAGACCCGGGAGGCGTTCAGGATGCTGGGCCAGCATCCGGGGACCGAGATCGACGTGTACGCGGCCGGCGCCCTGCTCGACAAGAGCGCGCGGGACGCGGAGGGGGTCCTTGAGTACCTCCTGGACATGCACCTGCTCCAGCAGCACGAGACCGGTCGTTACGCCTTCCACGACCTGGTCCGCAGCTTCGCCCAGAACCTCTCGCGCGGCAGTGCGCGCCCCGATGCCGAACCCGGCGGTGCGAATGCGGGCGCGGGCACGGGGGACGAGGAGGCCGCGCGCGCCGTGCGCCGGCTCCTGGACTTCGCGCTGGCCGCGACGGACGCCGCCTGCGACATGCTCTTTCCCGGACGTGCCCGGATAAACCGCCCCGAGCCCCGGTCGGCTGCCGAACTCCCTCCGCTCAGCACTCCGGACCAGGCCCGGGACTGGCTGGAGCGGGAGCAGGACTCGCTGATGGCCGCCGTCTCGTTGGCGTACCGCTGGGAACTGGACAGCCATGTGGGGCTGCTCGCCGCCAATGTCGTCTTTCCCCTCGACCTGCGTGGCCGGCTGGAGGAGTTCCGGGAGCTGAGCCGCACCGCGATCACCGCCGCCCGTCGGCTGGGCGATCCGGCCCTGTTGCGGCTGAGCCTGTCCAACCTCTCCGTGGCCTGCTGGAAGCTCGGGCGCTTCGAGGAGGGGATCGAGGTGGCCGAGGAGGCGTTCGAGCTGGCCGTCGGTCTCGCCGACCGGCGCGGCGAGGCCAAGGACACCGGCGTCCTGGGCCTCCTGCTCAGCGCGCTGGGGCGGTACCACGAAGCGCTTCCCCGGCTCCAGCAGTCCATCTCGATCAAGCGGGAGCTCGGGGCGGAGCGGGCCGAGGCCGAGTCCCTGACCAACCTGAGCAACCTGTACGCCGAGTGGGGGCGTTTCCCGGAGGCGGTGGAGGCGGCCACCCGTGCCATCACGCTCTCCCGGGGCATCGGTTCCGTAGACAAGGAGGTCGAGGGGCTCACGGAGCTGGCGATCGCCAAACTCGGCGCGGGCGAGGTCGATGTGGCCGCCGATCTGCTGGGCCGGGCCCGCAAGCTGGCCGTGGACGTCATGTCGCCCGCCGACATGTCCTTGCTGCTCGCCCTGTCCGCCGAGGCCGCCGACCGGCTCGGCGAGAGCAGGCCGGCCACCGAATGGGCGGAGTCGGCGCTGCAGTTGGGGGATCTGAGCGGCGCACCGATGCGCGAGGCCGCCGTCGGCAACATCGTCGGCCGGCTGCACACCCGCAACGGCCGCTACTCCCTCGCCCTCGACCTCCACCAGCACGCCCATGACGCGGCCTCCGGCATCGGCTACCGGGTGGAGGAGGCACACGCGCTGGCCGGTATGGCGCACGCCCTGGAACACCTCGGCGACCACGGTTCGGCCCGGGTCCACCGGGAGGCGGCGAACAAGGCGTTCGAGGCCATGGGGATTCCCGCGGCCCGAACGGCCTGACGGGGTTCCCTGGCCGGGCCGCGGCCGAGGACCACTGCCGCGCGGCCGGTTCCCGGCATCCGCATCCTCGAACGCGGGAAAGGCCGGTGCCGCGCTCTCCTCGGCGGAGAGCGGGGCACCGGCCTTCCAGCAGGGGGCCTGTGCGGCGACGGGGATCAGGCGGCGAAGTTGGGGCCCTCACCACTGGGCGCGGGACCGACGTTCGGGCCCTCGCCATCGAGCGCGAGAACCACGTTCGGACCCTCACCATCGGATGCGGGGCCGACGTTCGGACCCTCACCATCGGACATGGGACCGACGTTCGGACCCTCACCGTCGAGCGCGAGAACCACCGGCGTGGTGTTCGGGCCCTCGCCACTGTTGGGGCCTTCCCCGCTGTTGGGGCCCTCGCCGGTGTTCGGGCCCTCGCCCGTGTCCGTGCCGGCGGCCTCGGAGCCGGTGCTCTTCAGGACCAGGTGCGCGGTGGCCGTGGAATCGAGCTCGGCGCCACCCGTGAGGTTCGCCGTGGCGGCAGCGCCGCCGACCGTGAGAACGGCCGCCGTGAGGATTCCCGCCATCGTGAGCACCGAGTTCCGCATCTGAATCCCGCCTTCTGGAGTGGTCCTGCCTGGGCTTTCCTGCTGACAGGAATGACTTTGTCGTGCCCCGCTCCCGGGTTGTTCCGCTTCGGTTACCGGCTCTCCCGGGCGACCGGGAACACAGCGGGAAACCCTGGGAAGCGCTGGGAATCCCGCACCGCCGGACGCGGGAAGGACCGCGCCGGGGAGAGTGGGATCCGGTGCGGGCGCCCACGCAGAACGCCCGGCCGGGAAACCCCGGTCGGGCGTTTGCGTGGACCCCTCGTGGACCCCCGGGGACTCATGAGGGAGGAGACCGGATCAGACCTGGCTGTCGAGGACGGCCGCCGTCCGGGTGGCCAGTTCGGCAGGGGTGAGGGCGGTGAGCAGGACGTGGCCGTCCCGCACCTCCCGTACATCCGCGAGTGCTGTGATCCGGTCCGGTGCCCCGGACGGGTCGGGCAGCGGGACGGCGGCGGCGCAGCCGACCATCGCCGGCGCCTCCGGGGGGCTGCCCGACAGGGCGCGCACGAGTTCCCGCTCCGGCACGAGTCCCGTGGTCAGTTCGATCAGCCGGGAGGTGGGCCAGCTCGCCTGCCGCGGGAGCGACTCGATGACGCGCGGTCCCTCGTCGGTGCGGGCGATGCGGGTGAAGGCGTAGCCGAACTCGTACCCGGCCAGGTCCAGGAGGCCCGTGGCCAGGGCCCGGATCTCCGCTTCCTCCTGCCTGGTGATGGGCGCGGGGAAGGTGTGGAGGGGGGCGCCCTCGCGCACCGTGCCGGTGGGGCCGTCCCCGGTGCCCGGTCCGGGCCCGGAATTGGTGCGGGGAGCTCCCCTGCCCGTGAAGCGCAGTTCGACGATGCCGGTGACCCGGTGCATCCCCTCCGCCGTCAGCGTCTCCACGCCGTACTCGATGTCGTACGGCGGGGGCCCGTCCTCCGGCCCGGTGGGCAGGGTCAGCGCCTCCCATTGGGGGCCGCTGCGCGTCATCAGGCCCCTGATCTGCGACGCGTCGGCGAGCAGCCGGGCCGCGGCCGCCGGGTTCGGGGACACGCCGAGGCGTTCGGCCGTCTCCAGCACGGCGGGCAGGGTACTCGCTTCTCCGCAGGCGATCAGCATGCCCACCCGGTGGGTGCGGATGGTCTCCGCCAGGTGGTCGCGCAGCTGGTCGTCCGTGAAACCGGCCGGATCGGCGACCGTGACGACCTGGAATCCGGCCTCCGTCGCCGCGGTCACCAGCCGGGGCGTCGGACAGACGAGGAGAAGGGAGCGCGGATCTGAGGAACTGGATCCGGCGGGGGCCGTCATGGCTGCTGTCCCCCGGTGTCCTGCGGTGCGGGCAGAGCGGTGGCGTCGGGGGGTGTGTCGGCGAGCAGGCCGCCCTTCCCCCAGTGGCCGGGGTCCACATCCCGCACGATGACGGTGACGGCCTCCTCGGGGCACCCCGCTATCCGGGACACGCAGGCGGTCAGCTCACCGACCAGTTCCTGGCGTCGGGCACGGTCGTTGCCTTTCCACCAGTCAACGGAAATCACAGGCACGGGAAGCTCCTCTGTTCGCAATGGGACATCTCGACAAGGTGCAGCCGGCCGATGGGCCGGCGTGCGGCCGATCGGGTGGTGCACAGGCAAGTGTGGGAGCGGTCGTTCCCGTATGTTTCCCGCCGCGTTCCCTCCTGGTTCCGTCGGGGGCGGCGGCGGTCCCGACGAGCGGGAACGGGCCGGGACTGCGGCGGGAAGCCGGCCCGGCACGCTCTTTTCCAGTCAAAGGCCCGCCCCGCCACTGGAGCCACGATGAGCCTGCTCAGTCCGACGAAACCGGAGCCGAATCAGCCCTCCGGCCCCGCGTCCGCCCCCGCCCCCGCCACGGGCTCCGGGGCGGCGGGCGCCGCCGCCCCCGCCTCCGCCACCCCCGCCTCCGCGTCCCTCCGCCTCCTCTCCGCCCTCCGTGAGGACCTCGATGTCGTCGTGGCCCGGGACCCGTCCGTGCGGAGCAAGAAGGAAGCCGTCCTCCATCCCGCGCTCACCGCGCTGTGGGCGCACCGGATCGCTCACCGTCTGCACGGCCGCGGCCTGCGGATACCGGCCCGGCTGCTGGCCCGGTGGGCACGCCGGGTGACGGCGGTGGAGATCCACCCCGGCGCGGTCCTGGGCCGTCGGGTCTTCATCGACCACGGCGCCGGTGTGGTGATCGGTGAGACCGCCGTCGTCGGCGACGACGTGACCATGTACCACCAGGTCACCCTCGGCGCGGTCGGCTGGTGGAGCGACAACAAGCGGCCCGAGGGCGACCGCCGTCACCCCGTTGTCGGCAGTGGTGTCGTCCTCGGCGCCAACGCCACCGTCCTCGGTCCGGTGACCGTCGGTGACCGTGCGGTCATCGGTGCGCAGGCCCTCGTCAACAAGGACGTCCCCCGCGGTGCCCGGGTGCTCGCGCCCACCGCCGTCATCAAGGAGCCCGGCCGCCGGCCGGAGCTGATGGAGGACGTCTTCACCGTCATCGCCTCCGCGGGTTCCTGGTGACCCGTCCGAACTCCGTGCCGACCGACTCCCCCGATTGCGAGAGATGAGAACCGTGTCGACCACCGCACAGGCCCCCTCGGCCCACATCGCCCCCGCCCGCCCGGCCGTCGCCTCGCGCATCGAGGACCTCGTCGGCTCCACCCCGTTGCTGGAACTGCGTCTGCGCGACCTGGCGCCCGGTGCGCGGGTGCTGGCGAAGCTGGAGTCCGCCAACCCGATGTCGTCCAGCAAGGACCGGGCCGCCCTCTACATGCTGCGTGCCGCCGAGGAGCGCGGCGCGCTGCGGCCCGGTGGCACCGTCATCGAGGCCACCTCCGGGAACACCGGGATCTCGCTGGCCGCGTTCGCCGCCTCGCGCGGTTACCGCTGCGTCATCGTGCTCCCGGACAACGCCACGGCCGAACGGGTCAAGCTGCTGCGCGCCTTCGGTGCCGAGATCGTCCAGACACCGAGCGCGCTGGGTTACCCGGGAGCGATCGCCGAGGCGGAGCGGCTGCACGCGGCCACGCCGGGCTCCTGGTTCCCCTGCCAGCACGAGAACCAGGACAACGTCCTGGCGCACTACGAGACCACGGGCCCCGAGATCCATTCCGCGGTGGCGGCCACCGGCCGCCGCATCTCGGCCTTCGTCTGCGGGGTCGGCACCGGGGGCACCCTCACCGGTGTCGCCCGCCACCTCAAGGAGCAGGACCCGGACGTGCGGGTGATAGCCGTCGAGCCGGAGAAGTCGCCGGTGCTGTCCCGGGGGTACGCGGGTCAGCACCGCATCCCGGGCCTCAACGGCGGTTTCGTCGCCGACACCACCGATGTCTCGCTCATCGACGAGGTGCTGACGATCTCCGACGAGGACGCCCTGCTCACCGCCCGCCGACTGGCCACCAGCCAGGGGCTGTTCACCGGTGTCTCCTCCGGTGCCGCCGCCCGTGCCAGCGAGATCGTCGCCCGCAGGGCCGAGTTCACCGACGGTGTGATCGTGACGCTGCTGCCCGACACAGGTGAGCGCTACCTGAGCATGTGGGAGGGCTGACCATGAGTCACGCGATGTTCCGGGCGTACGCGGACGCGGTGAAGGCGGAGATCGGAACCGCCACGACGACGCGTTTCATCGCTCTCGCGGAGACCACCGACGGGCGGTTCGGGCTCTTCCACCACTCCATGCTGCCGGGTGCCGGCGGCGCCGCCCCGCACTACCACTCACGGATCTCCGAGTCCTTCTACGTGCTGACGGGCGAGGTGCGCCTGCACGACGGCACCGGCTGGCGCACCGCCAGGGCGGGTGACTTCCTGCACGTGCCGGAGAACGCCGTGCACGGTTTCCGCAACGAGAGCGACGCTCTCGCCGAGATGCTGATCATCTTCACTCCGGCCGAGCACCGCGAGGGGTACTTCGAGGGTCTGGCCGCTCTTCTCGCCGACGGCAACCGCCCGTCCCGCGAGGAGATGGTCGCCCTGATGGAGAAGTACGACCAGTTCGAGGTCGACGCCCCCGACACGGACCACGACCACCCGCACGCGCACGAGAACGGGCCCGCGCACCACCACGGCCCGGACGACACGCACCCGCACCACCACCACTGACCGACGGGGCGCCATCCGCCCCGCCCCGTCTCCCCTAGGAGAAACACAGCATGAACCTCGTCAACTGGGGCCGTTTCGGCCTGCTGGCCGCCCTGTGGGGCTGCAGCTTCGCCTTCATCAAGATGTCCCTGGAGGCATTCGCGCCCCTCCAGCTCGCCTCGGGCCGGCTGATCGTCGGCGCCCTGGTCGTCCTGGGCATCCTCGCCCTGAAGCGGCTCGCCTTCCCCTCCCGGAAGCTCTGGGGGCACATCGCCGTCGCCTCCGTCTTCGGCAACGTCGTCCCCTTCACCCTCTTCGCCATCGGTGAGCAGCACACCACCGCGACCACGGCCGGGGTGATCCAGGGCGCGACCCCTCTCATCACGCTGGGCGTCGCCGCGCTCGCGCTCTCCGAGGAGAAGCCTACGGGCCGCAAGGTGGCCGGTCTGGTCGGTGGGTTCATCGGGCTGATCGTGGTCGTCGGGCCGTGGAACACCGATGGTTTCGGCACGATCGGCGGGCAGCTCGCCTGCGTCGGCGCGGCGGCGAGCTATGCCGTCAGCTTCGTCTACATCCGCCGCTTCATCGGTCCCCACAAGCTGCCGGCGCTCTCCGTGACCGCCGCCCAGCTGAGCATGGCAGCCGTCATCACCGTGGTGGTCACCACGCTCATGACCGGCTGGACGCTGCACGGCGACCTCACCCTCAAGCCCCTGCTCGCCCTGCTGGTCCTCGGCGCCGCCTCCACCGGTATCGCGTTCGCCCTGCTCAACCGGCTGATCGCGGACGCCGGTCCGACCACGGCGTCCGGTGTGAACTATCTGGTGCCGGTGTTCTCCGTCGTCGTCGGGGTGCTGGCCCTGGGCGAACCGCTGACCTGGAACGTGCCGGTGGGCGGTGTCGTCGTGATCGCCGCGCTCGCCGTCGCGGAGGGGCGTGTCTCCGCCCTGTCCCAGCGGGCGAAGACGGCGCCGCCGGCGCCGGTCGCGCCCGCCCGCGTACCGGAGGAGTCCTGCCCGTAACGAACCGCGGCACAACGCGGCACGACACGACACGGCTTGACACAACACAACACAACGCAGCGCGATGCAGCACAACGCACTGAGCCGGGGCCGGCGCGGACACCCTTCCAGGGGGCCCGCGCCGGCCCCGTTCCGTTGCGCCTTTTCCATCAATTCCCTTTCCAAACAGTGGAGTTGAGTTCCCGATGAAGGCCCTGCCGGTACGGGACGGTTCCCGGTCATCTCCTTCGCCGCGGTAGCGAAGCGGGAGTACGGCGGGACCGGCCTGGGCGAAGTTGGGTTCACAGGACGAGGACGGGGCCGCCCCTCCCACTCCTTCCCCGCCCTCCTCTCGTCTCCTCCTCACCTCCAAGGAGCCCTTCGCATGACGCGCACATCCGCCCCGGCAACCCTCGCCGCGTCCCCCCTCGGGGACGCCCGGATCGTCACGGCCGCCGAGTTCGCCTTCGCCCCGCTGCCCGGCCGGCGCACCACACTGGCCACCCCGGTGAGCCCCGCCGCGGGCGCCACGCACGTCACCCTGCACGTCGTGCGCATCGCGGCGGGCGAGTCCTTCAGCCCGGACGGGAGCGTCGGGGAGGAGAACACCGCGGTCGTCTTCGACGGCCGCGGCACCGCGACGGTCGGCTCCCGCAGCCACCGGGTCGAACGGTCCCACGCCGTGTACGCACCCACCGGGCAGGTCCTGGACCTCACGGCCGACACCGAGGGGCTGACCGTCTACATCTGGCGCACACCGCTCGCGGCGGGCCGCAGGCCCGGCACGGACCCCGAGCCCTTCTCCACCCTCTGGGACGAGACCACCCAGCTGCGCGGCTTCGGCGGCACCGGCCAGATCGCCCCCGACGGCGACCGCGCCACCATGAACTTCGTCTTCTGGCCCGGCAACGGCAGCAGCCAGCTCTGCCTGCACTGCGGCATCCAGCAGCCGGGCCAGACCTTCAACGTGCATCTGCACCCCGACAGCGACGAGGCGTTCATCGCCTTCGAGGGCATCGGCCAGATGTACCTGCGCGACCGCTGGATCGATGTAGCCGCCGGAGACGTCCTGTACGCGGCGCCCGGCGTCCTGCACGGAGCACGCAACCCGCACACCGGTCCCGACGCCCGTCGCTTCGTGACCTGCGGCGGTCCCAGCCCGTACGACCCGGCGCTCTACTCCGCCGCCGGTCTCTCCTCCGACGTCAGGTGATCTGAGCCATGTGCCGTATCCACGGATCCTTCCACGCCCGCACCACCGCCCAGGAAATGCGCCACGTCGCCGCCCTCCAGCACCACGGCGGGCCCGACGCCCAGTCCTTCGCCCAGCACTCGGGGTGGGCCCTCGGCAACAACCGGTTGTCGATCATGGACCCCGAGGGCGGTGCCCAGCCCTACCGCCTCGGTGACATCACCGTCGTCTTCAACGGCGAGCTCTACAACCACGACCGGTTGCGCACCGAACTCATCAGGCAGGGCTTCCACTTCGAGGACCGGTGCGACGGATCGATCCTGCCGGCGCTGTACCTCACGTACGGCGAGCGGTTCGCCGAGCAGCTCGACGGCATGTTCTCCGTCGCCGTCATGGACCTGCGGCGCGCCCCGCGCCTCGTGATCGCCACCGACGCCTCCGGGATGAAGCCGCTCTACTACCACTGGGAGGAGCGCAGCGGCCGCTTCCACTTCGCCTCGGAGCTGCCCGCCCTCCTCGGCTTCACCGACGTACGCCCCTACGAGGACGAACTGGGCCTGCACACCTACCTGTCGGCGAAGACCCCCTTCGGCCAGCGGACCATGTTCCAGGGCATCGACGTCCTGCCGCCGGCCGCCACCGCGGTCGTGACCCGGGAGGAGGGCCTCCGTCTCAGCACCCGGCGGATGGGGTACGAGTCCGCCCCGCCGGTCGCCGAGGAGCGCAGCCTCGCCCGGGCGGGCGAGGAACTGCGCGAGCTGCTGGCCCGCGAGGTGTCCCGGCTGCTCGTCGCCGACGCGCCGGTCGCCGCCATCACCTCCGGCGGCCTCGACTCCAGCCTGGTCACGGCGCTCGCCGCGCGCTCCCTGCACGACCGCGGCGCGTCCGGGGCGCTGCACACCTTCAACATCGCCTACACCGGCGACTGGCCCGGGGACGAGCGCGCGTTCGCCGCGGAGGTCTCCCGGCACACCGGCACGGTGCACCACCAGGTGGAGATCGACCCGGCCACCTTCCCGGACCTGATGGGCGACGTCGTACGGCACCTCGGCCAGCCCAACGCCGATCCGATCACCCTCAGCACCTTCTCGCTCTTCCGGGCGGTCCGCGACGCGGGGTTCAAGGTCGCCCTGACCGGGGACGCCGCCGACGAACTCTTCGGCGGATACGCCCGCATGACGCAGGCGCTCGCCGCGCCCGAGGGGGCGGACTGGGCCGGTGCCTACCTGGACCACCTGGCCGCCGTCCCCCGTGCGCTGCGCGACGATCTGTACACCGCCGAGTACGCCGACCTGGTCCTCTCCCCCGGCATGTCGCCCATGCCGCCGGGCCTCACCGACATGCTCGCGTACGGCACGGGCAGCCGGCTCCAGCGCATCTGCCGGATCGAGCAGCGCTACCGGCTTCCCGCGTACCACCTGCGCCGGGTCGACCACCTGTCGATGGCCAGCTCGGTGGAGGCCCGGCTCCCGTTCTGCCAGCCGAGCGTGGTGCGCTACGCGGCGACACTGCCCGACCAGCACCGCACCGTTCCCGGGGTCGGCGTCAAGCGCGCGCTGTACCGCGCCGCCGAGGGGCTGCTGCCCGACAGCGTGCTGAACCGGCCCAAGCAGCCGTTCACCCTGCCGATCACGGCGATGCTGGCCCCCGGCCAGCGGCTGTGGGCGATGGCCCGCGACGTCCTGTCCCCGCAGGCGCTGCGTTCCGACGGGCGGTTGCGGTACGAGGCCGTCGACGCCCTCTTCGCCGAGCAGGCCGCCCGGCCGTCCGACAGCTCGTCCCTGGCGCTGTGGGCCCTGATGTCGCACCAGATGTGGCGCAGCGAGTTCTTCGGCAGGACCGCCGGAACGGCTCCGCGCACGCGTGAACTGGCGGTGGCCACCGGATGAGCGTCTCCCTCGCCCGAGCGCACGGCGCGCCCTGTCCCACGGCCGTCCTGGACGGCCGCGACTTCCCCGAATCCGAACCCCAACTGCTGGGCGCGCTGGCCGACCTGCGGGCCGAGCTGTCCGGACAGGGCGCCGGTGACGTGCTCAAGAACGCCATCGTGCGCCCGTCCCGCCACCCGCTGTTCGACCTCGACTACCGGTTCGTGCAGTCCCTTCCGCAGAGTCACGACAGCTTCGACCTGCGCGGTTCCTGCGGTCACTCGATCCTGGCCGCCGTCGAGGCGGCCGCCCGTACCGGCATGATCCAGCCGTTGGTACCGGGCTGCCGGGTCCGGGTCAATGTGCTCAACAACGGTGACAACGTGGTCTGCGAGACCGAGGAGACCTCCGACGGCGGCACCCGGTTCACCGCCCATTTCCTGTGCTCTCCGCCGCTGAGGCTGCCGGAGCTCCTGATGACGGGCGAGCCGGTGACCCGGGTGCCCTTCGAGGGCCGGGAGGTGCCCGTCTCGCTGGTGTCGATGGGCAATCCGTACGCCTTCGTGGACGCCTCGCACCTCGGAGCGGACACGCCCGGGCGGCTCTTCGCGGACGATCCCCGGCTGTTCGACGTCATGACCCGACTGCGGATCGCGGTCTGCGAATCGCTGGGCTGGGACACCTTCGGGGCCTTCCCGAAGATCGCGGCCCTGCTGCCGCAGGAGGGCGGGGGGCTGTTCGTACGGGCCGTCTCCGTACCGTCCTGGCATCCCACCGTCGCGCTCACCGGCGCGATCTGTCTGGGCGCCGCCGCCGGCATCGCGGGCACCGTGCCCTGGTCCCTGTCGGGGCGGGAGGCGCAGGATCCCGACGCGCTCCTGCCGGTACGCACCCCCGGCGGCTGCGTACGGGTGGCCGCCCATTCGACGCAGGGCTCCGACGGGGAACGCAGGCTCGCCTGGGTGTCCGTCGCCGAGAAGCAGGTCGAGTACCGGGGGCTGCTGCCGCGTCCCCGGCCCGCGACCCCGCAGAACGGTTTCACCACCTCCCGCCCCTCCGTACTCCCCCCGTCCGACCGCGTATCCGAGGAGACCCCGTGGGTTCCGTTGACAGCCTGACCGCCGTGCGCGGGAGTACATCCGCGCGGGTGCCGACCGACACGCGCTCCGTCGCCCCGTTCGCCGCGGCCGACGCCCGTTGGGCCGGTCTCTCCGACACCGCACGGGCCGCCTCCGCGGTCCCCTCGCCCGAGGTGCTGAGCCGTCTGGCCGCCTGTGCCGAGGCGGCCGACCGCAGCGGGGAGCCGGACAGCGAGGCCGTCGCCGTGCTCCGCGGGAGCGGACTGCTCGCGCTCGTCGTCCCCAAGTCCCACGGCGGGGCCGGGGCCGACGCGGTGGCACTCAACACCTGTGTCGAGCAGGTCGCCTCGGTGAACGCGTCCGCCGCGATCATGCTCTTCCAGCACTGCGCCGTCACCAGCCGGATCGTCGAGAACGGCACCCCCGCCCAGCACCGCGAGCTGCTGCCCAGACTGGCCGGTGGCCAGTGGCTGGCCGCCTCCGCGTGGTCGGAGAGCGGGGCCGGTGCGGACAAGAAGAACCTCGCGACCCAGGCCCGCCGCACCTCCGACGGGGGGTGGGTCCTGGACGGGGCGAAGTCCTTCACCACCAGTGCGGGGCTCGCGGACGTATACCTCGTCCTGGCGCAGTCGCGGGACGATTCCCCCGCGCCGGCCGCCGCGTCGCGGGACACCGGATACGGGGCCGCCGGGCAGACCTTCTTCCTGGTGCCCGGGAGCCATCCGGGGCTGCTGCCCGACACGTCGATGCGGCTGTCCGGGATGCGCGGCTCCGCCACCGGTTTCGTGTCCGTGCGGGAGTGCCACGTCCCGGACTCCGCGCGGCTCGGCGCGCCGGGCGTCGCCGCCTCCATCATCGCCCGGGTCCGCGACAGCGGCGCCTCGCTCGGCGCGGTCGCCGTGGGCATCGCCCAGGCCGCGCTCGACGCGGCGCACCGGCACGCCGAACGTCGCGGGCTCTACGCCCACCAGGCGGTCCGTCACCGCCTGGTGGACCTGGCCACCGAGGTCGAGACCGCCCGCGCGGTGGTGGAACGGGCGGGCCGGCGCACCTCGGCCGATCCGGGGCTGACCACGCTCCACTCCAAGCTGTCCGCCTCCGCGGCGGCCGAGCGGGTGGTGGCGGACGTCGCCCGGTTCCTCGGCTCGGCCGGATACGTCGAGACGCACCCGATCAACCGGTTCGGGCGCGACGCCCGGGCCGTCGCCCTGATGGGACCGACCAACGACCTCTGCAAGGAACTGGTGAGTCTGCCGTGGAACCGTTGAAAACCTCCCCCTCCTCCTCCATGTCCCCGTCCTCCTCCCAGGGGTCCGCCGCAGAGGCCGACCTGGTGGTGGAGGGAGGCCGCCTCGTCACCCCCGAAGGCGTCTTCGAGGGCGGTGTCGTCGTCCGCGGCGGCCGGATCGCGGCCCTCGTCGCCCCCGGCGATCCGCTCCCCGCCGGGCCGCGCCTGGACGCCCGGGGCCGGTACGTCCTGCCGGGCCTCATCGATTCCCACGTGCACTTCCGCACTCCCGGTCTGGAGCACAAGGAGACCTGGGAGAGCGGCAGCCGGGCGGCCCTCTCCGGCGGGGTCACGACCGTCATGGATATGCCCAACACCCGTCCGCCGTCGCTCGACGCGGCATCGCTCCGGGCGAAGGCCGCCCTGATAGCGGGCCGCTCCTACGTGGACCACCGGTTCCACATAGGAGCGGACCCCGACCACCCCGAGGTGCTCGCCGGCCTGGACCCGGCCGTCGCGACCTCCGCGAAGGCGTTCATGGCCGGGCACCACACCGCGCCCGTGGTCTTCCGCGAGGCGCACCAGCTGGAGGCGGCCTTCGCCGCGGCCGCGCGCGGTGGCGTCCGTCTCGTGCTGCACGCCGAGGACCAGCACGTCTTCGACCTGCTCGACTCCCGCAGCGGCGACCCCGATTCGTACAGCGCCTACGAACCCCACCGGCCGCGTTCCGGGGCGATCGTCGCGGTCGCCAAGGTGGTCCATCTGGTGCGCACCCACGGCACCAAGGTGCACATACTCCATGTGTCGTCGGCCGAGGAGACCGACCTGCTGGTCGCCGCGGCGGCCGAGGGACTGCCGATCAGTTTCGAGGTCACCGGGCACCACCTGTCGTTCACCGACCACGACACGGCCCGGCGCGGCCCCCGCACCCGGCTCTCCCCGGCGATCCGTGCCCCGCGCGACCGCGAGCGGCTCTGGCGGGCGGTGCTCGACGGTGAGGCATCCACCATCGGCAGCGACCACGCCCCGCACACCGTCGAGGAGAAGAACCGTCCCCCGGCCGAGGCTCCCCCCGGGCTGCCCGGGGTCCAGGAACTCGCCGTCTCCGTGTGGACGGGCCTGCTCGCACGGGGCGTCGAGCCCGACGCCGCGGCATCCCATCTCGCACGGTTGATGGGCACGGGGCCGGCCGACCTGTTCGAGCTGGCCGGCAAGGGCCGGCTGACGGTGGGCGCGGACGCCGATCTCGCGCTCCTGGACCCGGCCGCGCGGTGGCAGCTCTCCGCGGGGCACGTGCAGTCGCTGTGCGGCTGGTCGGCCTACGAGGGCTGGATGTTCACCGGCCGGTTCACCACGGTGGTGCGGGGTGGTCGGGTGGCCTGGGACCTGACCCGCGGAACCGTGGGCGAGCCCCTCGGCCGGTGGCTTCCGGGGCCGGCCCTTCCGGCCGCGGATCTCCCCGGGGCCTCGTCCCCGGCCATGCCGTCCCGGGAACTGGAAGGGGCTGTCCGATGAGCGCCACGACCCTGCTGGCCCAGTCCGTTCCGGACACGGCGACGGCCGTCGCCCCGGAACTCGGGGTGCCGGACGCCGCCGCGACCCCGGAGCCGGGCGCACCGCACATGGTGATGTCCGGCGACATACCGGCCGACGAGTTCCGTGCCGCGATGGCGTCGCTCGCCGCCCCCGTCACGGTGGTGACGTGCTACGACAGGACGGGGAGTCCCCGGGGGCTGACGGCGAGCGCGGTGTCCTCGCTGTCGCTGGCCCCCCCGCTGATCCTGGTCTGCCTGGACCGGGGCTCGCGCACCCATGACGTGCTCGTCACGGCGGACGCCTTCACCCTCCATCTGCTCGGTCCGGAGAACGAGGACCTGGCGAGGAAGTTCGCGGGCCCCACCGAGAAGCGGTTCGAGAACGTCCGGCTGACCTCCGGCCCGACCTCGCGCCACGCACCCCAACTGGCCGACAGCGCACTGCGGTTGACCTGCGCGCGGCACGACGCGATCGAGGCGGGGGACCACACGATCCTGGTGGGCCGGGTGGCCGCGTCCGACTGCCGGGGCCGCCCGGCGGGGGGCCTGGTATGGCACCACAGGGGCTTCGCCCACGCGAGGCCGGTGCCGGGGCGCTGACCGGTCACGACCGGTCCGGCCGGCCGTCACCGGCCGGCGAGTGCCGAACCATCCAGCGGCGGGGCCGTTCCCGGTGGCACACACCGGGACGCCCCCCGCTCGTTCATTTCGTTTATCCGTTCCGCCCGTTCCGTCCGTTCGGGCGGGCCGGCGGACCATCGCATGGCCGGTCTCACCGACGGCAGATGAGGTCGTGGGAGAGCAGCCGGTCGTCGGCGAAGTACACGCTGACGGTGTCGTTGACGCAGGTGTGGCCGCAGCGCGGATGGACGGCGTGGATGCGGCCGGTGCGGCGGCCGTCCGCACCGGCCGCCCCTCTGCGGCGCACTTCACGCCCACGGTTATTGTGCGTGGAACGGGTGTTCTGCGTTGCGGGCGGCGGGCACGGACGCGAGGGAGAAGGCCATTGGACATCAATGTCCATGAGTTGATGTCGTTGCCGGCCGGGCAGCGTTACCGGCTGCTTGCCGACCGGTTGAACGCCTGTCGGCTGTGGGCGTACGAAGACCTTTTCCCCTCGGTTTTCGCCGATGCCGTCGACCTCGTCTACGCCCGGCAAGAGCAGCACCTCAACGCCCGGCGGTTCGTCGAGCACACGTTCATCAACCTGATAACCAGGCCCGGCGACCTGGTGGAGCTGTGCCGACGGATCCCTGCCGAGGATCTGCGTCTGGCGGTGGTCGAGGCCTACGTCCGCCATCCTCTGGTCGCGCACGACGTGCTGGCCGCCATGGGCGCCTCGGGTGAGCTGTACCGGGAGCTTCCGCCCGGAGGCTGGACCGAGGTGCCGATGCACCTGTATGCGTCCGCCAGACTCGATGCCGAGCCGGGTCGCCGCTTCGAACTCCATGAGCTGTTGCCTTTCGGTACGGTCCACGACCGGTCGTCCGCCCGGTCGGTCCTTCGCTCGGCTCTGGAGGCCGACCAGCTCACCGACCAGGCCCGGGCGGCTGTGCTGAGTCCCGGCGGCGTCGAAATACCTGCGCCCGCTTTCCACGAGGGCCAACGGGCGCAGGTGGTGCTCAACGACCGTAACCGCACACCCCGCCGCGGTGCCGTCCGGGACAAGGTCTGGCACCACAGGGACCAGCAGTGGTACTTCTTCCTTCGCGACGACTCCGGGCGCAAGATCAGTAAGCGGTACTCCGCCGCGGACCTGCAGGCCCGCTGCTTCTGACAACCGGCCCACGGCACTTGGTGCCCCCTGCGCGGACCGGGGTGTGTTCAGTCGGTGGTGGGTGGCGGGAGGGGGTAGTGGTGGGGGTCGACGGGGCCGGGGAGGTGGGTGGCGGGGCGGGCCGGGG
>NZ_JBIAQQ010000035.1:0-73814 GCF_042889165.1 Streptomyces sp. NPDC002669 | reverse complement strand
CCCGTCCTCCTCAGGCTCTGCAACAGCGTCGACGGGGTCGTGGGGGTCGTCGACCGGCTCAGCCACGGGGACGACGCCGCACCGGCGATGTGACGATCACTTACGGGTGTTCCGCTCCTCCGCCCGCACGGATCCGGTGACGGACGACGCCCGTCGGCGGCGCCGGGCGCGCCGCAGCTCGTCCGTGCCCCAGACCAGAACCGGGAATGTCGCGATGAACAGAACCACGCCCCAGGGAAGGGCCGCCGTGCCGAAGACCCTCTGCAAAGGCGGTGCGTAGACGAGGGCCGCCGTGAACACGAGCTCGAAGGCGATGCCCGCCAACAGCAACGGATTGGACAGCACGCCGATCTCCCTCAGCGCGGCGTGGTCCGTACGGGCCGCGAAGGCGGTGCCGACCTGGCAGGTGACGATCCCCGCGAAAGTGGCCGTGGTGGCCATCACGTAGGCGTCGTGCAGAGGGCTGCCGGGTCCCGTGGGGTCGCCCGGCTGCCAGCCCGCGCGCCAGAGCACGTAGAAGTAGCCGGCCATGACGAGGACGGCCGACACCGCCCCCAGACAGCCCCAGCTGCGGACGAGCATCTCGTGGGAGATCACGGACTCACGCTCGGAGCGCGGCGGCCGCCGCATGATGCCGGGCTCGGAGCGCTCCCGGCCCAGGGCGAGGGCGGGAAGGGTCTCCGTGCCCAGATCGATGGCGAGGATCTGCAGCACCGTCAGCGGGAGCGGTACCGCACCCGCCGACAGGGCGAAGACGAGGAAGGGCACGATCTCAGGGGTGGCGTGGGCGAAGATGTAGACGATGAACTTGCGGACGTTGTCGTAGACGCGGCGCCCGGACTCGATCGCGGTGACGATGGTGGCGAAGTCGTCGTCCGTCAGCACCATGGCCGCTGCCTCACGGGCCACATCGGTGCCCGACCGGCCCATGGCCACGCCGATGTGGGCCCGGTGGAGCGCCGGCGCGTCGTTGACGCCGTCGCCGGTCATGGCGACGATCCGGCCGTGAGCCCGCAAGGTGTCGGCGACCTTGAGTTTCGTCTCGGGCGAGGACCGGGCGAAGACGACCTCGGCGTCGCCCTCCGCGAGGAGCCGGTCCAGCTCGTCATCGCCCAGTGACTCGGAGGCGGCGACGACCTCCAGCCGGGGATCCCCGATGCCGACCTCGCGGGCGATCGCCGCGGCCGTGGCGCCGCTGTCCCCCGTCACGACGTGCACGCGCACCCCGGCCTCGTGACAGCGGCCGACGGCCGCCGCCACCTCGGAGCGGGGCGGGTCGTACAGCCCGACGAGGCCCAGCAGGGTCAGTTCCGACTCGGCCTCCTGCCGGCGGGCGGGCGGTTCCTCCCCGCGCGGCAGGTCGCGTGCGGCGACGGCCAGGACCCGCATACCGCCCTCGGCCAGCCGTTGCGCCGCCGAACGGGCCGCCGCCCTGTCGGGGCCGGGCGGGACACGGGACAGGACCACTTCGGGCGCCCCCTTGACCACGATCCGTGCCCGGCCCGCCTCCTCTCCCTCCTGGACGACCGACATCAGTCGCAGTCGTGGATCGAAGCGGAACAGCGCACGCCGTTCCGCGTCTCGACGGTCGAGATCCACCGGGCCCCCACGCTCCCCGGCCCCTGTGACGAGGGCGGCCTCGGTGGGATCACCGTGCAGTTCGCCGTCCGCGTCGCGGGTGACCGTGGTGCACAGAGCGCCCGCCCGTAGCAGTGGCCCCGTCCACGGGCCCTCGTCCGTTCCGTGACCGACCGTCCAGAGCGTGCGCAGACGCATGCGGTTACGGGTGAGCGTGCCGGTCTTGTCCGTGCAGATCACGCTCGTCGAGCCGAGTGTCTCCACGGCACTGAGCCGTTTGACCAGGGCACCCTGCCGGGCCAGGACCCGGACCCCGACGGCCAGGGCCAGGGTGATGGTCGGCAGCAGCCCCTCGGGGACGTTGGCGACGAGGAGCCCGATGGCGAACATCAGGGAGTCGGTCACCGGAAGGCCCACCGCCACCCCGACGACGAGGAAGACGGCGCCCATGCCCGTGGCGACGCCGGCGATGAGCCATGCCACCTTCTTGACCTGGTGCTCCAGAGGGCTTTCCTCCCGGCGGGTCCGCTGGCTGAGTGCGGCGATCCGCCCGAGTTCGGTGCGGTCCCCGGTGGCGAACACGACGGCTCGGGCCTGCCCCTCGACACAGCTCGTCCCGCTGAGGACGAGGTTCGGCTCCTCCAGCAACGGCGCGCCGAGCAGCCCGGCCGCCGCCACCCGCTCCGCCGGCACGGACTCCCCCGTGAGCATCGAGAGGTCGACCTCCACGCCTCCCTCGGTGACCCGTGCGTCCGCCGGGACCTTGTCGCCCTCCTCCAGGAGGATGACATCGCCCGGCACCAAGTCGCGGGCCTCCACGGTGAGCGACTGCCCGTCGCGCACGACGAGGGCCCGCTCGGGCAGGTAGCGGGCGAGGGTCTCCACCGCACGTTCGGCCTGGCGCTCCTGGAGCAGCGCGAAGCCCGCGTTGATGACGATGACCGCGAGGACGGCCCAGCCGAGCACTGCCAGATCCGCGACGAAGGCCAGGACGGCGGCGGCCCAGAGCAGCAGGGCGAGAGGATGCACCAGTTGCCCGACCAGTTCCCGCGAGAAGGAGGTGTGCGCCTTGCGGCGCACCTCGTTGGGACCGTGGACCGCGAGGCGGCGGGCCGCCTCGCGGGCGGACAGCCCGTCCGGACCGGTGGCGAGTTCGCGGCGGAGTCGGGGCAGGGGCTCGCTGGGGTCGAAGGGCAATGTCCCGGCGGACGGCCGCGCGGGGCCGGTACGGCTTTTGGCACGGGCGGTCACGACTGGGCCGTCGCCCCGCTCAGTCATCATCGGCCCCGGATTCGCTGCCCCGCCGGAGCCTGCCGGACCATACGGGTTCCACCTGCTCCCACTCGCGTTCGAGGGCCGCGAGGGCCCGGTTCTCGGTACGCCGCCGTACGAGGACGAGGACACCGGCCCCGGCCGCCCCCGCAGTGCCGGCCACGGCCGCGCCGCCGGTGAACGAGACCAGCACGCGTTCCGCGTCGTTGCCCGGCGGCGGGGCGGGGGCTCCGGCGGCGTCCACCCAGATGGGCACGGTGTGGCCCCGGGGGGTCCGGGGAGGCACTTCGACGGTTCCGGACCGGTGGACGTCGTCGGGGTACTCCCAGACCGCCGGAGCGACGAACCGTGCCTGTGTGCCCTGCTGGATCGGGGCGGGCGGCTCCTCGGCCGGCCCCGTGGTGGTCGCCGTCACCCGGTGGAGGTGCTCGGCGCGTACGCGGTCGGCCCGGCCTCCGGCGCTCCACAGCTGTCCGGCGGCGACCGCGCCGCAGATCAGGGCGATGGCCAGGACGATGACTGCGGCCACTCGCCCACCGGGGCCGCGGCCCGACTGCTCGTGGTCGGTCATGGTGCGCCTCCGGACGGATCTCACGCCGGACGGGAAGAGGGCTCAGCGGGCGGCGCTGCCGCCCCCGCCGTCCCTCGGCGTCCGGCCGGTCCCGTCGGCGGTGCCGGCGGGGACGCCGTGGCCGCCGACGCGGGGGGCCGGGACGGACTTCCTGCTCATGAGCGGTTCCCGGCATCGCCCCGCTTCACCGGAACGGTCCGTGCCGCCCGGGTCTCCTGGTCGGGCATCGGGACACGGACGGTGAGGATGCCGTCCGTGTAGGACGCCTCGACGCCCTCGGCGGGAACGGGGTCCGGGAGACGCACGGTTCTGCGGAACGATCCGTAGCGGAACTCCGAATGCTCCTTGTCCTGGGTGCTCTCACCGTGCTCGGCGCTCACCGTGACCAGGTTGCCGTCGACCGTGATGGTGATGTCCTCGTCCGGGTCCATCCCGGGGAGTTCGGCCCGCAGGACGTACGTGCCGTCGCCGCTGGTGACCTCCATCGGAATGGAGTGGGCGGCCATGGCGGGGAACCGGCCGGGCAGCCCGGGAAACTCCCTGCTGAACCAGTCGTTGAAGTCGGGGAAGAAGTTGTGCCTGCGTTCCACCTTCGCTCCGGTCATCGTTCTGCTCCTCCTGCTCATGGGTCCGGGACGCCACCCATGGGGCGGGCCGGGCCACGGAGCCCGATCCGGCTCCGCTCCTCCACCCTTCCGCCCGTATCCTGCGCGGCGCAGTGCCCAAGGGGGCTCTCGGGGAGGGCCGAACGGTCCTGATCCACAGGGGACCGACCGGCCCATGACACGCCTGCTCCGCTCCTCGGCCCTCATGGGGCGAGGTCGCGTCAGCAGAACGACGTGCGGGCCGCGAGATCGGTGGCACTGCGACGGCGGCTCGGCTCCCGCCGTCCGGGGCATCAGAGAAAGGCGGCGGAAACCTGGACCGTGTGCACCGGGCGCCCAGGCCGTCCGGTCGTCGCCGGGCCATGCGGCAGGGGTCCGTGCGGCATGGCCGGCACACCGCTCACGGCGTCCTGGCGTTCGAGCCGGAGCGGCCTCGGTTCGTGGGCGGGGCGGCGTCGTGTCCTGCGGGGCATGGTCATCCCTCTTCTCCGGTGCTTGTGTCGGGGGCCGCATCCGCCACGACGTCATGGCACCTGCCCACGGCGAAGCCGGGCGGGACGTTCCGTCCCTGCACGGCCGATGTCCTGTCGGCCGGCCCGGCGAAGGATACGACGTGCCGCGCGGGTCCCATGGCGCCCCCGTGGCTTCCGGCCGGTTTCCGCACGGGTCCCCCGGTCAGCACGGCAGGGAACGGCCGGACGGTGTGCGCGGGTCGAGCGGGGGCCGCTCACGGGGACGGTCGGTCCTGGCACCGGTCCGGATGCGCTCCATGGTGCTCACCTTTCCGTACGGTGGGATACCTCTCCTCGCATGTGCTCCCGCTCCGCGGTCTCGTACGGGGTGCGGTGCTCCCGGAGCCGGGCGGATCAGCCCGGCAGGGGCGGGCCGGTCGTGCGGAGGCGGGACTTGCAGGCCCGGGCGGGAGCGCCGCCCTGCTTCTTCCGCCCGGCGGAGGGGACGGTGATCACCGGGCAGTCGGCATGGTGCAACAGGCCGTGGACCGTCGAGCCGAGGCGCATGCCCGTGTAACCGCCCCGCCCCGTGCGTCCGACGACGAGGGCGAGGGAGGACTGTGCAGCCAGGGCGAGTTGTTCGACCGGATGTCCCCGGCAGACCTCTGCGGTGATGTCCACATCCGGATACCGCTCCGCCCAGCCGGCCAAGGACTCGGCGAGCAGACGCCGCCGCTCGGACAGCCCCTCTTCGGTGTCGTCGTGCGCGAGGACCGGGCGGGGCCAGACCCAGACCGCCCGGAGTCGCGCCTCGCGCAGGCTCGCCTCCTCGACGGCGAACGCGACGGCCGCCCGGCTCGCCCCGCTGCCGTCCACGCCCACGACGAGGGTGGGTGGATGCACCGCGGTGTGTTCCGGGGCGCGGACCACGACGACGGGGCAGGGAGCACGCGCGGTGAGCGGGACGACCACCGAACCTTCGCCGAGCAGCTCGACGGCCCTGCCGAGACCGCGCGACCCCACGACCACCAGGTCGGCGTCGGCCGCCCGGTCGAGCAGTACCGTGGCCGGCGTCCCAGCCGTGAGTTCCGCCGAGATCCTCACGTCGCTGTGCAGTTCCCGTACGAGGTCCTCCACGTTGGCGAGCGCCGACTCCGCCCGGAGCCGTAGGGCGCTCCCGTGGCCGACGGCGTCGTACCACAGCCGGTCGTGGACGGGTGGCAACGCGACCACGAGGCACAGACGCAGCCGTCTGCGGTCGGCCTCGGCGGTTGCCCAGGCGACGGCCGGTACGGCCAGTCCTTTCGGATCGACACCGAACAGGAGGTCGTTCATGTCGTGCCGTCCCTGCCCGCGAAGCCCTGCGGGACGATCTCCACGGGGCAGTGCGCGTGGTGGATGAGGGTGTGGGCGACGCGGCCGAGGGAGGGTCCCACTCCCAGCGGGTGGCGGCCCCGGCCCATCACGATCAGGTCGGTGCGGGAACTCGCCTCGATCAGGATTCCGGGGGTGCTCGTCCCGGTCTCCACGTGAGGTCCGACGACCAGGTCGGGATACCGCTCGTGGACGCGGTCGGCGAGCTCCTTCATGTCGTGGACCCGCTGCCGGGCGATCCCGTCGAGGTCGTCGAGCATGGTCGCGACGGTGCCGATGTGGGTGAGCACGTTCCATACGCTCACGATGCGCAGGGCCGCCTTGCGGACGTCCGCCTCCGCGGCGGCCAGGAGCAGCCACTCCAGGTCGGTGGAGTCGTGCACGGCCGCGGTCACCGAGCCCGTCCCGGGGCGCTCCGTCTCCCCCCGTACGACGATCACGGGCACCTCGGCGCGGGCCGCCACGCCCAGCCCCACCGAGCCGAGCAGGAGGGAGGAGAAGCCTCCGAGCCCTCTGCTGCCGACCACGACCGTTCCCCGGCCGCCGGCGGCGGCCACGAGTCCGGAAACCGGCTCGCCGCGGCCCAGTTTCCTGGTGACGGTGAGGCCGGGGAAGCGCTCCCGGACGGCTTCCTCCGTCTCGATCAGCAGGTCGCGGCCGGCTTCCCGCACCGCCTGGATCGTCTCCGCATCGCTCCAGTAGGCGCGCCGGTCGGTGTCGGCGGCGTGGACGAGATGCAGGGGCCGAAAGCGCCGGTCCGCCTCCGCGGCGGCCCAGAGCGCGGCCGCCCGCGCGGAAGGCGATCCGTCGATCCCCACGACGACATCGGCGAGCTCGGGCCGGGCAGGGGTCTCGCTGTTCATGGCTCCTCCTTCGGTCCGCCGGGGGTTCCCGCACGTCCCCGAGGACGACACTCCCCACGCTCGCATCCCTGCGGGCCACCCCGGCATGGGCCGTTCGGCCCCGATCGAGACCTGCCCGGCCCTCTCTCCCGGGAAGGGGCGGTACGAGTCTGGAGCCGTGAACCGGCACGGCCGAGGAGGCAGTGATGACAGCCCAGGTCACCGTGGGTCTGGACGGCTCGGACGAAAGCCTCGCCGCGGCTCGCTGGGGGGCGGGGGAAGCGGTGCTGCGCGAGGTTCCGCTCCGGCTGGTGCACGTGGAGGAATGGCCGAACACGCCCGAGGTGCCGCTTCCGTACGCCCGGACTTCCGCCGAGCAGGCCGAGGAACTGCTGCGGGACGGGGCGGACCGCGCGCGAAAGGAGCATCCCGGTCTGGAAGTGTTCACCGGGCGGCTGTGCGGCCGGGCGGCGGACGAGCTGACGGCCGCGGCGGACGAGGCCGATCTGATGGCCCTCGGGTCTCGGGGTCTCGGCGGCGTCCTCGGCTTCGTCGTCGGCTCGGTCTCTCTCTCGGTCGTCGGCGCGGCACGGAAGCCGGTCGTCCTCGTGCGCGCGGAGGGGGCGGGGCGGCATGCGGAGCCGACGGCCCCCCGTGACGGAATCGTGGTGGGCGTCGACCTCCACCATCCGTGCGAATCCCTGCTGGCGTTCTCATTCGCGGAGGCGGCCCGACGACGGGTGCCCCTCCGGTTCCTGCACAGTTGGACGCTGCCCGCCTCCTACGGCCGCGCGGCCGTCGTGGACCCCGGGATCGGCGAAGAGCTCGGTGCCCGCCTGCTCGGCGACCTCGACGGCCTGCTGGCGCCCTGGCGTGAGCGGTTCCCGGGTGTGGAGGCCACGGCCAAGGCGGTCTCGGGTTCCGCCACCCACCGGATGGCGCAGGCGTCACAAGGCGCGGAGCTCGTGATCATGGGCCGCCGGACGCCCAGGCTGCCCGTCGGGACGCGTCTCGGCCGCGTGGCCCACGCGGTCCTCCATCACAGCCCCGCTCCGGTCGCGGTGGTTCCCCTGAGCGAGCCGGCCGGGACGGGATGAAACGGCAGCCGGACGTCAGGTCTCTTGCCCGTCGGACCCGTCGGCGGTGCCGGGCGCGCCCGGCACCAGGATCCGCCGCCCCGTCACGCGGTGCGGCAAGAGCAGCACGGCCGTGTCCCGTCCGTCCCCCGCCCACGACTGCGAGTGCGCGGCGTCCCGGAGGATCTGTGACTCGATGGGTTCGGACACCGTGTGCACCGGGCCGACGAGGAGCACGCTCCAGCCCTGGCGGAATGCCTCGTCCAGGTGGTCCTCCTCGAAGGCGATCTCGGCACCGGCCGCCGCCGCGAGCCCGAGCGCGGACGTGGACGTGGTGACGAAGAGCACCTTTCCGTCGAGAACCCGGTAGTTGACGGGGAAGACCTCCAGGCCGTCCGCCGCCTCGACGGCGACCCGGCCCACACCGTGGTCGCCGAGCAGCGCCCAGCACTCCTTCTCGTCGACCGCCTCCAGCCTCGGCCGGCTCCCCGCCGGACCTTCGCCCGGCGCGAGTTCGGCCGTGAGGCCCGTCAGGTCCTGGACAGTCGTCTCCAGGGCGTTGGCGAGCCGGACCAGGAACTCGATCCCGGGGGCGGGCAGCCGCTCCTCCACGTAGGCGATGTAGCCGGGGCTGGAACCGGACCGGACCGCCACCTCCTCCCGGGAGAGGCCGAGCTGCCGGCGCCTCGTGGCGACCCGGCGGCCGAGATCGCTCCGGTGGTGCCCGTCGGCCGTGTGCATCATGCTTCTCCTCCGGCGGTCACCGTTCGGTTCTGCGGCACGACGGCGACGGGGCACGCGGCGTGGTGCAGGGCTCGGTGGGCCACCCTGCCGAGTTGCAGGCCGATGGCACCGTCCCGGCGGCGTGCCCCGACGACCAGCAGGTCGGCGGCGGCGGAGCGCTCGGTCAGCACCCTGTGCGCGGGCCCCTCGACGGTGCTCCTGCGCAGACGGACCTCGGGGTGTTCCCGCGTGCCCGCGTCGAGGGCCCTGGCGAGCATCCCGGACGCCCTCTGCTCGAAGCCGGGGCTCGTCTCACCGGTCGGGAGCAGGTGGTCGACCGGTTCGGGGGCGGGGCGCCGCCAGGCGCGGACGACGTCCAGCTCCGCCTGCCGCAGCGCCGCCTCGCGGAAGGCGAACCTGACGGCCGGCGAGTCCGTGTCGTGGTCGCCGATGCCCAGCAGGACCCGCTGATGAAGAGCGTCCTGGGCATGCTGGTCCCCCCGGACGACGACGACCGGACAGGAGGCCCGGGCTGCGACGACGAGACCGACCGAACCGAGCAGGAGGTCGCCCAGTTCGCTCCGTCCACGCGACCCGATGACCACGGCCATGGCTTCCCGCCCTTCCCTGAGCAGGGCGCCTGCCGCGTCCTCGGCGGCGATGTCCGTGCCGAGGGAGAGGCCGGGTGCCCGTTGCCGGGCTCGTTCCGCCGCCCCGCCGACGATGTTCTCGGCGAGGACCTGGGCCGAGGGACGGTCGGTGGTCCAGGCCGGCACCACTCCTTCGTACCGTTCCCACAGCGAGGCGTGCACGATGCGCAGGGGACATCCGTGCCGCACTGCCTCGTCGACGGCCCAGTCCAGGGCCGCGAGACTGGCGTCGGAACCGTCGACGCCCACCACCAGGGGGGCTTCCATCGTGCCCACCGCCTTCCGGTCGCATGATGGTCTGCTGCCACGCTCGCACCGACGGTGGGAACGGGGTAGGGCCGGTCGGTCCCGGGTACGGTCCGCCTGGTCCTGCACCGTCCGGCGATGCCTGGCACGGCATGAGGAGGGCCCGTCCCGGTCGAGGAGATCTTCCGGTCCATTCGGCTCCGAAGGGGCGCGGTACCCGTGCTGCCGGCCGGGGGCGGCGTGGGGTCGGAGGCGGACGTTCTCCGCGAGGTGCCCGCCGCACGGGTCCGGGACGGGTCGTGGCACGCGCCGGGCACCTGCCAGGTCCGCGCCGGGGAATCCGACCCGTGCTGTGCCCGGCGCGGTGGACACCTCGGCGGGGTTCACGACGCCTGTGCAGAGGTCTTCGTGCCGTTCGGCGGGTAGTGGTGGACCCGGGCGTCGGGGCCGGGGAACACCAGGGTGACCCGGCCCGTGTCCGACCAGCGGACGTCGTAGGGCGGAGTGCCGTCCATGTGGTGCAGCCCGATGATCTCGCCGTCCCGCCCCTCGTCCCCGACGGTGGCACCGCCCACGATCAGTCGATCACCCACCCGGGCCCACAGCCCGGCACGCGGTTCCACCGGGCCATGTCGTCCCTCGGTCCCAGCCACGGTCTTCTCCCGATCTCCGCGGGCTGCCTGGCCGTCGCGTCCTCGGACGGCCCGTGCTCCCGGACCCACTCTGCGCCCGCCCGGCTTCCCCCCATAGGGGCCATCGGTCCCGGAAGGGGGCCGTTCGGCACTGCCCGGCCGCCGGGTCGGCGCAGCAGGGTGGGACCTGCCGGGATCCCGCGCCCCCGTGAGGAGGACCGTCATGCAGCATCGAACGGTTTTCGAAGTGATGACGCACGACGTCGTCACCGCGGCTCCCTCGGCCTCGTTCAAGGAGATCGCCCGTCTCTTCGCCGGGAACGACGTCTCGGCGGTCCCGGTCGTGGACGAGGACCGACGTCTGCTGGGCGTGGTCTCGGAGGCCGACCTGCTGCGGGCCACCGCCGGGCTCCCCGACCTGGAGGGTCGCTGGGCGGGCGTCCAGCTCCTGCCCCAGGAGCACGGGCTGCCCGACGCGGAGACGGCGGCCGAGCTGATGACCTCCCCGGCCGTCACGGCACAGCCTGGGTGGAATCTCGTCGAGACGGCCCGGACGATGCATCACAAGGGAGTGAAACGGCTTCCCGTGACCGACGAGACCGGTCGGCTCGTCGGGATCGTCAGCCGCAGCGATCTGCTGCGCCCGTTCCTCCGCAGCGACTCCGCGATCCGTGCCGAGATCGAGCACGACGTCCTGGCCGGCACCCTGGGGCTCGCCCCCGACACGCTCCGCGTCGCCGTCGCCGACGGGGTCGTGACCCTGACGGGCCGCGTCGACGAGCGCGCCGACATCCCCGTGATCGTGCGGCTGTGCCGTTCCGTCGACGGAGTCGTCGCCCTGCACGAGTCCCTCGACTACGCCTACGACAACCTCGCCCTCGACGTGGAGCCGCCGCGATGAACGCCATGCGGGTGGCCCCCGTCATGCCCGACTACGCCGACGCCCGGGCCACGTTCTCCTGGCGGCGCGAGCGTTCCCGGCTCGCCGGGCTGCCGGGCGGGGTCATCAACATCGAGTACGGGGCCGTCGAGTCGAACGGCCGGTGGCCGTGCGCGGCCTGCTCGGGGTACGCCCCGTGCTGACGGCGACCCTGTCCGCCGACCACCGTGCCGCCGACGGTGCGACCGGCGCGCGTCTCCTGACCGCCCTGGACCGATTCCTGCAACGCCCGGAGGAACTGTGAACCACGACCAGGCAGGTGCGTTCGTCCGGCAGGCCGTTCCCGACGCCGACTTCACGGGGCTCGATCCCGACGCGTCCCTGCGGGAAACGTTCGAGATGGATTCGCTGGACTTCCTCGAATTCGTCGAGGCACTCGCCGGACTCGGCGGTCGGGAGCTCACCGAGGACGACCACACGGCCCTCGACACCTGGAACGGCTGCGTCGCACGCCTGCTGCCCCCGGCGGAGACACCCGCACGCGAAAGGAACTGATGATGCGTCACAGCAGGATCGCGGAGTTGATGACCCGCGACGTGGTGAGGGTCCATGGCGACGTCCCGTTCAAGGAGATCGCGCGGGTGCTCGCACGACACCGGGTGACCGCGGTGCCCGTGGTGGACGGCGAGGGCCGGGTGCTCGGCGTGGTCTCCGAAGGGGACCTGCTGCGCAAGGCCGCCGACCGGACCGACGCGCCGGGTGGTTCGTCCCCCGTGCCGGGACTGGAGGCGTGGGAACTGGCGAAGGCCGAGGGAACCCGCGCCGAGGAGCTGATGTCGGCTCCCGCCGTGTGTGCCCGCCCCGATTGGACGGTGGCGGAGGCGGCCCGGCTGATGGAGGTCCAGGGCATCAAGCGCCTCGTCGTGGTCGACGACGAGGACCGGCTCGTGGGAATCATCAGCCGCCGGGATCTGATGCGGATCTTTCTGCGTGAGGACGACGACATCCGCAGCGAGATCGTCGACGACGTGCTCGTCGGCGCCCTGCGTCTCGACCCGGCCCTGCTCTCCGTCGAGGTGAGCGGGGGTCGGGTCGAACTCGGCGGGAAGTTGCCGTCCCGCGGCATGATCCCGGCCGTCGAACGCATGTGCGCGACGGTCGACGGAGTGGTCTCGGTCTCCTCGGCCCGTCTTGCCCCGGACGCCGATGACACGGCCTGAACCCGGGTTGGGGCGCAGTTCCTCGGGGAGGCCCTCCAGGTCGAAGGCCCGGAACTGGTGGGAGACCAGTCACATCGGCTCGGCTTGGTCGCCCACAGTGGCCGACGGCACGAACCGGCAGGGGCCGAACCGTCCGGCAGAAGAGGACGGATACTCCCGGGCAGCTCCGAATCATGTTGCATGACCCAGCTCGGCGAACCCGCAGGCAGGCCGGCTTCCCGGGTACCCGTTCCGACGGCGAGGAGCGGTGTTTCAGTCGTCGTCGGCAGCCGAACTCAGCCGTACCGCCGTGACCTTGCACTCCGGGCACGAGGTCACGGTGTCGGCGTGCCGGGACATCAGGGTGTTGACGCCGTCCGCGGGAAAGTGGAACGCGCAGAAGACCTGTCCGGGGGCGAGTTCCGTCCCCACACGGGCGACGAGGCGGGCTCGCCCGTGCCGGCTCCGGACGGTGACGGGGGCACCGTCCCGCACTCCGTACCGGGCGGCGTCCTCGGGGTGGAGGTCGAGGCTGCCCCGGTTGTCGAGCAGGAGGTTGGCACCCCGGCGGGTCATGCTGCCGGAGTTGTAGTGGGCCCAGCGGCGCCCTGTGACGAGCAGGAGGGGGTAATCGGCGTCCGGCTCCTCGCCCGGCGGCAGGTAAGGGACGGCGCAGAGGTGGGCACGGCCGTCGGCCGTGGCGAACTCCCCGGTGTACAGAGTCGCTTCGCCGGGCCCGTCCGGTGAAGGGCAGGGCCAGTGCACCGCGCCCTCACGATCGAGCCGCGCATGCGAGAGGCCACCGAGCAAAGGCGCGATTCGGGCACATTCGTCCAGGGCTTCGGCCGGGGTGGGGCAGCCGAGGTCGACGCCCGTCGCTGCGGCGACGGACCGCACGACCTCGAAGTCGGTGCGGACCGCTCCGGGCGGGCGCACGGCGGCCCGTACTCGCTGGAAGCGGCGGTCGAAGTTCACGAAGGTGCCGTCCTTCTCCAGCCAGGAGGCCACCGGCAGGACGATGTCGGCGTGCCGGGCGGTCTCTCCGAGGAAGAGTTCGTTGACGACGACAAGCGGGCAGGCGTCGAGGGCTTCGGCGACGTGCCGACTGTCGGGGTCGGTCGCGCACACGTCCTCACCGATGACCCAGAGAACACGCAACCGGCCATCGCGGGCGGCCGTGAACATCTCGGGGATCCGCAGTCCGGGTGCCGACGGAACCGCCCGCCCCCACACCTCTTCGGCGCGGGCGCGGGCCTCGGGATCGGTGACACGACCGTAGCCCGGCAGCAGATCCGGCAGTGCGCCCATGTCCGAGGCACCCTGGACGTTGTTCTGACCCCGCAGCGGACTGATGCCGTGGCCGCGTCCGGTGCCGCCGACCGCACCGCGCAGGATGGGCAGGTTCGCCAGGGTGCGGACGCCGTCGGTGCCGTGCAGGTGTTCGGTGACACCGAGACCGTATACGACGGCGGGACGTTCGGCCCGGCCGCAGAGCCGCGCGGCGGCGACGACGTCGGCCGCGGGAACACCGGAGCCGCCAGATCCGCGAAGTACGTCGCGGGCCCGAGGCCCGCTGCCGCGGGCAGACCGACGGCCCGCGCGACCTCGGGTGCCCATGCTCCGGGTTCCTCCGCGGTGCCGGACCTGGCCTGCCGGAGCCCGGCGGCCAGCAGGCCGTCGCGCCCCCCGCGCCGTGCGGCCACCTCACGGAGCCCGTCGCGGGCCTCGTCAGGTCCATGTGGAGTCCGACCGGCCATGGTCCCGGCATGGCCAGAAACGCCTTGGGAGGCATCCCGGTCCCTGCGGGCAATCGGCGAGGGAACAAGCTGCCCGGCCCCGCCGACGGCGTACCGCACGGCGCGGGTCGCCCCCCGTCCGCCGCCGCGCCGGTCCGTCCGGGTGCGCGCCTCACAGCCGGGGACCGGTGGACGGCCGTGTCGGAGGATGTGCCGTAACTCCCTTCCCGGCGGGCGGCCCCGGCCCCTCGGTACGGTCGGCGTCCTCCATGGGCGAGGGACGGGAAAGGAGTCCGCGGGCCGGCGGCGGACGGAGGGATGGGCGGGGCCCGCCCCGGCCTGCTCGCGGTCTGCGGGGTCCGGGGGCAGACGGTGACCGCCCGCGAGGGTCCAGAGGCGGTCGTCGTGGCCTGGAGGTCCGCCTGCTGTGGTTGCATCGCCGGGTTCCTCGGAGCCCGTAGCAAGATCACGATTGGGCTTTCCTGAACGTCTCCAGCAGATGAGGCCGCAGGCCGGGGAGGAGAAGACATCGTGGAGTCCGGCGCGGCGTTCCCGGCGGACGGCGAGGTGGTGGAGCAGGGCGAAGGCCTGCTCGGCGGCATGGCGGAGTCTGCCCGGACCTGGATGCTCGGGCTGCCCTTGCAGGAGATGACCGGCAGGACGCTGCGCTTGCGGAGTCCTTCACGACAGAGGTCGGAGTCGTATCCCTTGGCTGCGAGCAAGGCTTCGGGACGCTTGCGGGTGACCTGAGTCGGAGATCTGTCGGCAGTGGGCGGCGACCTTGTCGAGGATCTCGTCGGCTGTCTTCGTCCGGACGAACGGTCTGGGGTGGTCGTTCCAGTCGGCGAGCCGGGCACGGATGTCGCGTTCGAGTGCCTGGATGGAGCGGTGGACGCCTCGTTTGAGTTTCTTCACCTTCGGGGCCGATCCGATCGAGGTGCAGGGCCCCTGGAAGGACGCCGACCAGGTCGAGCGGGCGATCTTTCAGCACATCACCCGGCACGACGAGGAACGACTCCGCTCCGCGCTCGACCACGTCCCACCTGCCGAGCACGAGGAAGCCTTCTGGCAGAGCCGGAAGCAGACCCCGCGGTCCGCCTGACCCCATCAAGATCGGGCTCCACGGAACTCGGGCAGCTCAACTGCACGGATCACGGGCTTTCCGGCTTTTTCACGACTCGCAAGCCGACAGCACTGCGCGGCCCTTGTCGAGCTGCGGAGGGCGCGGACAGTCAGTCGGTGGGCGGAGTCCTGAACGCGCGCCGGTACATCTGGGGCGTCGTGCCGAGGTGTCGGGCGAAGTGGTGTCGGAGGTTGTCGACGGTACCGAAGCCCGCGCGGTGGGCGATCGCGGTTACCGGGTCGTCCGTGGTCTCCAGGTGGTGCTGCGCGAGCAGGACCCGCTGTCCGGTCAGCCATCGCAGCGGCGTGGTCCCGGTCTCCTGCCGGAAGCGTCGGGCGAAGGTCCGCGGGGAAAGGCGGGCACGGCCGGCCATCGTGTCGACGGTCAGGTCCTGGTCGAGGTTGGCCTCCATCCAGGCCAGGACAGGGGTGAGGGACCCGGTCCCCTCCCGGGGAAGGGGGCGTTGGCGGTACTGGTGCTGGCCTCCGTCGCGGTGCGGGGGTGTGACCATGCGACGGGCGATCGCGCCGGCGACGGCGCTGCCGTGTTCCCTGCGGATGAGGTGGAGGCAGGTATCGACTCCTGCGGCGGTCCCTGCGCCGGTGATGACCGGGGCCTCGTCGACGTAGAGCACGTCCGACTCGACCCGGGCACGCGGGTGGCGGCGGGCGAGTTCGTCGGTGTAGCGCCAGTGCGTGGTACAGCCTCGCCCGTCGAGCAGCCCGGCCTCGCCCAGGAGAAAGGCCCCGGTACAGATGCTCAGGACTTGAGCACCACGCTGTACGGCGGCCCGCAGTTCCTCGGCCAGGCGGTCCGGCTGGTGCACGTCGAGGTCGTAGGCCGGGACGCAGACGAGGTCCGCCGATGCCAGCCGCTCCAGGCCGTGCCGGGCCCGCACCTCGAAGCCATGACGGGTCGGCACGCTGTCGCCGGTGGCCGAGACGAGAGCGAAGTCGTACACGGGCAGCGCGTCGTCGCTGCGGTCGATCCCGAAGACCTCGCAGAACACGCCCAGCTCGAAGGCGTGGGCGCCTTGGAGAGCCAGGACGGCGACGTCGCGAAGCACAGGTTCCCGATCTCTTCCGGCGACAGTGGCAGGGATTTCAGCTTACCTGTCGTTTCTGCCACTCCCGGGGGGAGCACCGGTCTGGAAGGCTCGCAGGCGTTCATCCGTCCCGCGAACAGCTAGGCACAGCGCATGACCACGCAGAACCCGACTGCCGACGCCACCCTCTCGTCACAGGCCGCCCAGGTCCTGCGCGGGCTCGCACTCGACGAGGAACTGAAGTGGCGTGTCCCCGGTGACCCGGTCCTGGGCCCTCTGGCCCGCAAAATCGCGCGGCGGTACGTGGCCGGTGAAACCCTGCCCGACGCCCTGGACCGGGCCCGGCAGGTCCTGGCCGTCGGCCACCGTGTGAATGTCGAGTACATGGGCGAGAGCTGCCGCGACCCGCAGCGGGCCACGGAAGAGACCGACACGTTCCTCTCCGCGGCCCGACTGCTGCCACCCGGGTGCTCGATCTCCCTCGACCTGTCCCACATCGGCCTCGCCGTCGATGCGGAGCTTGCCCTCGCCAATGCCTCCCGCATCGCCCGGGCCACCGCCGACGCCGGGCGGGAGATGGTGATCTCGGCTGAAGGCTCCGATCGGACCGACGAGGTACTTGCCCTGCACCGCAAGCTGTGCGAGCGGTTCGACCATGTGGGCATCACCGTGCAGGCTCGCCTGTATCGCACCGCGGACGACCTGCCGGAGCTGCTTTCCCTCCCCGGCCGCATCCGCCTGGTCAAGGGCGCCTTCCTCGAACCCGAGGCCATCGCCCACCGCCGCGAGGCCCCCGCCCTGACCGCCGCCTATCTTGCGTATGCGCAACAGCTGGCCGACTCGGGCCACCTGTGCTCCTTCGCCACCCACGACTGGGATCTGATCGACCGTATCGACCAGCACCTCGGAGGGAAGGGCACCCATTCCGCCCCCTGGGAGTTCGAGACCCTCCTCGGCCTCGGGCCCGATCGCCTCCGGGTCATGGCCGAGCGCGGCCACCCCACCCGGGAGTACATCGTCTTCGGCACGGAATGGTGGCTCTACATTTGCAACCGCATCGCCGAAGACCCCCAGCGCCTGCTCCAAGCCCTCGTCGACGCTGCCGCATGAGCACCCCACGGTCCGGGCCTGCGTCATGACGCCTGCACGCCCTTCCCTGCGAAGCGCCGACGACCCGAGGGCCGGAGCGGTGGGGCTGTTCGTCCGACCCGCTCGATGGGTGTGCCGGCAGAGCGAGCAGTTCAGGAGGGGAGTGTGATGCGGAAGGTGGTGTGTCCGGGGCGGCTGGTGACGGTGGTGGTTCCGCCGTGGGCGGTGACGACGGCGTGGACGATGGCGAGGCCGAGCCCGGTGCTTCCGGTACTGCGGGAGCGGGCGTGGTCGGCGCGGACGAAACGGCCGAAGACTTCGGGCTGGATTTCCTCGGGGATGCCGGGGCCGTTGTCGCTCACGTCCACCAGGACGGTGCCCTGTTCCTCGGTGAGGGCAATGGTCACATCGGTGCCGGTCGGCGTGTGGGTCCGGGCGTTGACGAGGAGGTTGCCGATCGCCTGCTGGAGGCGGTGGGCGTCGCCGGTGACGGTGACCGGTTCTTCGGGGAGGTCGAGGAGCCAGTGGTGACCAGGACTGGCGGCGCGGGCGTCGTCCGTCGCGTCGAGGATCAGCAGGGTCAGATCGACCGGCTCGTGCTCGAGGGGCCGTCCGGCGTCAAGACGCGCGAGAAGAAGCAGGTCATCGACGAGGCGGGTCATGCGCAGGGACTCGCTGTCGATGCGTTCCAGGGCATGACGGACTTCGGCGGGGACAGGTCCTCGGTGGCGCAGGGCCAATTCGGCGTGGCCGCGGATGTTGGAGACGGGGGTGCGCAGTTCGTGGCTGGCGTCGGCCGCGAAGTGCCGCAGGCGTTCCTCGACGGCCTGGCGCCGGGTGAGCGCGTCCTCGACGTGGCCGAGCATGTGGTTGAGGGCGGTGCCGACCTGGCCGACCTCGGTGCGGGGGTCGGTGTCGGAGAGTGGGTCGGGCATGGCGATCTCGCCACTGGCGAGCGGTAGTCCGGCGACCTCCGCCGCATGGGCGGTGACCTTCCGGAGGGGGCGCAGGGAGATCCGCACCCACGCGGCTCCCGCGATGCCGGTCGCCACGAGAGCGGCAGTGAACAGCACTGCTTCGACCGCTTCGAGGCGGTGGACGGTCTCTTCCACCGGGCGCAGGGGCAGGCCCGTGATCAGGATGTCCCGGTCATCGCCCCGGACAGCCGTGACACGGTACTTGCCCAGGCCGGAGAGGCGGATGCTGTGCCCGCTTCCGTCCACGGGGATTCCGGTCAGGGCGCGGCGGTCCTCGGGGGTGAGTGCGAGGGGGCGGTCGGCGGCATCGTCGACGACGGCCGCCCGGGTGACGGTGTCGTCCAGGAGGCGGGCGCCGAAGGTCTCCTCGGCCTGACCCCGGGTATCGGGGCGGTTGTCGGCGTCGGGCCTGGCCTCGTGTTCCAGGCTGGCCGCGAACCGGCCACCGGATGCGGAGAGCTGCTCGTCCAGGCGTCCCATGAGGAAGCTCCGCAGAACAAGGGTGGTGGTGACCCCGACAGCGAAACAGGCGAGGGCGAGCAGGACGACGAGTCCGACGGTGAGCTGGCCACGCAGCGAGCGGGGCGGCAGGCGCCTCATGAGGGTTCCGGCTTGAGGACGTAGCCGACGCCGCGCACGGTGTGGATCATCGGGGTGCGTCCGGCGTCGATCTTCTTGCGCAGGTAGCTGATGTACAGCTCGACGATGTGGGCACGGCCGCCGAAGTCGTAGGACCAGACCCGGTCGAGGATCTGGTCCTTGGACAGGACCCGGCGCGGGTTGCGCATGAGGAAGCGCAGGAGCTCGAACTCGGTGCGGGACAACTCGACGGCGGCCCCGCCTCGCCGGACCTCCCGGGCTTCCTCGTCCATGGTGAGGTCGCCGACGGTGAGCCGGTTCGTGCCCGGTCCGGCGGTCATTCCGGCCCGCCGCAGCAGCCCGCGCAGCCGGGCCAGGACCTCCTCCAGGCTGTAGGGCTTGGTGACGTAGTCGTCACCGCCCGCCGTGATCCCGGCGATGCGGTCCTCGACCGCATCACGGGCTGTCAGGAACAGGACGCACACCTCGGGCATCTCACGTCTGAGGGCCCGCAGGACCTGGAGGCCGTCCAGGTCGGGCAGCATCCAGTCCAGAACCACCGCGTCGGGCCGGAAGACACGCGCCGTCGCCAGCGCGGTCGCGCCGTCGCCCGCGGTGCGCACCTGCCAGCCCTCACCGGTAATGGCCCCGGCCAGGACATCGGTGACGTCGGGTTCGTCGTCGACGACGAGGATCCGTACGGGGGCTCCGTCCGGGCGGTGCAGAAGCGGTGTCGTGTGCGGCTTGTCCATGATTTCTTCAGCATCCCCGACACAGGCCGCGGCAGGGGTGAGGGGTGTCTCTGAGTTTCCTCTGAATCGGGGCCGAGAGCGATCGATCACGCTGTTTCAGAAGGTACGCAGAAGTTGGGCTGTGAGGCTGGCCGCCCGTCGCCGGAGCGTGCGCCATGTCCGGAGGAGCCTCATGACCACCACATCCACCACCATGACGTACACGAGCCGTGGGATGCGCCACCGGCGCCCGCGCCGCAGCCGCGTTCCGCTCCTGGTGTCGTTGGCGATCTGGGCCGGTGCCGCCGGGGTGCTGGGTCTGTGGTGGAGCGACACGACCTCGGTGGTCGGCCCGGCGGCCTGGCTCACCGGCGCGGGACGTATCACCGGTCTCCTGGCCGGATACGCCTGCGCGGTTCTGCTGGCGCTGATGGCCCGGATGCCGCTCCTGGATCACAACATCGGCACCGACCGACTCGCCCGCTGGCACGCCTGGGGAGGCCGCTGCACCGTGTCCCTCGCCCTTGCGCACACCCTGCTGATCATCTGGGGCTACTCGCTGTCCTCCCGCACGAACGTGGTCGACCAGACCTCCACCCTCGTCCTTCACTACCCCGACCTGCTCAAGGGCACGGCCGGTTTCCTGCTGTTCGTGGCCACAGGGATCGTGTCCGCCCGCGCCGCCCGCCGCAGGATGAGTTACGAGACGTGGCACTACCTGCACTTCGCGACCTATCTGGCGGTCTTCCTCTCCTTCGGGCACCAGCTCTCCAACGGAGCCGACTTCGTCGGCGACCGCCTCGCGCAGGCGGCGTGGTACACGCTGTTCCTCGGGGTCACGGCCCTGCTCGCTCGGTACCGCTTCGCCGCCCCCGTCCGGCGAGGGCTGCGCCACCGCCTGCGCGTGGCCGCGGTCCGCCCCGAAGCACCGGGCGTGGTCTCCATCCACCTCACCGGTCGGCACCTCGACGACCTCGGGGGCGAACCGGGGCAATTCCTGCGCTGGCGCTTCCTGACCCATGGGCTGTGGTGGACCGCCAACCCCTACTCCCTCTCTGCCCCCGCCCACCCCGGCCACCTGCGGATCACGGTCAAGGCCGCCGGCGGGCACAGCGCCGCCCTCGCCCGCTTGAGGCCCGGCACCCGGGTGTGGGCCGAGGGACCTTACGGCTCCTTCACCGCGAACCGCCGCACCGCCCCCAAGGTCCTGTTCCTGGCAGGCGGCATCGGCATCACTCCCCTGCGTGCGCTCTTCGAGACGCTGCCGGGCCACGTGACCCTCGTCTACCGGGCACGCCGCACCGTCGACCTCGCGCTGCGCGGTGAACTCGACGCGATAGCCGCCCGCCGCCGGGCCACCGTGCACTACGTCGTCGACGAACCGGCCGAACGCTCCGCCCCTCTCACCGCCCGGTCCCTGAGCGCCCTGGTCCCCGACCTGGCCGCGCACGACGTCTACCTCTGCGGCCCGCCCGGCATGACCGGGGCCGCGATCGGGGCCCTGCGCGAGGCCGGAGTCCCGGCCCGGCGCATCCACCACGAGTCCTTCGCGTTCTGAGGAGAACCGCCATGCGCCGAGCCGTTCTCACCACCACCGGGGCCAGCGCCCTGATCCTCGCCCTGCTCGCTCTCAAACCCCACCAGCTCCCCGCCCCGGCCGGGGCGGCTCCCCGTTCCCCCGCGGCCTCGCACCCTCCCGCAGACGCCTCGCCGGGCGCCCCCACCGGGACGGGCACGTTCACCGGAGATCCCGTCGACACCCGGTACGGAACCGTGCAGGTCGCCGCCACACTCGACCGGGGCAGGATCACCTCGGTCAAGGTCCTCCGGGCCCCCGACCGCAGTGGCCGTGATCAGGAGATCGCCGCCTACGCCCTGCCCCGCCTCACCCGGGAGGCCATCGGGGCCCAAAGCGCGCACATCGACGCCGTCTCCGGCGCCAGCTACACCAGCCAGGGTTACGTCCAGTCCCTCCAGAGCGCACTGGACCAGGCCCATGTCTGACACCGCGACCGGGCTGCGCCACGTCGAGCACGTCATGGGCACCGTGTTCTCCTTCGACATCCGCGACCGGCCGACCCCCGCCATCCGCCGCGCCCTCGCCGAGGCCGTACGCCACCTCCACCGGATCGATGCCATGTTCTCCACCTACCGGTCCGACAGCCACATCAGCCGCCTCGACCACGACGAGATCCGGCTGGAGGACTGCCCGCCCGAAGTCCACGAAGTCCTGTCCCTGTGCGCACAGGCCGCCCACACCAGCGACGGCTGGTTCAGCGTCATCCCGGCAGGAACCCTCGACCCCTCAGGACTCGTCAAGGGCTGGGCCACCGAAGCGGCCTCCCAGCTCCTTCACGACGCAGGCGCGCACCACACATGCGTCAACGGCGGAGGCGACCTGCAACTCCGCGGCCGGGCGGCCCCGGACACCGCGTGGCGCGTCGGCATCGCCCACCCCCTGCGCCCCGGTGAACTGGCCACCGTCATCACCGCTGACCACGACCTGGCCGTCGCCACTTCCGGCACGGCCGAACGCGGCCATCACATCGTCGACCCGCACACCGGAAGACCTGCCGACACGTTCGCCTCACTCACCCTCGTCGGGCCCCGCCTGACGCTGACCGACACCTACGCCACCGCCGCGTTCGCCCGAGGCGACGGGGCGCAGGACTGGGTGGAGACGCTGGACGGCTACGAAGCCTTCGCGGTTCTGCCCGACGGCCGGGAATGGCGGACTCCAGGATTCATCCACTATGGGGCATAAGGTGCGAAATAGCGTCATTCCCGCATGCCGGGGGCGGGCTCCGCCTGGCCGCGGCAGCGGCTCGCCGCCCAGGGTCTTCCGTCTGGATCGGACCGGACCGGTGAGCGGGGTCCGGGTGTGTGCGATCGCAGGGTGGAGGAGGGAGCCAGATGGTGTCTCCCGTGCTCGAACGGAGCCGAGAGCTCGGGGAAGGAGCCCCGGCGATCGACGACGACTCGGCGGGCGCACGCACCGGGGCACGCGAGCCGGGCATGACCCAAACGCCGCCGCAGGAGCCCGACTTGTTCCCCTCCGGCATTCAACCCACCCTACGAAGGAGCCCCTTGTGGGACTCGACCTGATCAACGGCATTCCCGCCCACGTCCTGTTCGTGCACGTCGTCGTGGTCCTGGTGCCCCTCACCGCCCTCTCCCTGATCCTGTGCGCCACCGTCCCCTCCGTCATGCGCAGGTTCGGCCTCGCCCTGCCGGCCCTCGCCCTGGTGCCCCTGATCAGCGTGCCGCTCACGACCAACGCCGGCGAGTGGCTGGAACGGCACGTGGAACCCGATCCCCTGGTCCGTAAGCACGCCGGACTCGGCGACCAACTGCTCCCCTGGGTCATCGGGCTCTTCCTGGCGTCCGCGGCGGTGTGGTGGCTCCACCACCGCGCCGGCCACCGCTCCCCCGGGGCGGAGGGATCCTCCGGCACGGTGGGCACGCCTCTCCGCATCACCGCTGCGGCGCTGTCCCTCTTCATCGGCGTGGGTGCGGGTGTGCAGGTCTACCGAATCGGCGATTCGGGTGCCAGAGCCGCTTGGCACGACGCCTACTCCACCACTGCGCACCCCGATCGCGGCTGACCGGCACGTGGTGTGCCGCACCTCCGTTCCAGGGGTGCGGCCGCACCGTCCAAGAGCCGTCCTCCCCGGCAGTCACCGATGTTCACTTCGCGGAGCAGACGGCCTCGACGAAGTGGCCCACCCTCTCCTCCGGCAGGCGACGCGCCAGGTCCGCCTCACTGATCATGCCGACCAGCCGGTGGTTCTCGATGACCGGGAGCCGCCGGATCCTGTGTTCCTCCATGACACGCAGAACATCGTCCGTGTCGGCCTCGATGTCGACGGTGATCGGTTTGCCCTGCTCGAGCATGCCTGCGGTCATGGTCTTCGGATCTTTCCCCTTGGCCAGGCACTTCACCACGATGTCGCGGTCGGTGACGATGCCGTGAAGCCTGTCGTCCGGCCCGCAGACCGGGAGCGCTCCGACATCCAGCTCGCTCATCCGGCGCGCCGCGGCCTCCAGGCTCTCACTCTCCTGGATGCAGGTCGCACCTGTGTGCATGATCTCCCGTGCGATGGTCATGGCCATCTCCTTCCGGCCCGGAATGCTCGGACACGGCCCGTGGTCCGGATACGACCCGAATCGCTCCCCTGAATCCAGTGTGGGTTCTTCGTGCCCCGTACGCATGCCGGTCAAGAGGGGGTGTGAGCCAGCGCGCGTGAGCCCCCACCGGGAGGAACTCGATGCCGCCCGAGACCGGATTCGGCGGCACCGAGACGGCAGGGACGGCATTCGGAGAGGACCAGGTACCCGGGCGGGCCGGTGCCACAGCCGCCGAGGGCCACCGCGTACCGACCCCCAAATATCCGGCCCCGGTGGGAGGCGGCGTTGTTCACCGCTGCTCACGCAGCAGTGTGAGACGGCGTTTGTACTCGTCCTCGTCGATTTCCCCGCGGGCGAACCGTTCCGCGAGCAGGTCCTCGGCTCGTCGGCTTCCCCACGCCGGATCACCGGAGGACGGGCCAGGTCGGTGATCACGGTGGAGGCCGGCGAGGTAGCGGGCCATGACAACGGTCCCCACGATCAGCAGCGACCAGAACACAACCATGATCACGGTCATGAAGAGCCATCCGCTCCACCCCCAGCCGCCGCCGTACCACATCATGCCAATCACCTCCTTTCAGGCTGCCGTCAACAGTTCCAGCGTGGCGCCGCGTGTCATCGATGAGAAGAGGAAACATGGCCCCTGCCGTGGGCTGAACGGTCCGTACCGGTCTGCATTGCAGGCAGCCGCCGACGAAATCCGCCCAGGACGCTGCACCTCGCGTGCCCCGCACACCGGGAAGCCGGTTCCGGGAAACGTATGGCCGGACAACAGCGGCACGGCCACTCACACGTTGGTGGATGAACCCGGCCCATCGGCCGACCCGGCTCATCGAACGCGTCGCGGTGAATCCGAGTGGCGGAGCCCGTTCGGCACTGACGCTTGACTTCGGGCATGGTCTCTTCCGTAACGTCGCCCCATGCCGGAAGAGAAAAGCCCGGAGCGCCCGGAAAGCTGACGCACTCGCTTCGGAAGGGGCGGAGTCCGGACGAGGCGCCCGAAATCCACCATCGCTCCCCCGGATACCCCGCCGCAGGGCCGAGGAGGCCAGGATCTGGGCCGAGTGGGCCGTGCCCGAGAGGGACCGATCGGCCCATGGCCGGCCGGGCAGGTGCCTTGCGGACGGGCAGCGGGGGCTGCCGTGCCGGAACGGGGCTCAGCCCGGGACGAGGACGGCGGCCCCGCGGACCCGGTCCGCGGCCAGATCGCCCAGAGCCCGGTCGGCACGGCTCAGCGGGTAAGGGCTTACGGTGACCCGGATGCCGATCCGTGCGGCCGTGTCCAGGAAGTCACGGCCGTCCTGCCGGGTGTTGGAGGTGACACTGCGCAGATCGCGTTCCTCGAAGAGGTGGCGCCGGTAGTTGAGCACGGGGATGTCGGTGAGATGGATGCCCGCGACGGCAAGCGTTCCCGAACGGTCCAGCGCCTCCAGTGCCACTGGCACCAGATCACCGACCGGCGCGAACAGGATCGCCGAATCCAGGGGTTCGGGCGGACGGTCGTACGCACCGCCCGCGGAGGAGGCCCCCAGGTCGAGGGCGAGTTCACGGGCCCGTTCCGAACGGGTCAGCACGTGCACGGTCGCTCCTTCGGCCAGAGCGACCTGTGCCGCCAGATGGGCCGAGGCCCCGAAGCCGTAGATCCCGAGCCGGCCGCCGGACGGCAGGGCGCTGCGGCGCAGGGCGCGGTAGCCGATGATTCCGGCGCACAGCAGTGGCGCCAGCTCTGCGGCGTCCCGGTCCTCCGGGAGCCGGTACGCGTAGTCGGCCGGTACGAGGGCGATGTCGGCGAAGCCACCGTCCGCGTCCCAGCCGGTGTAGAGGGAGGCCGGGCAGAGGTTCTCCCGGCCGGCACGGCAGTAGTGGCAGTGGCCGCAGGTGCTGCGCAGCCAGGCTCCACCGGCCCGGTCCCCGGCCCGGAACCGCGTGACGGACTCGCCGACGGCGGCCACCCGGCCGACGATCTCATGGCCGGGAACGGTCGACGCCCGGTGCGGGCTCAGGTCGCCCTCGGCGAGGTGCAGGTCCGTGCGGCACACACCGCACGCCTCCACCGTGAGCAACAGTTCACCAGGCCCCGGTGGGGGCATCGCACGCCGCACACGCACCAGCGGGCCGTCACCGATCGGTCCGGGACTCCCTACGGCCCACCCGGTCAGCGTTTCCGAAGCCGACCCGCGCCTCATGCTCCCAGCCTCGCGCCGACCGGCAGGTCCGGCAAACGCTCCCTGCGAAACGGAAGCTGCACCCCGCTCCGTCCGGCCCCGCCCCGGCCGTTCGGACAGGTGACGAAACCCACCGATGTGGCCGGTGCGCCCCGCCGACGGCCGCGATGCCGAAAACGGGCCGCGGTCTCCGCCACCCCGACAGCCGGTCACGGCTGGGGGCGCCGGTTTCCCGGCCCTCCAGGGGCTGGATCTGCCGCTCGGAGGCCCGGTACCGGCCTCGGCCGGGTCCGCCGGACAGGCCCTGGTCCAGGGAACGGGGACGCACTGCGACGAGGAGCCGTCCGGGGCCGGGACAGGGACGATCGGCCCATACGTGCCGGGCGGCGATCCGCTGCATGCTGAAACCACCGCCCCCTGCCCCCGGAGCCCACAATGCTCACCGAAACACCCGGCGGCACCGTACTGGCCGACCTCGTCACCGATGCCACCGCCGCCCCGTCGATGCACAATGCCCAGCCCTGGAAGTTCCGCTACGGATGCCGGAGCCGCACCCTCACGCTCCGGGCGGACTTCGAGCGCGCGATGCCGAAGGCCGATCCCTCCACCCGCGCCCTTCACATCGGCTGCGGCGCGGCCCTGCTCAACCTGCGGGTCTCCGCCGCCCACCACGGCCTGGACGCGGTCACCGCACTGCTGCCCGTGCCGTCGGAACCCGCCGTACTGGCCACCGTCCGTCCCGGCATCCGCCCCGAGGCCGCGCGGGAACCCGCCGATGGGGCTCTCGCGGTTCTCCACCCGGCGATCAAGGACCGGCACACCAGCCGTTATCCGTTCGACGAACGGCCGGTCCCCGGCGACGTCCGGGCACGACTCGCCGACGCGGCCCGGGCCGAAGGAGCGGACTTCGCGTTCCTGACCCCGATCCACCTGGAGACCGTGCTCGGACTGATCCGGGACGCCGAGGGCTACGACCGCGGTGACCCGGCCCGGGATGCGGAACAGCGACGCTGGACGCGGAACACGAGGAGCGAGGCTCCCGTGGACGGAATCCCCGACTACGCTTTCGGCCCTCGCGACGCCTCCGAACGAGCCACCACCCGCGACTTCGCCGGGACCCGGGTCGTTCCGGGCCGGGCCCGTGTCCTGTTCGAGAACCGGCCTCAACTGGCCCTGTTGAGCACTCCGGGTGACCGTGTCGCGGACTGGCTGTGTGCGGGCCAGGCTCTGGAACGCGTCCTGCTGACGGCCACACTCCACCGGGTGTCCACCTCGTTCGCGACGCAGCCGCTCGAATGGCCGGAGCTGCGCTGGATTCTGCGCGACCCGGTCTTCGGCACGGGACACCCGCAGATGATCGTCCGTCTGGGATACGGCCCGAACGGGCCGCGCACACCGCGACGTCCCCTCGACCATGTACTGACCATCGAACCGTAGGGACCACGGCCGCGTGCATCGCAGCGGGGAGCCATCCGAGCAGGTCCTCGACGGGCAGCCCGTCGCATCCGCACAAGAACGTGCAGGCCGCCTCCACCCAACGGTGAGGACGGTCTCCGTCGTACGGCCCGAGGACCCCCGGAGCGTCGGCACCTCACGGTCGGGCTGCCGCGCTTCGTCGCCACGGCAGACGGCCTCCCCCGGCCGGTGCGGTTTCCTCACTGCCACCGGTCCGGCCATCCGGCCCGGGGCAACAGCCGTCCTCGACCAGCTTCTGTTCCGCGGCCGTGTCGACGGCGCGGAGCCCTTTCTGCAGGCCGCGCCCGGGTCCGCGAAAGGCACACCTGCTCGCGCGAGTACCGGGAATCTCGCGGGGGCCGTGACCGGACGTCGGCACGGCCCCGGCAAGCCCTCCCGATGATGCGGCCATATCCGTACCGTCCCGGCGCCGATCCGGTTCCACCGCTGCGGAATTGACGTCGGATCGCCACGCACTCACCTCCCCGGGCGCGACGTGACCGCACGCACCTTCGACCTCGCGGTGTTACAAAGGGCACTGTGGTTAGTCGCTTCGGCCGATTTCGGAGCGCACGGATTCGGTCACTTACGGGCAAGCGTCCCCGGAGTCTTGCAGGCCAGGTCTTCGCTCTGCAGGTGGCTGTCGTCGTGCTCCTCGTGGTCGTTGCGGTGCTGGCACTCGTAGCGGAGGCCCGGCACGACAACAGCACGGAGGCGAAAGACCGCTCCATCGCCGTCGCGCAGACATTCGCCCACTCCCCGGGCCTCCTGGCCGCGCTGAGGAGCCCTGACCCCGCTGCAGTGCTCCAGCCCCTCACCGAAGCGGGCCGGAAGGCGGCCGGCGTCGACTTCATCGTGGTGATGGACACGAAGGGGACCCGCTACACGCACCCCCGTCCCGAGCTGATCGGGAAGAAGGCGGTCGCCACCATCGCTCCGGCACTGGCCGGTCAGGTGTACACCGAGAGCGTCAACGGTCCGCTCGGGCGCGAGGCGCAGGTGATCGTCCCCGTCCACGATCGCGCGAAGGTCGTCGCCCTGGTGGCTGCCGGCATGAAGGTCGAGAGCGTGAACGAATCGGTGGCACGGCAGATTCCGATCATCCTCGGTGCGGGAGCAGTCGCGCTCGGAGCAGCCACGAGTGGGACGGCCCTGGTGTCCAGGCGGCTGCGGCGGCAGACCCACCATCTGGGCCCCGCCGAGATGAACCTCATGTACGAGCATCACGACGCGGTGCTGCACGCCGTGCGCGAAGGCGTACTCATCGTCAGCAAGGACGGTCGACTGCTGCTGGCCAACGACGAGGCCAGACGGCTGCTGGATCTGCCGCTCGACGCCGAGGGACGACGCATCCCGGACTTGTCCAGCCTTGATCCCGGCATGGTGGAGCTGTTGGCCTCGGGGCGCGCGGCCACGGACGAAGTACACCTCGTGGGAAGCCGACTGCTCGCGGTGAACCAGCGATCCACGGATCGTCACGGTGGACCCCGGGGGACAGTCGCGACCTTGCGTGACTCCACAGAACTGCGAGCGCTGTCCGGCAGGGCGGAGAACGCGCGCGAGCGGCTGCGGCTGCTGTACGACGCGGGTCTCGGCATCGGTACCACGCTCGATGTGGTGCGCACGGCCGAGGAACTGACCGAGATCGCGGTACCCCGGCTCGCCGACTTCGGAACCGTCGATCTGGCCGAATCGGTCCTCCACGGGGACGAGCTGGCCGGTACGGACGCGGGCATGCGCCGCGCCGCTGTACGCGGCATCCGGGACGACCATCCCCTGTACGAACCTGGTCAGCTGATCAATTTTCGTCCCTCCACGCCACAGTCACGGGCCTTCGTCACAGGTCTGCCGGAGCTGGTGCCCGACCTGTCCGACGCTCCCGGCTGGCTCGCCCAGGACCCGGAGCGAACTCGGATGATCATCGATTACGGCATCCATTCGCTCATCACCGTGCCTCTCCAGGCACGGGGCGTCATCCTGGGCACGGCCAACTTCTGGCGCTCCGAGAAACCCCAGCCGTTCGAAGAGGACGACCTGTCCCTGGCCGAAGAACTGGCCGCACGGGCAGCCGTCAGCATCGACAACGCCCGCCGCTACACCCGTGAGCACACCATGGCAGCGACGCTGCAACGCAGCCTGCTCCCGCGGGCCCTGCCCGAACAGAGCGCGCTCGACGTCGCCCATCGCTACTTGCCCGCATTCTCCGGGGTGAGCGGCGACTGGTTCGACGTGATCCCGCTCCCGGGCAGCCGGGTGGCACTGGTCGTCGGAGACGTCGTCGGCCACGGACTGCACGCGGCCGCAACCATGGGCCGACTGCGTACGGCCGTGCACAACTTCTCCACCCTCGACCTGCCGCCCGACGAGATCCTTCGCCACCTGGACGACCTGGTCGGGCGCATCGACCAGGAGGAGGCGGAAGCCACCGCCGATCCGGGGATCATGGGAGCCACCTGCCTGTACGCGATCTACGATCCCGTCTCCCGCCGCTGCGCCATGGCCCGGGCGGGGCATCCTCCCCCCGCGCTGGTCCGGCCCGACGGCAGTGTGTCGTTCCCCGACCTGCCTGCCGGCCCGCCCCTGGGCCTGGGCGGCGTGCCGTTCGAGACGGCCGAGCTGGAGGTGGAGGAGGGCACGCAGTTCGTCCTCTACACCGATGGGCTCATCGAGGACCGCACCCGGGACATCGACGTGGGGATCGAGCTGCTACGGCAGGTCCTGGCGGGCCATCCCGACCGGTCGCCGGAAAAGAGCTGCCAGGCGGTTCTCGACGCGCTCCTGCCAGATCGACCGAAGGACGATGTGGCGCTGCTCATCGCCCGGGCGCGGGCGATCCCGCCCGACCGTGCCGCCGACTGGGACGTGCCGTTCGATCCTGCCGCTGTGGCGGGAACGCGTGCTGCCGTGGCAGAAAAAGCCGACGACTGGGGTCTGTCCGAGCTTGCGTTCACCACGGAACTGGTGCTCAGCGAGTTGATCACCAACGCCATTCGCTACGGCTCCGCGCCGGTCACCGTACGGCTGCTGTACGACCGCACCCTGACCTGCGAGGTCGCCGACAGCAGCAGCACCTCGCCCCATCTGCGTGATGCCGCCGCGATGGACGAAGGGGGCCGCGGTCTGTTCCTCGTCGCACAGCTGGCCGAGCGCTGGGGCACCCGTTACACCCCTCGGGGGAAAGTCATCTGGGCGGAGATCTCGTTGCCCCGGCCCGACGGGAGCACGGAAGGCCCGGCGCGGCCGAACGTCCTCGACGAGGAGCTCTGACCGCTGGACGGCAAGTCCCCGAGAAGAGCAATTCCTCGACCGCCCCGGCACAGTGGCCTGGGCAACGGGTCCGGAGAAGGCCCTTGCAGCGATCAAGGATGGGGGACGAGGAGGACCGGGCAGTGTGAATGGTGCAGGACCGCATGCGTCACGTGGCCGAGTGGGGAGCCGATGGAGTGGGGACGCCGACGGGAGCCGATGACGATCACGTCGGCGCCGGCAGTCGCTGCCACCAACGCCTCGGAGACGGAGCCGGTACGAACGACGTGTTCGGTCACCGTGAGGTCCGGGAAGTCCTTGCGCACGGGCGCGACGAGCCTGGCGGTGGCGGTCGACTGATCAGCGGCGAGCCGGTCCGCACCGTCGAACATCGTCGCCATGCTGCCGACGTTCTCCAGGAAGACCCATGCGCTGAGCACCTGCAGCGAGGATCCGTCCCTCGTTGCCAGGGCTGCGGCGACGCGCAACGTCTCCTCGTCGCGCTCGTCCCGTGCCGCGGCCAGCACGACGCCGGCCGGTTCGTGGCCGTCACGCCTTGGCACGACGACGACCGGGAGGGAGGAACGTGCGGCCACCCGGAGCGACTCCGAACCGACCAGCAAGGTCGCGAATCCGCCACGCCCCCGGGAACCCACGACGATCGTGGCGTCGGAACCCCCTGCGTCGAGCAGGCATGCCGCCGGTTCGTTCTCGCACATGGCCGTCGTCACAGGGACGGCAGGAGCAAGCCGGCGTGCGAGAGCGGCAGCCTCTTCCAGCACCCCTTGCGCGAAGCCTTCGATCTGACGGCTGTCCTCCCGGGAGAGGTACGGTCTGCCGTGGCCCGTCGCGGTCGCGTACACGATCCGCAGCGGCCGACTACGAGCAGCCGCCTCGCCCGCGGCCCACCACACCGCCCGCGTCGCATGGTCGGAGCCATCGGTGCCGACCACGACCGGTCCCGTCATGACCACGTTTGATCGAGTGCTGTCCATGGTCTCTCCTCGGAATTACGCGTGCCGATCCGTCGGCAATTTCGGAACCCTTCGGACAGTTCGACTTCCCCCCCTCGTCCCACTCCTTCTCCCACCCCCCGGCCTGAGAGTGTCCGCTGCGGGGTCTCCGGCTCGGAGACGAGCCGGGCTTCGGCCCTCGCGGCATCCGGGAGAACTGCGGCACGACGGATCCCGGTGCCGTGCACCGCGCAGCCCGTGGCGGTCGATGCGGAGAACGCAGCCGGCAGAAGCACCGGAACCGGGGCACCCTGTCCCAGCTCTGGTTCCGGTCCGAAGCGCAAACCGGCAGACCACGGGTACCGGACCCGTTGGATCCTGGGCCTGTGCCCGCTTCCGGGGCACTTCCCCGGTCATGTTCCAGCCTCACTCCCCCGACTGCACCGCTCCTTGCCCGTGGCGCGCCGTGAAACCCGTGGACGGGAGCGGATGCCACCATCCTGTCCGCCCTGTGCGGCTTGCAGCATGGGCTGAGCGGGGCGCGGAACCGGGCCGGTCGGCCCAAGCGCCCTGTGTCCCGGGCAGCACACAATGGAGTGGACCAGGAGTACGCGGAACAATGTTTCGCGCCGCGCGGCGTGGCCGAGCCGCTCCTCCGGAGGAACGCATGTCGTCCGGAGCGGATGGGCGGGTCCATACCGTCGGCCGGAAGTGGAAGCCCCATGTCAACGACCAGGAGTCTGCTCGACGCGGTCCCGCCCGAGGGCCGGGCCCACTTGCTCGGCAAGGCGGCCCACGAGGTACCGCTGGTTCTCGGCGCGCGGCTCTTCGAGGAAGGAAGAAGGGCCGACCGGTTCTGGGTCATCCGCTCCGGACAGGTCGAGGTCGACCTCCATGTGCCCGGCCGCCGTGCGGCGGTCGTCGAGACATTGGGGCGGGACGATCTGCTGGGCTGGTCCTGGCTCTTTCCCCCACATGTGTGGCACCTGGGTGCGCATGTGATCCGGGCGGGGCAGGCCGTGGAATTCGATGCCGCCGCCGTTCGCTCGCTTTGCGAGGCCGATGCGGTACTGGGCCGGGCCGTATACAGGTTCGTCGCCGAGACCGTGGCAAAGCGCCTGTACGGAACACGGGAACGGCTGTTGCAGTTGTACGGCCCCCAGGGTGGGGCTCCGGATGCCTGACCGCACCGGAGAACGGGACCGTTCGGCTCCGGGGTGTTCCGCCTGGACGAACTCACGACGGCGAGGAGGGCCGCCCCGGGCGACGGCAGGGGGCTCCCGGTACAGAGGCGCCTACGGCAATGTCCGGCTCGCCATCGCCTGGCGACTGATCCTCTGCGCCACTTCGACGGTACGGCCCGTACTCGCGCCAGGAGGCTCGCGGCCGGTCGAGCGGCCTGGCTGAGTCCAGCAGCGGTGAGGCCCTGCTCGCGCAGCGGGGTGAAACCGACGTGGGCCGCTCCGGCACATCGCACCGGCCGCTCCCGGTACGGAAACGCCCGGCACCCCATTGAACGGATCCTGCACCCACCGCAGCAGCGGGCCCCTCCGAGTTCCACCAGCGCCACTCAGCACACCACCGGATCCCACAAGGACCCGAACCCCAAACAGCTCCCGGGTCGGCGGCACCCTCAACAAGTGGTGCGCGAGAGCGGAAGGCCGGGGGCCGATACCGAACGGGGAAGTGTGTCACCCACTTGACACACTTTGATGCGCCGGGCAGTGTGTCACAGAGTTGATACACATCGCGAGGGAACGGGGTCGGGCATGTCTGCTGCCGCTGAGACGGAAAGAACGTGGCGGGCAAGGCTGGATACTCCTGTGCGATGGGTCGGTGCGGCCTCCGGTCTGGCCGTCAACGCCCTGGTCTCCTTCAGCCCCGAGCCCGATGTGGATCTGCTGTACGGGTTCCCCGTATTCGGTCTGTGTGTCATGGGCGGCGTGTTCGCAGCGGATGTGGTCGCGCGCCCGAGTCCTGGCCGGCTACGAGTGGCCGAAGTGGCGCCGCGCAGGATCCGGGACCACCTGCCCCGCTTCCTGGCTGCCGCACTGATTGCACAGGCCGTTGTCCTGACGGTACTCCTGATCGTCGCCGCCGCAATGGGCTCGGAGGACGCCGACGGCCGTGCAGGACGCGCCCTGTCCGTCGCATGCCCGAAGGGCACCCAACTGCTCTCACCCTGGCCCGGCCCCTACTACGCCTGGCCGACCCTCGGCGGTCTCGCCCTCGGCACCGTCGCCTGCGCGTTGCTTCTGCGCCACGTCACCGCGCGGCGCGGGAGCGACGACCAACGCCGCACGAGCGTCCGGGCAGCGGTCGGCGCCTGGGGAGTGGTGGTGACCGCTCCTCTTTTCGCCGTCTCCTTGACGATGGGCGTTGCGGTGCTGAGCATGTCCTGCGCGGGCGGGATGAAGAGCGTGGCCCTGTGGGGGCTGGCCGTCACGGCTCTCACCTCCGCGCTGACCGCGTCTCACTGTCTGGGAGTCCTGCTGCTGCCGCAGGCATACATCAAGGCTCGACCATGAGGACAAACAACATCAGCGTCAATGTCAATCAGGCTTCACCTGTCCCGCCGTACGAGCAACTCCGCGCACAACTAGCAGATTTGATTTCCGTCGGTCGGCTGAATCACGGGGACAGACTGCCGTCCGTGCGCCAGCTCGCCTCCGACCTCGGGCTGGCCAACAACACCGTGGTGCGGGCGTACCGCGAGCTGGAGACCGCCGGCCTGGTCAAGAGCCGTCGCGGCTCCGGAACTCAGGTCGTCGCTCCTGCGACCACCAGCGACATCAAGGTGAAACTCGCGGAACACGCGCGCAGTTACGCAGCCGCGGCCAGGCAGCTCAACGCCACTGACGAGGAAGCCCTCGCGGCGATCCGGCAGGCTCTCGCACACCACGATATGCCGTGAACTCCGGGGAGGGCCTGGGCCATGTTCCAAAAGTCCCGTCCGCCCGGGGGGGCACGTGTCGAGGAACTCCAGCGGGTCGGCGTTGTACCTCTTCTTGTCGCCCGGGGACCATCGCGATGTCGTGCGAGCCGTCCTCGTAGACCTTCAGGACGGCGTCGGGGACGCTCTCCGTCGACCTGCGTCCGGTCGGCACAGCCACGACCTGGACACCAACTGCCTTGCAAGCAATGGCAATCGCTAATTACCCGGCCTCGGGTCAAGCCCCGCGGTCTTGGCTGGGATCACCACCTGGCTGTGGGACCGCCTGCGCTCGCGTGACCGTCGTCGCCCCGTCCACGCGCCTCACGCCCCTCATTCGGATCTGTCTATTGTGGTGGCATGCGAGCGTCGGATGGTTCGGTCGAGTGGCTTGAGGACTTCATCACTGCGTGGCACGGCCCACGTCAACCGAGCTATGGCCTGGCCGAGACGGAACTGCCCGAGTTCCTCCCGGTGCCGCTCCGACGCCTGTACCGTCATGCCGGACGCTGGCCCGGCCCGAATCCGGAGGAGCACCTGCCGGACTCGCCCGGGATCTTCCAGCAACAAGACGTGCTCGTACGCGCCGAGGCTCTGAGCCTTCATGACGGAACGGTCGAGTTCCTCGGCGAGAACCAGGACAGCTGGACATGTCGTGTCACAGTCGCCGGTCCAGCGGCGCCCATCGTGCTGAGCAACGCCCACTGGATGTGGGACGACGGCCCGGAAGACGAGTACACCCCGCTGACACCGTCCCTCGAACATTTCCTCACCAGCTTCGTGCTCCAGGAAACGGTCTTCGGATGCCGCAGCCTCGCCACCACCAGCGAGCCGGCACCCCTGCCCGACCGGTCGGTCCCGCTCTGGCTGGACGGCTGGTACGTCTTCGAAGAACCCAGCCACAGCTTCTGGAGCGTTGGCTCCGCGCTCGTCGCCGACATCAGCGGAACCCGCTGGGTCGGCTGGAACGGTCCGGACACGCCCTCAGCCGAGCTCGGCACGCTGCAAATGATCCGAAGCTAAGGGCTGTCCCGTAATCCCTGGTGGATCAGCGCGCGGCGTCAGATGCGGTGCATCGCAAGGCGGAGGGGCGTACGCATACTGGATGTATTCGGATGTTCCGACAACGCAGCGAGGTGCCGTAGCTGTCGTCGTGCGCCCGCCGGGGATTACGGGACAGCCCTTAGCGTTCCGCGCGAATCGGCGCCCTCTCAAGAGCCGGACCGTACGCGGGCCAACACCGCTTCCCGAGCCTGAGAATCCGTCGTTTCCGCTGGTCGACAACGTATTGAGTCTGCACCACCAGCAGATGAAGCACCTCCTCGTGTCGTGCTCGCCGAAGAAGCCGGGCCTCTTCCGGACGCACGGGCCTCCGCGGGTGGTCGTCCCACCCGCGAAGGCCCTTCCGGCCGGGGTGCGCCGGGCTACGGCGCTTCCGTGAGGATCTCCGTCGCGGTGCTCATGTGCAGCCGACGGGTGTGGTCGACCGTTCGTACCGGCCCGGTCAGCGCGACCCGGGCCGTGAGGCGCGCGTCGGTGCTCGACGCGCTCAGCCGTAGTTCGAGATCGCCCGGCTCGACGATCCGGTGGCCGTCGCGGCCCGTGAAGGACGCGAGGTCCGCCGGGACTGTCATCCGCACCCTGGCCGCCCGTCCCGGACCCAGGTCGAGGCGTACGTATCCGATGAGGCGCTGCACGGGCTGGACCACGGAGGCGACCGGGTCGTGCAGGTACACCTGGATCACTTCGGTCCCCTCCCGCGCACCGGTGTTGCGGACGGTGCAGGAGAGCGTGAACTCCCCTTCCGTAGAAGCCCGTCCGTGCTCCACGACGAGGTCGCTCCACTCGAAGGCGGTGTACGTCAGACCGTGGCCGAACCCGAACGCCGGGGTCGGGTCGGCACTGGACACCTCGCTGGAGTGGCCCAGCCGCGCCGCCAGGTACGTGGAGGGCTGGGAGCCCGGGTGGCGCGGCACGCTGACGGGCAGCCGGCCGGAGGGCTCGGTGCGGCCGCTGAGCACCGAGGCGATGGCCCTCGTTCCTTCCTCGCCGGGGAAGAACGACTGCACGACCGCGGCTGCCTCGTCCGCCGCCCGCCCGAGGGCGTAGGGACGTCCGGCGAGCAGGATGACGACGACGGGGGCGCCCATGTCGAGGAGGGTGTCGAGCAGCTGCCGCTGGACACCGGGGAGCGCCAGGTCCTCCGCGTCGCAGCCCTCCCCGCTCGTGCCGCGCCCGAAGAGACCGGCCCGGTCGCCGAGTGCGACGATCACGAGGTCGGCGCTCCTGGCCAGTTCGACGGCCTCGCCGAACCCGCCGGTGTCCGGGCCGTCGATGTCCGCACCCTTCGCGATGACGATCTCGCTGTGGGGGAACTCCGCCGCACACGCCTCGCGCAGGGTGGGCAGTTCGATGCCGAGCGGGGTCCCGGGATGCCGGCCCCCCACGTGGACGGGAAAGGCGTAGCAGCCGAGGACGGCCGTCGGGGTGTCGGCGTTGGGCCCGATGAGTGCGATACGGGCAGGGGCTTCGGCGGCCTCCGCCGCCAGGGGCAGGGTGCCGTCGTTGCGCAGGAGCACGACGGCCTGTTCAGCGACGCGGCGGGCGAGCGCGCGGTTCTCGTCGGTGTCGAGACGGACGGTCCCGCGCAGCGCCTCCGGGTTCCCGTCCGCCGAGCCGTCCGCGCCCGCGGCTGCGGCGAGCACCGGCGGCACCGGACTCCAGTCCACGTCCAGCAGCCCCAACTGGGCTTTTTGGACCAGGACTCGGCGTACCGCACGATCCACCAGCGACTCGGGCACGAAGCCCTCGGCGATCGCGTCGGTCAGCGGGCCGCCGAACGTCTTGACGGTCGGCAGCTCCACGTCCACACCCGCGCCGAGTGCGACGCCGGCCGCGTCCCCGAAGGTCTCCGCCACACCGTGCAGTGTCTTCAGGAACGCGATGCCGAAGTAGTCCGCGACCACGGTCCCGCCGAAGCCCCAGGTGTCGCGGAGCAGACCGGTCAGCAGCGGTCCGTCGGCCGCGGAGGGGATTCCGTCGGTGTCGGTGTAGGCGTGCATGACGGACCGTACGCCGCTTTCGCGTACGGCCATCTCGAAGGGGGGCAGGATGATGTCGGCCCGCTCCCGCGCGCCCATACCGACGGGGGCGAGGTTGCGGCCGGCCCGTGAGGCGGAGTACCCGGCGAAGTGCTTGAGCGTGGCGACGGCCCCGGCCGACTCCAGTCCTCGCACATAGGCGGTGGCGACCGTTCCCACCAGGTACGGGTCCTCGCCGATCGTCTCCTCGACGCGGCCCCAGCGGGCGTCGCGTACGACGTCGAGTACGGGGGCGAGCCCCTGGTGCACGCCGACGGAGCGCATGTCGCGGCCGATCGCGGCGGCCATCTCACGGACCAGCTCCGGATGGAAGGTGGCGCCCCAGGACAGAGGCACCGGGTAAGCGGTCGCACCCCAGGTGGCGAAACCCGCAAGGCATTCCTCATGGGCGATCGCCGGTATGCCGAATCGGTTCGCCCCGGCGATGCGCTCCTGGGTGCGCGACAACGAGAGGGCGCCCACGGCCGGGTCGACCGGGGCCGTCCCGAACGGGCGGGTCAGCTGGCCGAGGCCGTGCGGAAGAAGGTCGTCGAGGGCGACGGCCTCCTCCATGTCGTGCTGGAACGGCGCGACTTCGCCGCCCTCGTCGGACGCGCCCACCCAGACGCCGAAGAGCTGGGAGACCTTCTCCCGGAGGGTCATGGCGGCGATCAGGGCGTCGGCCCTGGCCTCGGGGGCAAGGACGGGATCGTGCCAGGGCCCGGTGAGGCGGTCCGGGGCGCCGGACACCGGCGCCCCGGAGTCGGCGGTCTCGGCGGGTGTCCGCACGCCGGCGTTGTCGATGTTGGCGGTCACTTTCCTCCCACTCCCATCAGCCCTTGTACCAGGGCACGACGTGCGAACAGGTAGACGATCAGGATGGGGAGCATGGACAGGACGACTGCGGCGAGCAGGCCCGGGGTGTCGACTCCGTGTTCCGTCTGGAAGTCGTAGAGCCCCAAGGTGATCACCTTGGTCTCCGTCGACTGCGTCAGTACGAGGGGGAAGAGGAAGCCGTTCCACGCCTGGAGCGCGGAGAAGACGACGATCGTCGAGATCCCGCTCCTGGACAGCGGCAGCACCAGCTGGAAGAAGACCCGCCGGGACGAGGCGCCGTCCATTGTCATCGCCTCGTACAGATCGGGGGTGATGTCCCGCATCACCCCCGTCAGGATCAGGGCGCACACCGGCATGGCGAAGGCTGCCGTCGGCAGGACGACGCCGATGAGGTTGTCGTAGAGACCGGCCTCGCTGATGACGAAGAACATCGGGACGACGACCGCCTGCGAGGGGATCGCCAGGCCCAGGAGGAACAGTCGGAAGACCGTGGTGGTGACGCGGCCCCGGCTCCTGACGATGGTGTACGCCAGCGGCGGGACGAGGAGTACGACGATGCCCACCACGCACACGGTGACGATGACGGTGTTGAGGAAGTACTGCGCGAAGCCGCTGTTGAGGTCGTTGACATAGTTGTCGAGCGTGAAGTGCTCGGGGAAGGACAGCGGGCCGTTCGCCGCGTAGTCGGGGCGCGTCTGGAACGTGGCGACGAGCATCACGTACAGCGGCAGCCCCACCACGAGGAGCCAGACCAGCGAGCCGAAACCGGCGAAGTGGTTGGGACGGCTCTTCCTCACAGTCCCTCCATGGTGCTGCGCATCCTGTCGTAACCCGAGAGCCGCACCACGATCAGTGAGATGACCGTGGAGACGAGGACCAGGAGGAGGGCCATGGTGGACGCCGCTCCGTAGTCGAAGCTCTTGAACGCCTTCTGGTACATGTAGTACGCACTGATGGTGGTGTCGCTCCCCGGTCCGCCCTGGGTCAGGATGAGCACGGTGTCGAAGGTCGTGAGTCCGCCGACCACCATCAGGATCATCGAGGTGATGATCGAGTTGCGCAGTTGCGGCAGCGTGATGTGGAAGAACTGCCGCACCGTGCCCGCGCCGTCGATCTGCGCCGCCTGGTAGAGGACCGGTGGCACCGCGCGCGCCGCGCCCTGGTAGATCAGTGTGTGCAGTGGGGTGAACTGCCAGGTGCTGACGAAGACCAGGACGCCGATCGCGGTGGCCTGTGTCCCGAACAGGTTGCCGTCGCCGAACAGCCAGGTGGCCTGCGCGGGGACGCCGAGGTTGGGGTCGAGGACGGCGCGCCACAGCACGGACACGGCCGCGACGGACAGCAGCATCGGGACGAAGTAGATGGCGGACAGGACGGCCCGGTTGCGCTGGTGCCCCGCCGCCCAGACCCCGAGCAGGATGCTCAGCGGGGTCTGGACGGCGACCCCGAGCACGGTGAGCAGGACGCTCAGCCAGAGGCTCTTGACCATGACGGGGTCGTCGAGAAGCGCCTTCCAGTTGTCGAGTCCGGCGAATTCCGGGGCGCTCAGACCGTCCCAGCTGGCGAAGGAGAGTACGGCGACCATGATGAGCGGGACGATGGCGAAGAAGACGAAGAACACGGCGGCGGGCGCCGCCCAGAGGAATCCCGGGCGGCCCGCTCCGATGCCGGACGAGCCGGCCCTCTTGGCCGTGTCGCCGTCTGCGGAAGGGGGTGCGGTTCGGGTCATGTCATGTGTTCCGGGTCCGGTTTTCGGTGCGCTCACGAGGTCGGCAGCGCCTGCATGGCCTCGATGAAGGCGTCCTCGTCCATCGAGCCGTTGAAGAACTGCTGGAGGGACTGGTACATCGTGACGGCCGCCGACTGGGGGTACGCCTGGTCCCAGGAGAGCTGGAACGCCGGGGCCGCCTTGACCATGTCGTACTGGAACTTCGCGAACTCGGGGCTGGCGGCGGCGTCCAGGAAGCCTTCGGTGTTCGTCGTGGTCGGCAAATTGCCGATGGCGAGCTGCGCCTTGACGAACTGGTCCGAGTACATGAGCTTCAGGAACTCGGCGACGGCCTGCGGGTGCTTCGTCTTCTTCAGCACGGAGTAGAAGTTGTTGGTGTTGCCGACGATGTTCGCCCGGTCGCCCTTGCCGCCTTCGACGGCGGGGAAGGCGCTGTATCCGAGGTCGCTCTTCGCGAACTCGGGATACGCGTCCTGCTGCGTCGAGTACTCCCACGAGCCCATCAGCTCGAAGCCGGCCCTGCCGGTCGCCAGGAGTGTGGGGGAACCCTGGTCGGTGAACTTCACCGAGTCGTAGTTGGTGCCGAAGGCTCCGGCGTCCACCAGTTCCTTGATCTTGCTCAGCGCCTTCCGGCTGTCCGGGCTCGCCCAGGCGTCCTGGTCGCCGTCCAGGGCCTTCCGGAAGAGCTCCGGGCCGGCGATGCGGTCGTACAGGTACTCGAACCACATCAGCGTCGGCCACCGGTCGCCGCCGCCCAGCGCGATCGGGGTGACTCCTTCGGCCTTCAGCGCCTTGACCGCCGCCAGCAGGTCGTCCCAGGTCTTCGGGGGTTCGATGCCCGCCTTCTTGAGGACCTTGCCGTTGTTGAACAGCAGCACGGGCTGCGTACCGCGCATGGGTATCCCGTAGGACGTGCCGTCGACCACCGTGCTGTCGAACACGGACGGCAGGAACTTCGCCTTGAGGTCGGGGTCCTCGGCGATGAAGGGGTCCAGCGGGAGCAGCAGGCCGGCGTCGACGAACGGCCTGATGCTGCCGCCGCCCCAGTTGAAGAAGACGTCCGGCGCCTGCTTGCTGTTGATGATCGTCTGCAGCTTGGCCTGGTAGTCGGCGCCCGGGATCGTGTCCAGGACGGCCTTCACCTTCGAGGTCTTGTTGAAGGCGGCGACGATCTCCTTCTCCACCTTGTTCGCCGCGTCCCCGTAGACCAGGACGTGGATGGTGTCGTCGCCGGCCGCGTCGGAGTCTCCTCCGCATCCGGTCAGGGACAGCACCAGGGCCAGCGCGGCACCACCGACGGCAACGGTCCGCGAGAACCGTGCGCGTTGCTTCATCGGCACACCTTTCGAAACTTTTTCGGCTCATTTATCGAAACTTCCTGAGCCGGGACGCTAGGACTCCCCACCCGGGGGGTCAACCCTCAGTCACGGCGTTATCAAAGCGTTACGCCTGGGCGGCAGTTGGCTTGTGCTTTATGCTCCTCGCCATGCGCGATGACGAGAAAATGGGCCGCATCACCCTGGCTCAAGTGGCCGAGCGGGCCGGCGTCTCCATTTCGACAGTTTCGAAGGTCCTCAACGGACGGCAGGACGTGGCGGCCCCCACGAGGATCAAGGTGGAACGTCTGCTGGAAGCCCATGCGTACCGACGCACCACCCGGTCGGCCAGCGAGGCGCCGCTCATCGAGATCGTTTTCCACGAGCTGGAGAGCATCTGGGCGATGGAGTTGATCCGGGGAGTGGAGAACGTCGCCAAGGCCCACGGTGCCGGGGTTGTCCTCACCGAAAGCGGAACCCGTCACTCGCCCGGCCCCGACTGGATGGAGGCGATGCTCCAGCGACGGCCGCTCGGTGTCGTCCTGGTCTTCTCCGCCCTGCCCGGCGAAGTGAAACAGCAGCTCAGGGCGCGTTCGATCCCGTTCGTCATCATCGACCCGGCGGGCGACCCCGATCCCGATGTCCCCTCGGTCGGCTCGGCCAACTGGAATGGTGGACTGGCCGCCACCCGCCATCTCATCGAGTGCGGGCACCGGCGCATCGGGGTCATCACCGGACCCGAGGACATGCTCTGCTCCCGCGCCCGGCTCGACGGCTACCGGTCGGCGATGACCATGGCGGGGCTGGAGGTGGACCCCGGACTCATCCTGTTCGGCGACTTCCACGTGGAGGGCGGATACGAGCGCGCCGCAGAGATGCTGTCCCGCCCCCAGCGGCCCACCGCGATCTTCGCGGGCAGCGACCTCCAGGCACTCGGCGTACTGGAGGCCGCCCGGGTGCACGGCCTGCGCGTCCCCCACGACCTCTCGGTGGTCGGTTATGACGACGTGTCCATCGCCCGCTGGGCCAGCCCGGCCCTGACCACGGTCCACCAGCCGCTGCGTCAGATGGCGGAGGAGGCCGCGCAGATGCTGATGCGGCTACGGGCCCAGGAACCGGTGTCCACGCGGCTGGAGCTGGCCACCAGCCTGGTCGTACGCAAGAGCACGGCGCCACCGCCCGAGAACTGAGCACCGCCCATGGGCCGCGGCCCGTGCCGGTGAAGGGCCGCGGTCCATGGAGGGTTGGAGCAGCGTCCACGACGTGCTGCCGTCGGAGCACCGGCTGACCGGCCGGTCAGCCGGTGGGGAAGGAGTCGGGGGTGCTGATGCGGCTCTTGAGCAGCGCCCCCGATTCGGTCAGCACACCGCTGCTGCTGTAGTCGCCGCCGTTGCAGGTGCCCGGTCTGAAGGCCGCGCTGCTCTCGTCCGCGTCGGAGTAGGTCCAGTTCGCGTAGCCGATCTTCAGCTGATCGAGCAGGTCCAGCCAGGCCGTCGTGCTCGCCCGGTCCATCGCTCCCCCACCGGTGGCGCTCACCGTGCCGAACTCGGTGACGAACAGCGGCAGCCGGGAGGCCGCGCGGCTCAACGTGGCGCGGTAGGGGTCCTTGTGACTGGCGGCGCAGAAGTGGAAGGCGTACATGATGTTGTCCGCTCGGACGGGGTTGTCGACGACCTCGCTCTCGTCGGAACCGTCCGAGACGCCCAGTGAGGACCAGCCGCGGGTGCCGACGACGATGACGGCGTCCGGGTCCGCGGCCCGGATCACCGGGATGACCTGCTCGGCGTAGGACTTGATGGCCGTCCAGCTCACCCCGTTGGGCTCGTTGGCGATCTCGTAGATCACGTTCTTCTTGTCGGCGTTGCGGGCGGCGACGGACGCGAAGAACGTCTTGGCCCGGTCGAGATTGTGGTTCGGATCGCCCGGCGTCAGGGTGTGGAAGTCGATCATGGCGTACATGCCACCCGCCTCGGCCATGTCGACCAGGCCGTTCACCCGGCTGGTGAAGCCCGCCGGGTCGGTCTCGTAGCCGCCTTCCTGGACATACATGGCCACGCGCAGCAGGTCGGACTTCCAGTCCTGTGCCAGCGCGTCCATGGACGCGGCGTTGTAGCACTTGCTGAACCACTGGATGCCGTGGGTGCTCATGCCCCGCAGCTGTACGGGGCGGCCGTACTGGTTGCACAGGTGCACGCCGCAGACCTGGAGCTTGCCGTTGATGTCCACGGGGGTGCCGGTGCCCGGGACGGGCGGGGGCTCCTCCGCGGAGCCCGTACAGGCGACGCCGTTGAGCGTGAACGCCGTCGGTTTCGGGTTGGCGCCCGTGAAGGTACCCGTCATCCCCAGATCGACCGACGCACCGGTGGCCAGTGTGCGGTTGTGGTCGACGCCGGCTGCGAAGACCTCGGAACCGGACTGCGTCCAGGTCCCGTTCCAGCCCTGGACGAGCTTCTGTCCCGCGTCGGGCATCGTGAACTTCAGGGTCCATCCGGTGACGGGATCACCCAGGTTGGTGACCTTCACCGCGGCCCGGAAACCACCCTGCCACTGGCCGGTGACCGTGTGGTCGACCTTGCATCCGGCGGCAGCCGCCGCCTGGGGGCCGAACAGGGCCATGAGGCCCAGGACCATCGCGCAGGTGATCAGTGGAGCCAGAAAGCGATTCACTGCGATCCTCCTCGTGCGCAGCAGGACGGGCCGTCCGCTCATCGTGGTGACGCCGTGCCGCAGACCTTGCCGTTCAGCCTGAAGACCCGGGGGTCGTGCACGAGGCCGGTGGGCCGGCCGTTGAAGCCGAACCGCACGGTGTCTCCGGGCGCGAGAGTGACGTTCCACCTCAGGGCCTCGGCGGTGACCCGCGGGCCGGTCTGCCCGAGGTCGGCGCCCCAGATGTCGGTCACCTGCTGCCGGTCGGCGAACGTCCAGTCGAGCCGCCAGGGCCGGACCGTGCGGTCGCCGGTGTTCTTCAGCGCGACGTGGGTGGTGAAGCCGTTGCTCCAGCGCTGCGAGGTGTAGGTCACCTCGCACTGTTCCTTCGCGGGCTCGCCGCCGCCCAGGTCGTCCACGTAGGACGCGACCCAGGCGAGCGGGGCGTTCCAGTTGATGGTGATCTCGTTCGTGGCCCAGGACTCGATGTCGTCGATGTAGCACATCGCCGGGGCGCAGCCCTTCAGCTTGGCCTGCGCGACCGGGTCCTCGATGGACGCGTTCGGCCCGCCGGCCAGGGAGCCCGGTGCGGGGTTCGGCAGGGCCGGGTCGAGCTGGTTGGCCCAGAACCGGTGGTGCTGGTTGCGCGAGTCCCGCTCGCCGTACCCGGTTACGTAGGACTGGTTCAGCGCGTTGCGGCCCAGAAGGTAGTCGAGTCCGCGCAGTACGGCGTCCCGGTAGACGGTCCTGCCGGTCAGGTCGTGCGCAGAGCCCAGGACGACCATGTTGTTGGCGACCTGACTGTTCGAGCCCCATACGTAGTTCCCGTCGTCGGGGGCGTACGGCAGGCCGTACGCGGCCCCGGCCGAGTCGGCCGCGTATCCGTCGGCGGCTTCGGTCACCATGCCGCGCACCGTGGCGAGCTGGTCGGCGGACAGCTTGCCCGGCACACTCGCGAGGTTCAGGACGCCGAGTCCGGCGACCGAGCCCCAGGACATGCCGCCGCGCGGGAAGACCGCGTCGGTGTCACCGTGCAACGGGGAGCGGAGGAATTCCTGGCGGTAATCGTCCTCGCCGGTGGTGAGGAAGAGTTCCGCCGCCGCCCAGTAGAACTCGTCCCGCACGTCGTTGTCGTTGTAGGCGCCGCCGCCCGTGGCGTCCTGCGGATCGGCAAGGATGTCCGGATGGGCCTTGGCCGCTGTCCACGCGGAGCGCGCGGCCGACCGGCACCGCGCGGCGAAGTCCGCGTCGTAGACCTGGAAGAGGCGGGCGCACTGGGCTGCGGTGGCCGCCAGGTTGAGGGTGGCCGCCGTGGTCGGCGGATGCAGTTCCCGGGGCTGGGGGTCACGGTCCGGCCGGAGCGGCAGTCCGGTCCACGCCTTGTCGTGCAGCTTGTGGTGGGCCATGCCCGCGAGCGGCTCCCCCGCGGGCACCTGCATCCGCATGAGGAACTCCAGCTCCCAGCGCGCCTCGTCGAGGATGTCGGGAGTGGCGTTCCCGTGCTCGGGCACCCGGAGTTCGCCGTCACCGAGCGGCCCGGCGTCGGCGGTCTCCTCGTACAGGGTCCGTTCGAACGTGGACATCAACTGGGCCACCGATATACCGCCGTTGACCACGTACTTGCCGTGGTCACCGGCGTCGTACCAGCCCCCCGCCGCGTCGAGACGGTAGTCGCACTCGCCCGGTCGGCAGGGTACGTCGTTGTCGCCCTGATTGGGACTCACACCGAGATGGCCGGCCGGCCGCGCGTACCGCTCGCCCACGATGTCCGCGTCGATCTCGATGCCGCTGCGATTGTGATAGAAGTACGCGAGCGCGTCGGTGCGCAGCGACGCGTAGAGGTCGTCGCCGATGGCGAACGGCTCGCTCTTCTCCCCCGCGACCGTGACGGTGTATCCCTCTCCCCGGGTCGTCACCGCGCTGAAGTCGAAGGTGTGGACGTTCTGCCGCGAGGCGGTGTCCACACTCGCCGGAGTGGTGGTGCCCTCGGCCACGCGTGTCCCGGCGGCCGATTCGAGTGTCCAGGGCAGCGGGTCGGTCCCGTCGGTGACGACGGTGCCGGCCTTGGGGCCGTGCGTGAGGTATCCGACCTGGTTGACCCGGACCGGGGATCCGGTGTCCGGTTCGTACGGCGGCGGCGCGGTCCCACCGCGCAGCGACACGTCGTCGATGCAGAAGGTGAACTCCTCGGCACTGCCCCCGATCTGGAAGACGAGCTGCGCCGCGTCGTGGTCGGCTCCGGCCGTGAAGGTCTCCGTGACGCGTTCGGCGGTCGCCCCGACCGGCTGCGCGGTGGCGAGTTCCGTGGTCCACGGTTCGGTCGCCATCTGCACGTTGGTGCGGATGGTGACCGGCACGGTGGACGTCGCCGTGTAGCTCAGGGTGTATCCCTCGCCGGCGGTGAGGGCGAGCCGGTTCTGCCCGACGATGGCGTCCCACGCGTTGGCCGTGCCCCCGGGGACATCGGCACAGAGGCGTCCGTCCGAGACGGTGACAGGGCTGTTGGCCGTCGACCACCAGGGGGCGGTGCCCGCGGAGAAGTCCCCGTTGACGATGATCTCGGGGGCCTCGTCGAGGGGCTGGGCGGCGCCGGCGGGTGCTGCAAGAGTGCCGGCCAGCAGCCCGGCAGCGGCTACGAAGCCCACTGACACGCTGACGCGTCTGGAACGGTCCGATCGGCGAAACGTACGGGACGGGCGGGGGACGAGTGACTGAGGTCGCGGCACACCGAAGTCCTTACGGGAGGGGCCGGAGCGCGCGGTGACTGGGGCACCGGCTTGCGTCCGGCGGGGCACGGACAGAAGTGGGAGCGCTCCCACAAACTTCGGGGTCGCGAGACGTGCCGTCAAGCGGTTGGACAGGATTCGCCGCTCCACCGGGCTCACGGGAGATGACCGCCCGGACCGAGGACCCACGCGACTCCGGCCCGACAGGACCCGGCGTATATTTGCCGCCGCCTCGTCAGGGCGCAGGACCGGTCCCCCGTCACGGCTTCCCGGGTGATCAACCACGCCCCGGAGGCCAAGGTGTCCGCACGCCGTGCCGCGCAGCGCACCATCGACGAACCGGACCACGCGCCCACCGTGGCCGCCCGTTCACCGAGCGGGCGACGCACGGGCACCGTCGCCCCGGTGGCAACGAGGACGGGCCGGCGGCTGTTCAGGGATCCGTTCCTCTCGCAGGTCGTGCGAGCGGTCGGGGACGCACCGGCCGAGGCGGGCATCCGCCGCTCGCGCCCGTGCGCACGGGCTCCGAACGGCAGCGGCTCGTGGAATACGTGCGCGGCAGCCGGGTCGACGTGACGCTGCCGATGCCCGTATGGGCCGAGGGCCCCTTGCCGGCCTGCTCGCCGACACACGGCCGCCCCCTGCGCCGCGGGGCAGGCGCCCGGGCAACGAGCGGGTGACCGACATGGACGCGGCGGGGCCGCTTCGACGACTTCGAGCCGGCAGGGCGGATCAAGCCGCCGCCGACGCCCGTCCGCCTGTCTGTCTGCCCGCCTGCCTGGCTGCCTGCCGATGAAGGAGAGCGGCCGGATCATGATGTGGCCGCCACCGGAAGGGGCGGATCAACCGGGGCGGCCCGACCCCATGCGATCTCGCGAACACGGCCGGTGGTACGCGAGTCGGCGTGACGCTCCTTCCCACTCCACGTCGAGCCGCCATTCCCACCCGGTGAGGCACCCGGCCGCGGCCCGCCGAAACGCGACGGTTGCGTCGGCCCCGTCCCACGCCCTCGCCCTCGCCCTCGTCCTTGTCGAACTCCTCGACACATCTTCCACGACGGGTTGTCAGGAGCACGGCACAACTCCTACAGTCCGTGATACCAACGCGTGGGAGCGCTCCCAGAACTGAATGGTCGGCGCTGCCCATTCCGCGATCGCCCCATCCGGTCGTCCCTCCCAGAGAGGCCCCGCATGCGAGCGCCACCGCACTCCCCCGGCACCACCCGCAGCCCGCTCATCACTCCTGCCGGCGTCGGCCCGACGCGGTCCGGTCGTCGTCGGGTCCCGCCCGGGCGGAACCGGCCTCAACGGCACGGCCGTGCGTGAACCGATCCGCACACGAGCCGCCCCCGCCCCCCTCGCCCGCCTCTGCGCGGGGCGCGGGCCCCGGTGGGGTCCGCCGCGCCGCGCGTCCCGGTCCGCGCATCGTCAACTCCTGCCGTGCGTCGGCCGGTCCGCCCTCGGCGGCCACGGACCGGCTCCGGCCGGTTCGCCTCCGGTGGAACCGACGGCTACGGCCCGCACCGGCCACGGCGATCCCACCTGCCGCGCCGCCGCGCCCACCCGACCCAGGCGCCCCCGGACTCCTCGCCCGACGGTGGCCGCAGGAGAGAAACCCAACCGGAAGACCATCCCACGACAGCACAGGAGACCTCATGGCCCGACGCAAGAAGCTGTTCGCCTCCCTGGCGGCGGTGTTCGCGACACTGCTCGGCGGAATCGGCCTGACATTGATGGGCCAGGGCAACGCGCAGGCGCACGGCGTCACGATGACACCGGGATCGCGTACCTACCTCTGCATGCTGGACGCCAGGACCGACACCGGCGCCCTGGACCCGACGAACCCGGCGTGCAAGGCCGCGCTCGACGAGAGCGGCGCGACCTCGCTGTACAACTGGTTCGCCGTGCTCGACTCCAACGCGGGTGGACGGGGGGCAGGTTACGTCCCGGACGGAAAGCTGTGCAGTGCCGGTGACCGGTCGCCGTACGACTTCACCGGTTACAACGCCCCACGCTCCGACTGGCCCCGGACGCACCTGACGTCCGGGAAGACGATCCAGGTCGAGCACAGCAACTGGGCGGCGCACCCGGGCTCCTTCCGGGTGTACCTGTCCAAGCCCGGCTACTCGCCCAGCACCGAGCTGGGCTGGGACGACCTGGAACTGATCGAGACCGTCTCCGACCCGCCGCAGGCGGGCGGGCCCGGGACGGAGGGCGGCCACTACTACTGGGACCTGAACTTGCCCTCGGGCCGCTCGGGTGACGCGGTCATGTTCATCCAGTGGGTCCGCTCGGACAGCCAGGAGAACTTCTTCTCCTGCTCCGACATCGTCTTCGACGGCGGCAACGGCGAGGTGACCGGCATCCGCGGCTCGGGCGGCACTCCGAATCCGACGCCCACTCCGACCCCGACTCCGACACCCACCGACCCGCACACCGGGTGCATGGCCACCTACAGCGTGACCAACTCCTGGAGCGGCGGCTTCCAGGGTTCCGTCGAAGTCATGAACCACGACACGGCGGCACGTGAGGGCTGGGCCGTGCGATGGAAGCCCGGCTCGGGAACCAAGGTCAGCAGCGTGTGGAACGGTGCGCCGACCACAGCGCCCGATGGCACGCTCACGGTCGGGAACCTCGACCACAACCGCACCATCGCACCGGAAGGCAGCGTCACCTTCGGGTTCACCGCGACATCGACCGGCAACGACTTCCCGGTCGGCCCGATCGACTGCGTCACCCCGTAGCCGCTGACGCGCGCAGCGCCGGTTCCCGCATCGCGCGGGAACCGGCTCCGCCGTGCGTGATGCGCACTCGTACGCCAGGCACCAGGAGAGGGCCGCGGCAGGGTTCTGACGAGGTGACGGCATACGCGTCACCACGTCCCCTTGGGGCGCCGCGTCCGAGTGATGCAGCCCCGAGTCGTCTTGCGTACGCGAACGGAGCGACTCGACACGTTCGCCGCATCGAGCAGGGGTCGACGTGACGAGCGGCTTCAATGATCGGGGAGCCGGCGAACGGCGCCCACGCCTCTCGACCGTATTGCCGTCCACTCCGAAATATTTGCGGGACCCCAGGCATGAAACGCCGCTCCCGCACCGATTGATGGCCGATGCGGGACCGGCTGCACCACGCAGACCTGGCAGGATCCACCACACGACGGACATCCGTGTGCTCGCTCCGACCCCGGCCACACGTCATCCGCCGACGGCGGCGCCAGGGTCCACCATCCGACTCGCCCGGATTTCGAAACTTTCGAAACAATGGAGGAAACTTTTTCTGCCGAGAGTATTGACGATGCATCATCAACCCCTCAATCATTCCTGTCTGGGCAACCGGCCACAGTTCGGCACTCCGATCGCACCGGCCTCGGGAAGTCCGTGCCGCACAGCAGATCCGCGCACCAGAGCACCTGCGCCCCCTGTTTCGTTCCGGTGAGGTTCGCACCAGCGCATCCTGGCTCTTCGCACAGTCGTAGAGGTACGCGACGCCGCTCGGTGGTCCCCCGGCTGAGCCTCGATGGAGTACCTCGTGCCTACGTCGAGAACCGTCCCCTCCCATGACCGCGGTGTCCGGTGATTCCGTGCTACCCGGTCTCCGGCCCGCCCCGTCCGTCCGTCCGTCCGCCGACTGGGCGCGGACGACGCAACCCCTGCGCTTCGGCCCTTCCGCGTTTTCTACCCTGGAGGCACAGTCATGGGCTCGTTTCCCCTTCCCGGACCGGTGGTCCACCTGAAGATCCGCAGCCTGCTGTTGGCGCTGGTCGTCGGCGTCCTCGGTGTGGCCGCCACACTGGTGGCTCCGCCGGCCTCACACGCCGCCGAGAGCACGCTCGGCGCCGCGGCGGCACAGAGCGGCCGGTACTTCGGCACCGCCATCGCCTCGGGCAAGCTGGGCGACTCGGCGTACACGACGATCGCCGGCCGTGAGTTCAACTCGGTGACGGCCGAGAACGAGATGAAGATCGACGCCACCGAACCCCAACGGGGCCGGTTCGACTTCACCTCCGCCGACCGCGTCTACAACTGGGCGGTGCAGAACGGCAAGCAGGTGCGCGGCCACACCCTGGCCTGGCATTCCCAGCAGCCCGGCTGGATGCAGAGCCTCAGCGGCAGCACACTGCGCCAGGCGATGAATGACCACATCAACGGCGTGATGGCCCACTACAAGGGCAAGATAGCCCAGTGGGACGTCGTGAACGAGGCCTTCGCCGACGGCAGCTCGGGAGCCCGGCGGGACTCCAACCTGCAGCGCTCCGGCAACGACTGGATCGAGGTCGCCTTCCGCACCGCGCGCGCCGCCGACCCGGCGGCCAAGCTCTGCTACAACGACTACAACATCGAGAACTGGACCTGGGCCAAGACCCAGGCCGTGTACGCCATGGTCCGGGACTTCAAGCAGCGCGGCGTGCCGATCGACTGCGTCGGCTTCCAGTCGCACTTCAACAGCGGCAGTCCCTACAACAGCAACTTCCGCACCACTCTTCAGAACTTCGCCACCCTCGGCGTCGACGTGGCCGTCACCGAACTCGACATCGAGGGCGCCCCGGCCTCGACCTACGCCGCCGTGACCAACGACTGCCTGGCCGTTCCACGCTGCCTCGGCATCACCGTCTGGGGCGTGCGCGACAGCGACTCCTGGCGATCGGAGCAATCGCCGCTGCTGTTCAACAACGACGGCAGCAAGAAGTCCGCCCACACCTCCGTCCTCGACGCACTCAACGGCGGCTCGTCCACACCCCCGACCGGTTCCGGAGAGATCAGGGGCGTCGGTTCGGGCCGGTGTCTGGACGTGCCGAACGCCTCCACCACCGACGGCACGCAGTTGCAGCTGTGGGGCTGTAGCGGCAGCACCAACCAGCAGTGGGTTTCCACCGCCGGAGGCGAGCTCCGGGTCTACGGCGACAAGTGCCTGGACGCCGCCGGTACCGGCAACGGGGCCAAAGTCCAGATCTACAGCTGCTGGGGCGGCGACAACCAGAAATGGCGCCTCGGCTCCGACGGCTCCATCGTCGGTGTCCAGTCCGGCCTCTGCCTCGACGCCGTCGGCAACGGCACCTCCGACGGAACCCTGATCCAGCTCTACTCCTGCTCGAACGGCAGCAACCAACGCTGGACCCGCACCTGATGGGGCCTGCCACCGGCAAAAGGGCGAAACCATGAGGGCCTGCAGCGCGGCTTCTCCCGCCCTTCCAGGAAGACAACGCTGATGGTCCCGGGTCGCCGCCGTGGTGGCGGCGGCCCTCGCGATCGGGGCTCCTCACCGCGCTGAATCCGGCGCCCGCCCAGGCAGGCAATCCGCCTGCTCCTCCCACGCCGCGGCCAGGCTCGCCCCGATGGCCTCCTCGTCCGACATCCCGCTCAGTGTCAGGTCGCGCGAGCGCCACGGGTCGTCGCTGCTCGTCCAGGTGCGGTTGATCGCTTCCTGCAGCCGGGACAAATAGGCCGCGCCGTCGCGTTCGTACTGCCGCGTCTCGGCGGCCTCCAGGCGTATCAGCCTCGACCCGTCCACGGCGCTGTACCAGCAGCGCGCGTTCATGAAGAGATGCTCGCCCACGGCATACAGGACCCAGGTGTTGCCGTCGGTCGCGATCCGTTCCGGGCGTTGTGCTTCCCGCGCGATCCGGGCGGCATCGCCCCACCGCTCCACCGGTGGAACCTTCTCCGGGGTCCGGCGGTAGGTGTCGTTGAGCGAGACGTACTCGAAGGTCGGGTCCGCGTCGCGGTGCAGCGCGAAGAGGATGTGCCGGTGGCAGATCGTGCAGCCCAACTGTGCCTCGACGCGTTCCATCAGCCCGGAGTCGTGCAGGCGGAGCATGTCGCCCAGGGCCACCCGGTTGTGCGCCCGGCGGAGACGTCCGGCGGCGACCCCGTCGCGCAACGCTGTGATCGTCGCGTCCACGTCGACGCCACCGGGCGCCGATGCCGCCCTGATCAGCGTGCCCGCGCAGCCGGGGCAGCGTCCGTCGGCGGGATCGGTCCCGGCGTACGTGTCCTCTGCCGTCAGCTGGATGAGCTTCAGACGGCCCGGCGCGTCCTTCCGGGCCCACGCGTCGTAGAAGACCTTCACGAATCCGGCCCCGACGGAGTGGGTCGTGTTCGGGCCCACGCGCCCGGTGACCGGCTCACCGAGTGCCTCCTCGACCTGGCTTTTCGAGGCGTCCCGGCTCAGCCCGGGGATCAGGGTGCCGAGCCCCGTGAAGCCGTGCGGCGCGGCATCGGTGGGCTGGATGTGGAAGAGGATCGCCGTCACCGCCCCGTCCCGGAGCATGATCTCGCCGCCGGAGCCGAACGTCAGGTACCGGTCGTGGTGTGCGGGCGCACCGACCTCGAACTCGCTGATCACCGGGGCCGAGCCGAGCAGGCCGACGACCCGCCGCACGGCGTCGTCGTGCTCGGTCATCAGGAGGGCGTCCTGGTACGGCTCGAAGGACTGCCGCACCGCGGTTGCCCGGGCCGCTGCCCCGCGTTCCGTCTCCTGCGCGCGCCGGGTGCGTTCCGCATCGCTGATGATCAACGGCTCGGCGCCGAACCACAATCGCTTCTCGAACGTTTCACGGTCCCGGGAACGTGTCGGGTCGACCCGGCACACCATCGCCAGTGAGTCCCGAAGTCCGCCCAGAAAGCGCTTGTTCATCGTGGTCAAGTACTGCTCGACCTGGGAATCGGTGCCCCCGAGGATCATGTCGATCACCCGCAGGCACTTTCCCGGCGGCCGTGCCGGTGCGGCGTCGGGGTGGAAAACAGCGAGTTCACCGAAGAGCACGGCGAAGACGGCCCACCGCCGAAGTGCGCTGCGCTCCGCGACGGCGACCTGCTGCGCGGTCACTTCGAAGTGGAAACGATCGTGTCGGCCGGCCCGGTCGACCTGCACGTTCAGCGTCCCGCGACCGTCCCCACGGACGTCGATGAACGGGTCGTCCCCGCCCCGGTCGGGCAGCAGCCACAGCCGTCGTGCGCCCCTGCCGGGCGTCCGGCCCCGCGGGCTTCGCCTCCTGCTCATGGCTCCTCCTCGTACATCCCACGCTCGCGCCGCTTCCTCTTCCCCGCGAGGTCCCGCCGCACCTCCGGCGTCCCGGCCGTCCGTCGACATGGTGCCAGCGCGGCCCGTACGGTTCGACGGCCCCGGGGCGTTCCCGTCGATGAGGTGGGGTTTCGGGTGGCGTCCCGGCCGAGGCGCTCGGGATCCGTTGCCGCGTCGCGGGCCGTTAGTCTGTCGGTATGTCGGAGCGTGTCGTGCCCGGCCGTACGGACGGCCTGATCACCCTGGTTGCCGCGGACGCTCTGTGGGCCGATCTGACGGCCGGCAGTGCTGTGCCGGCGGCTTCCGGGGTGTTCACCCGCTCTCCTGCCCGCGCCCGGACGGGGTACGTGCTGCTCGGCGGCCGGGTGGTGGCGGCGGTGCGGGCGAGCGACGGTCGGTGGGGTGTTCCGGAGGTCGAGGTGCGCCGGGCGGCCGCGGAGCTGAACGCGGTGGAGATGGACCGGCAGGACCTGGTCCGCATCGGTCCGTTCCGTGAGGCTCCGGGGCAGGGGCGCGACGGGGAGGCACCGTTGCGTTGGCGCCAGCACATCAGGGAGGAACTGCGGGAGCCGGGCGGATCCGGGCGGGCAGCACGGCATGAGGGCGGCCGGCCGCATCATCTGGCGGGGATCGACTGGCGGCAGATGCTTGTGGAGCGGGCCCACGGCGGGACACGGCGCACGTGGTGGCTGCCGCGTGCCGTGGTCAGGCTGCTGGACGCGGCCGAGCACGCCGAGAAGCAGTGGGTGCAAGCCGCACGGGCCGGCCGGGAGAGCCCGGCCGTCACCGAGCCGCCCTCCCGCCCACGGCAGGCCCGGGACACCGAAGACCGGCCGACGACGGGCTCCGAGAACCCCACCGCCTCACTGCGCCCGTACGGCAAGGAGCTGGAGGGCCGGCTGTACTCGGTGCTCAGCAGGAAGCCCGGCATCTCCCGCAAGGTGGCCGGGTGGGCGTGCGCCGTCTGCCGCACCGCGCCCGCCACCGTGCTCGACCACTGCCACGAACACGGCTACGTCCGCGCCCCCGTCTGCCAGTCCTGCAACACCCAGGAACGCCCCGACCACCTGTACAGCAACGACATCCGCGTGGCGAACCGCTACAAGCGCCTCTTCCACACCGACGCCGACGCCTGGCTCCGCCACTGGCACCGCTGCCCCGGCTGCCGCGCACGCACCACCCTGCCCCTGCCGCACCTCGCCGCGTGGACCGCCCACGTGGCCTGCCGGTCGCTGCGCCCGACCCACCGCGCCCCCCGCGGGCGCAAGCCCTGCGGTGTCCTGCGCGTGTCCTGGACGGGCAGTCAGAACGCGCCCCGTTCCTGCCTGCTCACCGTCACCGTCGACTTCTGCCCCTCCGGCGAGCACCGCGTCCTGGCGCAGGTCCCCTACCGCGAAGCCGTCGAGCGGTTTCGTGCCTGGCTGGCCGAGGCGGCCCCCACCGTGGCCGCCGCGGCCGGTCCCGACCGCCTGGACGGCCTCCCGACCCAGTTCCGGCCGGTCATCGCGGACACCAGCGGCAAGGGCCTGGAACTGTTCTGAGCGGGCACCGGGGGCGGGGCAAAGGTCGCAGATGTGCCGGGCTCCCGCATGGGGGACTGTCCCCCATATCCTCGGCCCCCTCACCGGCGGGGCGGAGGGGGCAAGGGGCGCCACGGCGCCGGGGTACCGCCGGTGGCGGCCGTACCGTCCGAGGAGGCGGGCCGGGGGCATGCGACCGGGGGCCGGCCGGCCGAGGGAGCACGGGCAGGTGGTCGGCCCGGCGGTTGTATGGGGGCAGGCGCGACACGCCGTGGGGGGCGCACGCACTCCCGGCCGCCATCGCACGGCCCGGTCCCTCGCACTCGCTGGTCGTTCGGGCCCGCAGGGCCCGGCCGGTCGCCCGGGTGCCCGGTCGTCGTGAGCACATGACGGCCTGATCGGCCGTCCGGTCGCCCGGCGCTGCCGGGGCCCGTGCGGGCCCCGCCCGGTCGCCCCCGCCGGTGAGCGCGGTGCTGTGCGCTTCGACCGTGGGAGGACGGCCCGTCGAGGCGCGGAATCCGCATGTGGGGTGCCTCGTCCGCCCCACGAGGGCTTGTCCCGAAGGAACTTGGGGGATCATCCCGCATCCGCCGTCACTGCGGCACCCGTTCTACTGATGTCCGGCCGGCGGTTCCCGCGGTGGCGTCCCGAGGGAGTGCCGTCGGTCCGAAATCGACTCGTGTCCCACAGCCAACAGGTGCCGTACGACAAGACATACAGGAGCGCACGACATGCGGACCTCCCTGGATATCGACTCCGTTGCACGGAAGGTGTACATATCGATGGTCGACCGGCCCGGCGCGGAGGTGACCGAGCTGGCCGAGCAACTGCAGGAGACCGAGGAAACGGTCCGGGACGGGCTGGAGCGGCTGTCCGCCCTGCTGCTCGTCGTCCCGGGGGACTCCGCCAGTGGCTGGCGGCCGGTCGACCCGGAGGTCGGACTGGCCGCGATGCTCACCCGGCAGCAGGAGGAGCTGGCCCGCCACCGGCTCCAGGTGGAGGGCAGCCGGCTGGAGATGACGCGGCTGCTGTCGGAGCGCGGGCGCGGCGGCCGGGAGAGCGTTCCGGACGTCAAGTGGCTGGCCGGCGCGGACGCCGTGTGGCGGCACATCACCTTTCTCGCCGATGAGTGCGCGAACGAATGGCTGACCGTCGGACCGGCCGAGCGGCCGGACGCGGCGGCCTTCGAGGCCGGCCACTCGCTGGACGAGATCCTGCGGCGACGCGGTACGCCCGCTCGCGCCATCGTGCTGGAGAGCGTCCGCAACGACCCGGAGGCGACGGAGCGCCTGCGCCGGAACGAGGAGTACGGCGGCGCCGTCCGCACCCTGCCGTCGCTGCCGGTGTGGATGATCGTCTCCGACCGCAGGCACGCCGTCGTGCCGGTCACGAGCGGCCGCAGTGTGGTCGGCGCGATGGCGTGCGGCGTCGAGTCGGTCACGGAAGCCTTCGCGACCCTGTTCGCCCGGCTGTGGAAGGAGGCCCTGCCGCTCGCGGAGGCCCGCCCCCGTACCCGCGGCAACCTCTCCCTCCAGGAGCAGCACGTGCTCCGGCTGTGGGCGCAAGGGCTCACGGACGCGGCGGCGGCCCGCCGGATGGACGTCTCGCTGCGCACGGTGCGCCGGCTCTCGGAGAAGCTGACCGATCGGTTCGGTGCCCAGAGCCGGTTCCAGCTCGGCGCCCTCGCGCTCGCCAGCGGCGGCATCCGCGCCGAGGACATGGTCTGAACCGTCCCACTGCGAAGGGGCCGGACCTCGTCGTCGAGGTCCGGCCCCTTCACGCTGTGGCACGGGATGCGGTCACCCGGCCGGTGCGAACTGGGCCGTGATCTCCGCCATCATCAGGTCGGCGATGCTCTGGGCGAGTCGCGCCGGGGTGGGAGAGTCGAACACGGATCGCACCGGCACATCGATCCGCAGCGCCTTCCGCAGCCGTGAGGCCACCTGCGTGGCGAGCAACGAATGCCCGCCCAGCTGGAAGAAGTCGTCGTGCACGCCGACGCGTTCGATGTCCAGCAGCTCCTGCCACACGGTGGTGACGGCCCGCTCGACGGCGTTGCGCGGCGCCGTGTACTCACTCCCCAGGTCCGGCCGCTGGTGGTCCGGCACCGGCAGGGCCGCCCGGTCCACCTTGCCGTTGGCGGTCAGCGGGAGGCGCTCCAGCGTGACGAACACCGCCGGGATCATGTAGTCGGGCAGGAACCGCCCCAGGTGGGTGTGGAGGTCCGCGGTGCTCGGCGCGTCCGCGCCGGTGGCCACGAGATACGCCACGATCCGTTTGTCGCCGGGCGTGTCCTCCCGGACGATCACACAGACCTCGCCGATGCCGGGGTGGGTCAGCAGGGTGGACTCGACCTCGCCGAGCTCGATGCGGTTGCCGCGGATCTTCACCTGGTTGTCGATCCGCCGCAGGAATTCGAGCTGCCCGTCCGCGCGCCACCGCACGAGGTCACCGGTGCGGTAGACCCGGGTGCTCACCCCTTCGGCCTCGTACTCGACGAACTTCTCCTCGGTCAGGTCCGGCCTGCCTCGGTAGCCGCGGGCCACCGGCACGCCTCCGAGGAGGAGTTCCCCGGGGACCCCGACCGGCACCGGCCGGCCGTGCTGGTCCACCACGAACACCAGGGTGTTGGAGATGGGCCGGCCGATCGGTGGGACCACGTCGCCGGGTTCGACCACCGCCGAGGTGACGATGACCGTGGCCTCGGTGGGTCCGTAGTTGTTGATCACGCGGAACGGCAGCCGTGCTCGCGGTGGCATCCGCAGCCGGTCACCGCCGGTCAGCACGTACTCCAGGGTGCTGTCCGCGTCCCAGGGCAGCGCCGCCAGGGCCTCGAACATCGGCGTGGACAGGAACGTGGTGTGGACGCGCTGCTCGCACAGCCAGTCCCGCAGCAGATGCGGGGTGAGCCGGACGGTCTCGGTGGTGACGCAGCAGGTCGCGCCGCGGATCAGGCCGAGCCACAGCTCCCACGCCGCCGGATCGAACCCGATCCCGGCCAGCAGCGCGATCCGCTGCCCGGGTTCCAGTCCGTACTCGCGTGCCGTCCAGTGCACCAGGTTGACCAGGCTGCGGTGTTCGACCTGGACGCCCTTGGGGCGGCCGGTGGAACCGCTGGTGTAGATCAGGTAGGCGAGGTTGTGCGCCGCGGCGGCCGGCCGGGGATCGGTGTCCGGCTCGTCGGCCAGCGTCACGGTGTCCTCGTCGAGCAGCAGCAGCGGTACGTCCGAGGGCAGTCGGCCGGTGTGCGCGGAGCCGGTGAGGACGACCGGGGTCCCGGTGTCCCCCACCATGTACGCCAGCCGCTCCTGCGGATACTCCGGGTCCAGCGGCACGTACGGCGCCCCCGCCTTCAGGACGCCCAGCACGGCCGTCACCAGATCGGGGCCGCGCTCCAGGCACACCGCGACCGGCATGTCCGGCCGCACCCCGTACCGGGTGCGCAGGTGGTGGGCGACCCGGTTGGCGCGCGCGTTCAACTCGCCGTAGGTCAGCGTGCCCTGCGGTCCCTCGACGGCCACCGTGTCCGGCTGTTGGGCCGCCCGCTCCTCGAACAGGCCGTGCAGCGTGGCGGTGTCCGGGAAGGCGGCCCCGGTGTCGTTCCACTCGACCACCGTCCGCCGCCCTTCCCCGGCGGTGAGCAGGCACAGCCTCGACAGCCGTGCCGCGGGCTCGTGGGCCACCGTTTCCAGCAGTGCGCCCAGGTGGCCGGCCATCCGGGCGACCGTGTCCCGTTCGAAGAGGTCCGTCCGGTACTCCAGGGTGCCGCGCAGTCCGCCGTCCGCGGCCTCGGACATCATCAGGGTGAGGTCGAACTTGGCGTCCGGCAGTGTGACCGCGAAGGGTTCCACGTCCAGCCCGGGGAGGCTCCAGCCGTGCTCGTCCGGCGTGTTCTGGAACACGAACATGGTCTGGAACAGGGGGTTGCGGGACGGGTCGCGGTCGGGGGCGAGTTCCTCCACGAGGCGTTCGAAGGGCAGGTCCTGGTGGTCGAAGGCACCGAGCGCGGTGTCCTTGACCCGGTCCAGCAGCTCGGTGAACGCCGGATCGCCGGACAGGTCGGTGCGCATGACCAGGGTGTTCACGAAGAAGCCGATCAGGTCCTCGGTCTCGGCACGGTTGCGGCCGGCGACCGGGCTGCCGACGGTCACGTCGTCCTGGCGGGCGTACTTGACCAGCAGCACCTGGAAGGCGGCCAGCAGCACCATGTACAGGCTCGCGGTGCCGCTCATGGCCGCCTTCCGCAGCCCGGCGGCCACTGCCGCGCCCACCTCGAACGTCACGGTGTCGCCGCCTCCGGCCCGCCGCTCCGGACGGCGATGGTCGGTGGGCAGTTCCAGGGGTTCGATCCCGGCGAGCCGCTCCCGCCAGTACGCCAGCTGCCCCTCCAGCACGTCACCGGTGAGCTGCTGCCGCTGCCACACGGAGAAGTCCGCGTACTGCACGGGCAGTTGCGTGTCCTCGGGCGGGGTGCCGGTCGTCGCCGCCCGGTAGCCCTCCCGCAGTTCGCGCGCCATCACCGGCTCCGACCAGCCGTCGCAGACGATGTGGTGCACCGTCAGCAGCAGGTGCGCCTCCTCGTCGGCCAGGCGCACCAGGTGGGCGCGCAGCAGCGGTCCCGTCGTCAGGTCGAACGGGCGGGCGGCCTCCGCGCGGGCCAGGTGTCGTGCCGCCTCCTGGCGTTCCTCGGTGTCGGCGATGTGCCGCAGGTCGTGGACGGCCGTGTGCACCGGCTGCGGCGGGTCGACGATCTGGGTCGGCTCGCCGTCGTCGGCGGCGACGAACCTCGTCCGCAGGGTCTCGTGCCGTGCCAGCATGCGGGTCAGCGCCGCGTCGAGGGCGTCGGTGTCCAGCGCACCGCTGACGCGCAGGGCAAAGGGCACGACGTACTCGGCGCGTCTGGGCTCCAGTTGGTCGAGGAACCACAGCCGCTGCTGGGCGAAGCTCAGTGGCAGCGGCCCGTCGGTCCGGTCGGCCGGCACGATGCGCTCCGCACCGGCCGTGCCGTCGGCGGCGAGTTCCGCCACGGCCGCGGCCAGCCCGGCGACGGTGGGTGACGCGAACAGCTCCCGCACCGGTACCTCCACGCCCAGCGCGTCCCGCAGCCGTGACGTCACCTGGGTGGCGAGCAGGGAGTGGCCGCCGAGCTCGAAGAAGTTGTCGTCCGCGCCGGTGACCTCGGTGCCCAGCACCTGGGACCAGGCCGTGGCGATCGCGCGCTCGACCGGGGTACGGGGGGCCGGGCCGCCGGCCCCGGAGGCGCGTGGTTCGGGCGCGGGCAGTTCCCGCCGGTCCACCTTGCCGTTCGGGGTCAGTGGCAGCCGTTCCAGCGCCATGAACGCGGACGGCACCATGTAGTCGGGCAGTTCACGGCGCAGCCGCCCGCGCAGGGTCTCGCCGTGGATTGTGGCGCCCGCGGCCGGGACGACGTACGCGACCAGTCGTTTTTCGCCGGGGGCGTCCTCCCGGACGACGACGGTGGCCGCGGTGATGTCGGGGCCGGCCAGCAGCACCGCCTCGATCTCACCGGGTTCGATGCGGTGTCCGCGCAGCTTCACCTGGTCGTCCAGCCGCCCCAGGAACTCCAGTTGCCCGTCGGCCAGCCAGCGCACCCGGTCGCCGGTGCGGTAGACCCGGCGCGGTGTGCCGTCGACGTCGGCGGTCACGAACCGTTCCGCCGTCTGCTCGGGCAGGCCCCGGTATCCGCGTGCCAGTCCGGAGCCGCCGACGAGGAGTTCGCCCGGCACCCCGGTCGGCACCGGCCGGCCGTACCGGTCCACCACGTACACGAAGGTGCCGCGCACCGGGCGGCCGATCGGCGGTACGGCCGTGCCGGGGACGATCTCGGCCGAGGTCGTCACCACCGTCGACTCGGTCGGCCCGTAGTTGTTGACGACGCGGAAGGGCAGGTGCAGCCCGGCCGGCAGGCGCAGCGCGTCACCGCCGGTCAGCACGTACTCCAGGGAGGTCGGTTCCGACCAGTCGAGGGCCGCCAGCGACTCCAGCACCGGTGTCGAGACGAAGGTGCCCGTGATCCGCCGCTCGCTCAGCCAGCGCTGGAGCAGCGCCGGTGTCAGCCGCACCGTGTCGTCGGGTACGCACACCGTGGCACCGGTCGCCAGTGCGGGCCACAGTTCCCAGGCCGCCGCGTCGAATCCGACCCCGGCCAGCAGCGCGACGCGCCGTCCCGGGGCCGCGCCGAAGGTGTCGGCCGTCCAGTGGACCAGGCCCACCAGGCTGTGGTGCTCGATCTCGACGCCCTTGGGCCGGCCGGTGGATCCGCTGGTGCAGATCACGTACGCCAGGTCGTCGGAGGACGCCGCGGGTTCGAGGTCGTGGGCCGGCAGGTCCGCGAGGGAGGGCCGGTCCCGGTCGGTGAGGAACCGGCCGGGCTCGTCGGGCAGCCGTGCGGCCCGGGCGCTGTCGGTGACCACGAGAGCGGCCCGCGCGTCCGCGACCATGTGGGCGAGCCGGTCGGCGGGGTGCTCCGGGTCCAGCGGCAGGTAGGCGGCGCCGGATTTGAGGACCGCGAGCAGTGCGGTGATCTGTTCGGGGCCTCGTTCCAGGCACACGGCGACCACGTCCCCGGGGCCGGCTCCGCGAAGGCGCAGGTGCCGGGCGAGCCGGTTGGCCCGCGCGTTCAGCTCCCGATAGGTCAGTTCCCCGTCGGCCGAGAGCACCGCCGTCGTGTCGGGTCGCAGGGCGGCGCACTCCTCGACGAGCCGGTGCACCGTCGTCCCGGTCCCGGTGTCCGTGGCGGCCGCCGTCCCGCTCCACCGGCCCAGCACCCGGTGCCGTTCGGCACCGGTCAGCACCTCCAGTTCGGACAGGCGCCGCTCCGGGCCGGCGACCGCCGCGCGCAGCAGCGTGGTGAAGTGCTCCGCCAGCCGCTCCGCCGTGTCCGGTGCGAACAGGTCGAGGGCGAACACCAGATCGCCGGCGAGCGAGCCGTCGGGCCGCTCAGTGAGGATGAGGGTCAGGTCGAACTTGGCCTCCTCCTCGCGGACGGCGAACGGCTCCACCGCTGCTCCGGGCAGTTGCCAGGCGTGGCCGTCGGGGGTGTTCTGCAGCGCGAACATGGTCTGGAACAGGGGGTTGCGGGACAGGTCGCGGTCGGGGGCGAGTTCCTCCACGAGGCGTTCGAAGGGCAGGTCCTGGTGGTCGAAAGCACCGAGCGCGGTGTCCTTGACCCGGTCCAGCAACTCGGTGAACACCGGATCGCCGGACAGATCGGTGCGCATGACCAGGGTGTTCACGAAGAAGCCGATCAGCTCCTCCGTCTCGGCACGGTTGCGGCCGGCGACCGGGCTGCCGACCGCGATGTCGTCCTGGCCGCTGTACTTCGCCATCAGCAGCTGGAACACCGCCAGCAGCGACATGAACAGGCTCGCCCCCTGTCCCGCCGCCAGCCGCCGGGCCGCGCCGGCCACGTCGGCGGGCACCGAGAAGGACACCGTGCCGCCCCGGCCCGACCGCTCGGCCGGCCGCCGGTGGTCGGTCGGCAGTTCCAGCGGTCGTACTCCGGCGAGCCGCTCCCGCCAGTACGCCGACTGCCCCGCCAGCGCCGGACCGTCCAGCACCTCGCGCTGCCAGCTCGCGAAGTCCGCGTACTGGATACCGGGGGGAGCCGGTTCGCCCGGCAGGCCGGCCACCGCCGCACCGTACAGCTCGCCCAGCTCCCGGGCCAGGATGCCCTCCGACCAGCCGTCGGAGACGATGTGGTGCACCGTGAGCAGCAGCAGCCACTCCGTGTCGGCCACCCGCACCGCCATCGCACGCAGCAGCGGGCCGGTGGCCAGGTCGAACGGCCGTCCCGCCGCCTCGCGCAGCATCTCGCGCGCGGCGTCGGCACCGAGGTGCCGGGCGTCGTGGACGTCCACCGTCACTTCCCGCGCGGCGTCGACGACCTGGAAGGGGTGTCCCGTGGCGTCCGCGACGAACCGGGTCCGCAGGATCTCGTGCGAGGCGGTCAGGGCCGTCAGCGCGGCGCCGAACGCGTCCGGCGCGAAGTCCCCCTCGATCCGCAGCCCCACCGGGATCGCGTACTCGGCCCGGCCCGGGGCCAACTGGTCCAGGAACCACATGCGTTGCTGTGCGAAGGACAGCGGCAGGGCACCCGTCGACCGGTCCGCCCGCGGGATCGCGGCACAGGTCCCCGGATCCAGCGCGTCCACGGCCGTCGCCAGCAGCGCCGGTGTCGGTGCGTCGAACAGCGTCCGGTACGGCACGTCCACCCCGAGGTCCCGGCGCAGCCGGGCTGCGACCCGGGCGGCCAGCAGGGAGTGGCCGCCCAGCTCGAAGAAATCGTCGTCCGCGCCGACCTCGTCGACGCCCAGCAGCTCGGCCCAGATCCCGGCGATCGTTCGCTGCGTGGGGGTGCGCGGCGCGGCGAACGCGGCGGAGACGTCCGGGCGGTGGCTCTCGGGCGCGGGCAGCGCCCGCCGGTCCACCTTGCCGTTCGGGGTGAGCGGCAGCCGTTCCAGTACGACGTACCGGGCGGGCAGCATGTGCTCGGGCAGTTCCCGTGCCAGTGCCGCGCGTAGTCCGGCCACGGGCACGGCCGTGCCGCCGGCCGGCACCAGGTACGCCACCAGGCGCTTGTCGCCCGGGGTGTCCTCACGGACCACGACCGTGGCCGCCGCGACGGCCGGCCGGGACAGCAGGGCGTTCTCGATCTCCCCGAGTTCCACCCGGTGCCCACGCAGCTTGACCTGGTCGTCCATGCGGCCCAGGTAGACCAGGCGCCCGTCCGGCAGCCACTTCACCAGGTCGCCTGTGCGGTACACGCGTGCCCCGGGATCGGCCGAGAACGGGTGCGGCACGAACCGCCGCGCCGTCAGGTCGGGTCGGTCCAGATAGCCGAGGGCCACGTTGATGCCGCCGATCAGCAGCTCACCGGGCACTCCGACCGGCTGGACCTCGCCGTGCGCCCCGACGACGTACACCTCGGTGTTGTCGATCGCCCGGCCCATCGGAACGTGGTCCGCCGCCGGGTCCACCGTCGTCGTCCGGCTGACCACGTTGCCGACGGTCGCCTCGGTCGGCCCGTACTCGTTGACGACCGCGGTCTCCCCGGTGCCCAGGGTCAGCGCCCGGTGCGCCAGCACCGGTGCCAGGTCCTCGCCGCCCACGACCAGCGTGGCGATGCCGTGCCGGACGCCGTCCTGCTCCAGCCGGGCGGTCAGCAGCTCCAGGTGTGCGGGCGTCGCCTTCAGGAAGCTGATCGGGACACCGGTCGCGACGATGTCCACGGCCGCGTCGAACACTCCGTGTCCCGGCTCCGGCTTCGGCACCACCAGGCACAGCCCCTGAACCAGCGGCAGGAACAGCGCGGTCACCGTCAAGTCGAAGGCCGCCGACGAGCACAGCAGGGAACCGATCCGCGCACCGGGTGCCGGGGGGTAGTTCCGGTCGCACCAGTGCAGGTAGTTGACGACGCCCCGGTGGCCGACCCGCACGCCCTTGGGGCGGCCCGTCGAACCCGAGGTGTAGATGACGTACGCCACGTCGTCCGGGCCCGCGGCGGCGACCGGGGCGGTGCCGGTGCCGGCCGGCCACTCCCGGTCGGCCAGCAGCAGCGTGGTGTCCGGCGCGAACAGGTCCGCGTGCGCGGACTGCGTCACCACCACCGGCGCGGCGCTGTCCTCGACCATGTACCGCAGCCGCTCGGCCGGGTAGGCCGGGTCCAACGGTACGTATGCGGCACCCGACTTGAGCACGCCGAGCAGCGCGCACACCAGGTCCGTGCCGTGGTCCAGGCACACCGCGACCAGCGCGCCGGGTCCCACGCCCCGCTCCGCCAGGTACTGCGCCAGCCCTTCGGCCCGCTCGTCCAGCTCCCGGTAGGTCAGTCGCTGCCCGTCGTACTCCAGGGCCACCGCGTCGGGCCGGTGCGCGACCTGTTCCTCCACCAGCCGGTGCACGGTCGCGGTGTCCGGGAAGGCGGACCGCGGCCCGTTCCACTCGGTCAGGATCCGGTGCCGCTCCGGCTCCGTCAGCATCTCCAGCGCGCTGAGCGGCTCCCCGGGCGCGTCGGCGGCGGAACGCGCGAGCGTCGCGAGGTGCCCCGCCATCCGCTCCGCCGTGGCCCGTTCGAACAGATCGGTCCGGTAGCCGAGGAAACCGTTCAGTTCCCCGCCGTCCGCGACGACTTCCAGGGTGATGTGTGCGTCCGGCGGGAACGCGGCGGCCTCCCGGCCGGCCGTGCGCCACGCGAACCACGCCACCACTGCCCCTGTGCCGCCGGCCGCGTCGGCCAGCGCCGCGATCGGTACCGGGCCGCGGGCGACGGCGTCCGCCACGCCCCGCGCGACGTGCGCCAGGGCCTCGGTGAACGCCGGGTCGCCGGCCGCGCCCCGCACCATGGTCGCCGTGTCGGCGTCCCGCGTGCCGTCCGCCGGCACCGCCACCGGGACGTCGCCCCGGCCGGCGTGCCGCGCCAGCAGCGTGTGAAACACCGTCAGCAGGACCGCGGGCAGTTCCACGCCCCGGTCACGGGCCAGTGCGGTCAGCGCGTCGGCGGTGCGGGCGGGCACGTCGAACGGGACCCGGTCCGCAGGACCCGGTCCGTCGTCCGACGGCCTGCGGTCCGAGGGCAGTTCCAACGGTTCGAGGCCCGCCAGTGCGTGCCGCCACTCCCCCAGCTGGTGATCAGCCACCGTTCTCTCCCCATCGTCAGGACATCGTCAGCGGTACAAGCGGTTCACGGGCGGCACGTCGTGCGGCGCGCGGCAAGGGGCGGGGCGGGGGCCTCCGGGCGGGCCGGGGGCCGTGCCGCCGGCGGAACCGCGGCCGCCGGCGCCGAACGTCCGCGACGAGCAGGCTAGGACGGGCGGACGCACGACCCCAGTGGACACAAATGACTCCCCCGGGGATGGTCACAACTGCCCAGTGCCGCTCGCGATCACCGCTGGCCACCATGGACGGCGTTACCAACGCCCAGCCCGGACGCCCCACGGAGGGCGATTTCACGGGTACCCGGCCCGATCACAGTGGTCGCGGCCCCATCACGGTGTCGAGAGGAAAAGCCGGTCGTGTACCCGCATAGCCAGCCCCCGGACAGCCCGCACCACGCAGTCCTGACCACCATCGCCTCGGACTCGCACACCTGGAACCTGCTCTTCCTGCAGCTGCTGCTGGAGGAACAGGGCTGGGAAGTCACCAATCTCGGTGCGTGCGTCCCGGTCGACCTCCTGATCGAGGAGGCCACGGCCCGTACGCCCGATCTCGTCGTGGTCAGCACGGTCAACGGACACGGCGCCGAGGAGGCCACGGGCCTGGCCCGCGCGGTGCGTGCCGTGCCGGCGCTGGCCGAGGTGCCGCTCGTCATCGGAGGCAAGCTGGACACCTCGGGCACCGTCGCCCCGGAGGTCCACGACTCGCTCACCGAGGCCGGCTTCGACGCCGTCCTGACCGGCCCGAACGCCGTCCCCGGACTGCTCGCCCTGCTCGACTCCCTGCCCGAGCACCGGCACGGAAGGCCCCACGCCGATGCCGTCCGCTGAACCCGCACCCGCCGGCGGCGCCTTCCACCGCTTCGTCGCCGAAGCCGCCCGCACCGGCAGCCTCGTCGTGCAGCCCCGTATGGGCTTCGCCGACCCCGCCCTGATGCGCACCGGCCTGATCGCCACCCGTGCCGCCGACGCCACCACCGTCGGCACCCTCACCCTGGACAGCTTCACCCGTGTCGGCGATTACGCCGCCGCCGCCCGCGCCGTCGCCCAGGACCACCACCTCAACGGCTATCCGCTGGTCAGCATGCCCGTCGAGACCACCACCGGTCTCCTCGACGGCGTCCACGGGCCCGGTTTCCCGGTCCAGGTACGGCACGGCTCCGCGCGGCCCGGCCGGATCGTCGAAGCCCTCATCGCCGCCGGGCTCGACGCCACCGAGGGCGGCCCCGCCTCCTACTGCCTGCCCTACGGCCGCACCCCGCTGGCCACTTCGGTCCAGGCCTGGGCCGAGGCGTCCCGCAGGCTCGCCGCCCTGCGCGAGACCGGCGCCGAACCGCACCTGGAGACCTTCGGCGGCTGCATGCTGGGCCAGCTCTGCCCGCCCTCCCTGCTCGTCGCCCTCTCCGTCCTGGAAGCCATGTTCTTCCGCCGGCACGGTCTGCGCAGCGTCTCCCTCAGCTATGCCCAGCAGACCAGCCGTGAACAGGACGAGGAGGCCGTCCACGCGCTGCGCGCCATCGCCGCCGACCAACTCCCGGACGTCTCCTGGCACGTGGTCGTCTACGCGTACATGGGCGTCTACCCGGAGACCTGGGACGGCGCGCTGCGGCTCGTGGCGGACGCCGCCCGGCTCGCCGTGCGCACCGGCGCCGCCCGGCTCATCGTCAAGACGCCGGCGGAGTCGGCCCGCATCCCCTCCGTCGAGGAGAACGTCATCGCGCTGGAGACCGCCGCCGCGGCCGCCCGCACCACGCGGCCGGCCGCTCCGCCGCCGTCCACCGGCATCGAGGCGGAGGCCCGCTCCCTCGTCGAGGCCGTCCTGAACCTGCACGACGACCTGGGCCAGGCCCTGATCCGTGCCTTCGCCCACGGCTACCTCGACGTCCCCTTCTGCCTGCACCCCGACAACGCGGGGCGCACCCGCAGCTTCATCTCCGACCGCGGCCGGCTGGAGTGGTCCCGCACCGGGTCGCTCCCGCTCGGCCGGCCCACCGCCGCGCAGCCGTCCCGGCGGCTGACCTCGTCCGGGCTGCTGCAGGCGCTCAACCATGTCAAGAACCGCTACGACGATCCCGCGGCCCGCCTCGACAGGGCGAGCTGATCCGAGCGGCCCCGCCCCGGCGCCCCTCCGCCACCAATGGCTGGTGCCCCGACCCGGCAACGACAGGACAGGACATGACAGACATGACACTTCAGACAGATCTCCCGCCGACACCCGAGGCCGCCGCGCTGCCCTCACCACTGGAACACCTGCGCGACCCGCGCACCCGGGCGGCCCTGCGCATCCAGCAGGCCCTGATGGCCGGTGCCCGTTCCTTCCTGCGCTCCGACGGTGCCGTGGAGATGGCCCACCCGATCATCGGCCCCGTCACCGACCCGGGCTCGCGCGGCGCCAAGCAGGTCGACGTCGACTACTACGGCCACCGCTACAAGCTGATGACCAGCGCCATCCTCTACAAGCAGGCGTCGCTGCTGGCCTTCGACCGCATCTTCCTCATCACGCCCAACGTCCGCCTCGAACCCGTCGAGACCAGCAGCACCCAACGCCACCTCACCGAGTTCCGGCAGATCGACGTCGAGTACGCGGGCGCCACCCGGGACGACGCCATGGGTGTCGCCGAGCGGCTGGTCCGTCACGCCGTGACCACTGTCGTCGACGAGTGCGGCGACGACCTCGCCGTCCTGGGCCGCGATCCCGAGGCCCTGCGCCGCCTCGTGGCCCGGCCGTTCGCCCGCGTCCCGCACGGCGAGGTCGTCGACGGCCTGCGCCGCGGCGGGTACCCGCAGGACGCCGGCACCGAGATCGAGTGGGAGGCCGAGGAGCGCATCTCCCGCCAGTCCGACGCCCCGTTCTTCATCGTCGGCTACCCCAAGGGCTCCCGCGGCTTCTACGACAAGGAGAGCCCGGCCGAGCCCGGCACCCTGCTCAACTTCGACCTCATCGCCCCCGAGGGCTGCGGCGAACTGTGCAGCGGCAGCGAACGCGAGTACGACTACACGGCCCTGGTCACCCGGATGCGCGAAACCGGCGAGAACCCCGCCAAGTACGCCTGGTACCTCGACGTCGCCCGGCACGGCATCCCCAGCAGCGCCGGCTTCGGCATCGGCCTGGAGCGCCTGACCCGCTGGGTCACCGGCCTGGACTCCGTCTGGCGGACCACGGCCTTCCCGAAGATCGCGGGGGTCGTGTCGCCGTGACCCAGCTGGCTGCACCCGGCCTGCCCGAGGACACCGTCCGCGCCCGGGCCCGTGACGGCGCCGCCGCCGTCTTCCCGCCCCTGGACAGCTACGGCACCACTGTCTTCGGCGCCGTCCCCGAACCCGCCGGCGACGAGATCGACGCTCTGCGCCTGACCCCGCCCGTCTTCATGCCGGGCCGCCTGGCCAAACTCGTCGACCTCGGCCGCGAACCCCTCTACTCCGACGTCCGCCTCGACACCGCCCTCGGCGGCTTCACCGCCCCGCTGCCGGTCTATCTGTCCGCGCTCGGCTCCACCCGTGTCACCAGCACCAGTCTCGCCCTCAGCCGCCAGGCCGGACGGCTCGGCGTCCCCATGGTCATCGGCGAGAACGTCGCCCCCATGAACGGCTTCCGCTCCAGCGGCGACGACCACCGCAAGGGCCTGCTGGAGCGGGTGCAGGCGTACTGCGAGGAACTCCCCGACGGCGTGGGCGGCATCTGCGTCCAGCAGAGCACCGAGGACGCCGACTCCGAGGTCTGGAACCACGTCTACAGCGACCCCGCGGTCACCGGGCTCCTGGCCACCGGCCGCCTCGGCTTCGAACTCAAGGTCGGCCAGGGGGCCAAGCCCGGCCTCGGCGGCCTCACCATGATCAGCGAAACGGTCGCGGCCGACCTCGCCGGACAGTACGCCGTCGAACGGCTGGGCCCCGGCGCCTCCTCGATCCTGCGCTGCGCGAGCCCGGGCACCTTCACCGACGAGATCTTCCGCCGGCAGATCCAGCTCATGCGCAACAACTACCCGCGCGCCCGCTGCTGGGTGAAGCTCTTCCCCGGCCGCGACATCGGCCGGGCCGCCACCATCGCCTGGGACGCCGGTGCCGACGCCGTCGCCGTCGACGGTGCCGAGGGCGGCACCGGCTGGGCCCCGACCGGCTTCCTCGGCCACGTCGGGCTGCCCCTCGCCGAATGCCTGCGCCGCGTCGACCCCGCCGGCCGCACCCTCCTCGCCAGCGGACGCGTCTGGGACGGCATCCGTGCCGTGAAGCTGCTCGCCCTCGGCGCCCGCGCCGTCGGCCTCGGCCGCGCCGCGCTGATCGCCGCCGACGAGGACCCCGAGCACGGCCTCGAACGCCTGCTGGAGGCCATGGCGCTGGAACTGCGCATGGCCGTCAGCGCACTGGGCCGCTACGCGGCGGAGGAGACCGGCCCCGAAGACCTCTGGGAGCCCCGGTCATGATCTACGAGCACTCCTACGAGCTGGTCACCGACGACCTCTTCGTCCTGCTGCCCCGGCTGGTGCCCGGCTCGGACCTCTTCCTGAAGATCGAGGGCCTCAACCCGGCCGGCTCCGTCAAGCTGAAGACCGCGCTGAGCCTCATCGAGGACGCCGAGCACCGCGGTGTCCTCGCACCGGGCGCCCGCGTCATCGAGTCCTCGTCCGGGAACCTCGGTATCGCCCTCAGTTCCATCTGCGCGACCAAGGGCTACCGCTTCACCTGCGTCGTCGACCCGAACACCAACGCCACCAGCATCGACCACATGCGTGCCCTGGGCGCCGAGGTGGTCGTCGTCGACACCGTCGACGCCAACGGTGGTTTCCTCCAGTCCCGCATCGCCCACATCCGGCGCCGCATCGAAGCGGACCCCACCGTGGTCTGGCTCAACCAGTACGCCAACCCGGCCAATCCGCGCGCCCATTACGAACAGACCGCGCGCACCCTGCTCAAGACGGTCCAGCACCTCGACTACCTGTTCATCGGCGTCGGCTCCACCGGTACGTTCGTCGGCTGCGCGCAGTACCTGCGCGAGTTCTCGCCGCACACCCGGATCGTCGCCGTCGACGCCCTCGGTTCCGTCCTCTTCGGCGCCGCCCCCGGCCCGCGGCACATCCCCGGGCTGGGCGCCAGCCGCATCCCCGAACTCTTCGAGCCCGATCTCGCCGACGACGTGGTGATGGTCGCCGAGGAGGACGCCGTACGCGAGTGCCGGCTGCTCGCCCGCACCCACGGCCTGCTCACCGGCGGCTCCACCGGCTCGGTCCTGGCCGCCGTCCGCCGTCGCGCCGACACCATCCCGGTCGGCTCCCGCATCGCCGCGATCTCTCCCGACCTCGGCGAGCGCTACCTCGGCACGGTCTACAACAACGACTGGGTCGAGCGGAACTTCGGTGTCCTCACTTGATCCCGCCCGCGAAAGGCAACCACCGATGTCAACCTTCCACGTGATCGACGGCTCCGTTGCCCAGGACGTCATCGGCTCCGCGCCGTCGGACGTCCTGGATCTCGTGCGGGAGACCTACCTCCAGCACAGCCGCGGGGCCACCGTGAACCCCAACAGCCACTTCCTGCGCTTCCCGCACGATCCCGGCGCCCGGATCATCGCGCTGCCCGCCCACCTCGGCGGCGACGCACCGGTCTCCGGCCTCAAGTGGATCGCCAGCTACCCGCAGAACGTGAACCAGAACCTGCAGCGTGCCTCCGCCGTCCTCCTGCTGAACGACGCCGAGACCGGCTACCCGTTCGCCTGCCTGGAGGCGTCCGGCATCAGCGCCGCCCGTACCGCGGCGTCCGCCGCGCTCGCCGTGGAGACCCTCGCCGCCGACGACGGTCCGAAGACGGTGCTCTTCGTCGGCGCCGGCATCATCGGCCGGACCGTCTCCGACTTCCTCGCGGCGCGCGGCACCGACGTCCGCGAATGCCTGGTCCACGACCACGTCGACACGTACGCCAAGACCTTCGCCTCCTACGTCGCCGACACCCACGGCTGGCAGGCCCGCACCGTGCCGCAGGTCGACGCGGCCCTGGCCACCGCCGACCTGGTCGTCCTCGCCACCACCGCCCCGGCGCCCTGGCTGACCGACCAGCAGACCGTCCTGCCGGGCCAGCTCATCCTGAACCTGTCCCTGCGCGACATCCACCCCACCGTCATGATCAAGTGCAACAACGTCCTGGACGACATCGACCACTGCCTCACCGCGCAGACCTCGCCCCATCTGACGGAGATGGAGTACGGCACACGCGACTTCATCAACGGCACGCTGGCCGACGTGCTGCGCGGCGAGGTGACCCTGTCCCACGACCGCCCCACCGTCTTCTCCCCGTTCGGCCTCGGCGTCCTCGACCTGGCCGTCGGCCACCACATCTACCGAACCGCCCTGGCCACCGGTCGCGCCACCGAGATACCGGGCTTCTTCCCCGAGCTGAAGCGCTGGTGAGCCGGGCGGCACCGGCCGCTTCTCCCGACGGGACCGGGGCGTCGGCATGTGCGCCGGGAGCGGCAGGGGAAGGGGCGGGGAGGGAGTGCGGGAGGGCCGGTACGGAGACGTCACCGGCAGCGGGGCCGGGGCAACGCCGGACAGGGAGCCCTCGGAGCCCCGAGGTTCCGAAGCCTCAAGACTCCGAAGCCCCGGGCCGACAGGCGGGGAGCGGGCCGGGGCCGGGCTCCCTCAGCGGCCTTCCGGTCCGGTGCCCCGGCCGCCCGGCCCGGGTGGGACTCCGGTGGAGCCGCGGACGGGAAGGACCGGGCAGGGTGACGTGCTCTCCGGACCACGGACACCGCCGCTCACGGATGACGAAGAGCCGGCGAACAAGCACGACGAGGGCCCACCACGTTTCCGTGGTGGGCCCTCGTCGGCTCTGCCGGCTCCCGTTGCTCCGGCGACGTCCCGCGGTCAGACCTGCAGCAACTCCTGTTCCCGGTCGGTGGCGTCGGGCGGCGTCGTCTCCTGCAACGCGGAGACCACGGCCTCCAGTTGCTCGTCGCCCCGGACCATCTCCATGTGCCGACCCGGCATCGTCCGCTGGGCGAGCCCTTCCGGGTAGAGACCGCGCCAGTGGGCGAGGTACTGGGCCTCCGGCACCTCGTCGCCGCTGCCGTCGCGCACCGTGTCGCTGACGAACAGCGTCGCTCTGGCCACCGAGCGGCCGGGCCGGTAGGCGGCGAGCGAGCGCACCTCGGCCTCCAGCACCTCGAAGGGAAGCCACTCGTCGAGCGTGACCATGTCCTCGCCGAGGTTCATCTCCGGAGCAAGGCGCTTCAACTCCCGCTCTGTCGCGGCCCGTTGAGCACCACGCTCGTCCTGGCCGCGGTGCCACAACTCGTTCACCCGGCGGTAGACCTCGGCGTACTGCTGGAAGCGGTCCTGCTGGTCGTCGCCGGTCACCGCCGGCTCCAGCAGGTACAGCCCGGCCACCTCCTCCGGGGCCCGCACCCCCATCGCGTGTGCGATCACCGCGCCGGTCGACCATCCGAGGATGGCGCACGGGCCCGTGGGCCGCACACGGCGGATCTCCCGCCAGTACCGGTCCGCGATCGACTCCATCCCGACGAGCGGTGCCTCACTCGCGTCGAGGCCCGGCGCCTGGATGCCGTACACGGTGAACCTGCCCGTCAGGCACCGTGCGAGAGCCCGGTACGGGTGTGTGCTGCCGCCACCCGGATGCACACAGAAAAGAACGGGCAGCTCCGGGTCCACCACGGACGACAGGAGCACCGCCAGCCCGGCCGAAGCCGCCTGCGGGATGTCCAGCGCAGCCGCAAGCCGGGCCACCGTCGGATGCCGTACGAACTGCTGGAGGGTGACGCCCAGGCCGGCTTCCCGCAGCCGGGAAACCGCCCGCACCGCGCTGATCGACTGTCCGCCCAGTTCGAAGAAGTTGTCGTGGATGCCGATGGTGTCGATGCCGAGGACGTCGGTCCAGACCGCGGTGATGGTCTCTTCCGTCGAGTTGCGGGGCGGGGTGTAGGTGGTGGCGAGTTCGGGCCGGTGGTGGCCGGGGGCGGGCAGGGCCTTGGTGTCGACCTTCCCGTTGGGGGTCAGGGGCAG
>NZ_JBIAQQ010000034.1:0-81398 GCF_042889165.1 Streptomyces sp. NPDC002669 | reverse complement strand
GCCTGCGGCCCGCTGCGACGGCCCCGGCGGGTGGGTTCCGCGACGACTGCCACGGGGATCTCCTTGCGGTACGGGGGGATTGCGGAGGTCGGGGCAACGCCCCGGGAAGATGCGGGGAGCGGTGGTCCCCCGTCCGCCGGACGTGTGGTTCGGCGGACGGGCGGGGGTGCCGGTGTCAGCGGGCGAGCAGCGGACCGGCCGCCTTGGCGGCGTCGTCGAGCGCCTGCTGGGGAGACTTCTTGCCGAGCATCGCGGCCTGGATCTCCGGGGCGAGCACGCCCTGAACCTCACGGGCCTTCTCTTCCAGCGGCCCGGCCACCATGGCCGGGAGTGTGTCGGCGACGGCGGTGAGGAGCTCGTCGCCCGGGTAGAGGTTCCCGGCGGAAGTGCGGGCCGGGAAGGTACCGGACTGCTTCTGTAGTCCAGCGGCGTTCTCGGCCTCGGCGACGAACGAGATCCACTTTCCAGCCGTCTTGACGTCGGCGCCCTTGAGCATGGACAGCGCGCCGACGGTGCCGTAGCCGACCGACTTCACGTCCTTCAGCGGCGGCTGGACGACGATGTTCTCCTTGCCCCAGAACGGCTCGACGTCCGCCGGGGTGTTCTGCCAGGTGCAGGCCACCTTGCCCTTGGCGGTCGGGGTCTGCTCCAGCTTCGGCGTGGTGGTGACCAGGTCCTTGTCGGTGTAGCCGCCGTCGACGAGCTTCTTCAGGTACGTCAGCGCCTTCACGCCGGCCGCGTCGTTGAAGGTGACCTGCTTGCCGTCCTCGGAGAAGACGTCGCCGCCGGCCTGCCACAGCAGCGGGTAGAAGGTCATGTTCAGCGTCTGCTGGGTGTCACCGCCGTAGCTGGTGGCGTAGTAGCCCTTCTTCTTCAGCTCCGGCGCCAGACCGGCCAATTCGTCCCAGGTGGTGGGGTATTCGCTCTCGCCGATGGCCTTGAAGACGCGCTTGTCGCAGATGAGGGGGTTGGCGCTGGTCAGGACGGGGGTGCCGAGTGCCTTGCCGTCGACGGTCACGGAGCCGAGGGCGAACTTGGTGTAGTCCGACTTGGCGTCGGCCGGCATGTACTGGTCCGCGGGCACGATGTTCCGCTCGTACTTCGGCAGCTGGTCCGGGATGAGGTAGACGACGTCCGGGCCCTTGCCGGAGGCGATCGCGGTGGCCAGTGCGGTGTCGCGGTTGGCCCACGGGAAGGTCTCCACCTTCACCTTGGTGCCGGTGTGCTTCTTCTCGAACGCCTTCACCAGGCCGTCCCAGTAGGCCTTGTTCTTGGCCTCGTCGAAGATGACCGGGTAGGTCCACATGGTGATGGTGTCGTCGTCGGTCCCGGATCCGCAGCCGGCGAGGACGGTGGTGGCGAGAGCAGCCGAGAGCAACGGCACGGTGACGGCACGGGGTCTCGGCCGGCGACGGGCGATAGGGAACATGAGCGGGAACCTCCTGGAATGAGCGGGGAAGGGTGTTGTTCGGGGACGTGGATCAGCGCGCCGGCACGCTCTGTACGGAGCCGGTGAGGCGGGCGCGTTCGGCGGCGAAGGCCGCCAGATGGCTGCCGAGCGTGGCCTTGGTGCCGGAGCGGACTGCGGCCGGGTCGCCGGTGGCGACGGCGTGGACGAAGGCGTCAACCAGCGCCGTGTCTCCGCCGCCGTGTCCCTCGGCGGCGTTGGAACCGCTCGCCTCGACCTCGTGGACGGTGACCTCGTCGGTACGGAAGTCATGGACGGTGACGCGCTTGCCGTCGCCGCGCAGCCAGCCGTGCGAGCCGAAGATCCGGGTCTGGCGGTCGGTCTGTTCGGTGAAGGCGACCATGGTGAACGTCGCGGTCATGCCGCCGGACAGTTGCATGGCGAGGACTTGGTGGTCGACCACGTCGTTGTCGACGCGGTAGGCGCACAGGCCGTACGGGCCCTCGCGCAGCGCGGTCAGCAGCTCGGTCTCGTCCGTGGAGTCCGTGACGTGGGTGACCGGCCAGATGGAACCGTGCTCACGCAGCCTCGGCACGTACAGCTTGAGTGCGGAGTAGGGGCAGCCGTCCTCGACGGCGCAGTCCAGGCAGCGCTCCGCGGCACCGGCCGGGGCGTTCTCGGGCCGGAAGTGCTTGAGTCCGCCGAAGCTGGCGACCTGCTCGATGCGTTCCCCGGTGATGTAGGAGATCCAGTCCAGGTCGTGGCAGGACTTGGCGAGCAGCATCGGGGAGGAGTCCTTCTCGCTGCGCCACGGCCCGCGCACGTAGGAGTGCGCGTAGTGCCACCAGCCGACGGGCTCCAGGTGCTCGACGCTGACGAGTTCGCCCAGCACGCCCGAGCCGACAACCTCCTTCACCAGGTCGGTGTAGGGGGTGTAGCGCAGGACATGGCAGACGGCGAAGAGTACGCCCGCCTTCTCCACGCCTTCGATGAGGGTGCGTGTTTCGGCCTCGCTGGGTGCCAGGGGCTTCTCGGCGAGGATCGCGTACCCGGCCCGCGCCAGTGCCAGGACGGGCTCGACGTGATTGCGGTCCTGGGTGGCGACGATGACGGCGTCGGCGATGCGGTTCTCGACCAGCGGGCGCCAGTCGTCGAACTCGAGCTCCGCCCCGGCCGCGGCGCGGGCCGCCGGCCGGGGATCGGCCACGGCCACGAGGCGGGCGCGTTCGGGGTGGGCTTTGATCCACGCGGCATAGGTGAGGCCGCGGTTGCCGGCGCCGACGAGAGCCACACGGACGGGTCGGCCGGATATCGGAAGGTGCATGGACATTCCCAAGAGCTCCCTGGAGGTGGAGGAGAGACATGCGACGGACGAGGCGCGCGGTGGGCCGGGAGGCGTCTCCTGCGGCGATGCCTGGCCGCGAAGCCGGCAACGGTTACCGGGTGCGGAGGACTGACAGGGGCCGGCTGCCGGTGCATACGGCGGGTGCCGGCGCCGCCTGAAAGCCGGAAGGCGGATCGCGCAGGGGTCCCCGCGATGCGGGACACGGGCTGCCCGGGGTGAGGACGGGAGGTCCGGAACGGCTGTTCACGGGGTGGCCGCCGTGGGCCGCCGGTTGTGCGCGAGGTACGTCGTCTCGACGTGCTCGATGGCTCGCCAGATCGCACCGAGCGCGACCCGGTCGTCGCCGAGCGAGGACGGCTGGAGATCGGGGACCCGGATGCACAGCGGCTCCAGGCGGTTACGGAGGCGAGGGAGCAGGATGTCGGCGGACTGGGCCAGTCCCCCGCCCAGCACGACCCGTTGCGGGTCGATGGTCAGCACCATGGCTGCGAGGCCGAGGGCCACGTCGCTGGCGTAGCGGTCGACGGCGCGCACGGCGACGGTGTCGCCCCGGCGGGCGGCGGCCAGCACATGGGCGGCGGCGTTCCGCGGGGGTACGTCGGAGGGAACAGCGGGAGAACACGCCAGGCGGGTGGCGGCGGTCGCCCAGGGGGTGACGGGGAAGCTGCCGATCTCGCCCGCCGCGCCGCCGTGTCCCCGGTGCACCCGGCCGCCGATGATCAGCGCCGCGCTGAGGCCGAGACCGGCGTGGATGTAGAGGGCGTCCTCGATGTCCCGTGCCGCACCGAGGCGTTGCTCGGCGAGTGCGGCCAGCCGGGTGTCGTTGTCCACCAGGACCGCCCCGGCGCAGCGTTCGCCCAGGTGCTCGGCGAGTCGTACACCGGTCCAGTCGGCGGCCGCTCCCGCGAGTACGACGTCTCCCTCCGGGCCGACGACGCCGGTGGTGCCGGCGCTGATCGTCCAGATCTGGCGGGGGTCGATGCCCGCGTCGTCGAGGCACTCGGTCATCACGTCGCCGATGGCGGCAAGCCGGTCGGCGCGCCGGATGTCCGGCGGCACCGTTCGGCGGGCCGTGGTGACGACCGTGCCGCAGAGGTCGGCGAGCACGGCGAGGACGCTGTGGGCGCCGATGTCCAGCCCGAAGACGTAACCGGAATCGGCCCGGAACCGGTAACGGCGGGCCGGTCGCCCCACCGTGCCGGGGGCGGGCGGGACTTCGACCGCCCACCCCTGGTCGGTGAGCTCGGTGGCGAGGTCCTCCGCCGAGGCGCGGGAGAGACCGGTGAGCGTGGCCAGCTCGGTCAGTGTCACCGGCGCGTCGGCACTTTTCAGCGCCTGCAGCGCGCCGAACGCGTTGAGCCGACGTAGTTGCGCCAGGTCACCACCGGTGGGTCGGGATGTGTCCATGTACTCCTCTTGACGTCGTTTCGGCCGTAGGGATTAATCAGAGAGTCCACGAAAATATTGCAGCGGTCAAGCGTCAGGAGAGCACCGAAGCCGCGCGAGCTTGCGAACAAAACGCCTAGTTATTTGGAAGACTCTCATAATCTGGAGGCATCACGGTGGCCCGAAAACGCCCTAGACCACTCCTCATCCTGCTGCTGGCCCTGGCCGTTCTGGTCGCGGTTCCTGCGCCCTTGGCCGCGGCCCGGGGAGGTGACGGCACCGGTAGATCGGCATTGGACCGGACGTGGTTCGGCCCCGAGGCCGATCTCGGCGTCCAGCAGGAAACGGTCTCCATCAACGACGCCGTGGTGGGCACGGAGGACGGCCGGCCCACGATGTACGCGACGGTCTCGGCCGAGAACGCGATCTTCAACGTCATCGACGTCCGGGACAACCGGCTGTTGCGCTCGTTCACGCTGCCCGGCGTGCAGCAGTCCTGGCGGCATGCGATCGGCCCCGATGGCACCGTCTACATCGCCGCCATCACCGGCAGCCAGACGGCAGAGCTGTGGAGCTACAGCCCGGCCGGCAAGGAAGTGCGCAAGCTCGGCACCGTTCCGGGCGAGAAGTCGCCGTGGTCGATGACCACGGACCCGGAGGGCAACGTCTGGATCGGCACCTTCCCCAATGGCAAGGTGTTCAGATACGACCCGCAGAGCAAGGACTTCCACGACTACGGGCAGGTGGTGCCCGGCCAGCAGTACGTGCGCTCCCTCGCCTACCACGGCGGATCCGTCTACGCGGGTGTGGGCTCCGTCGGTGACGTCATCCGGCTCGACACCGCCACCGGTACGAAGACGAAGATCTCCGACCAGGTCCCGGCGCTCCTCGGAGTGCAGCCCCAGGAGGTGCCCTTCGCCTACGACATGGCGGTCGTCGACGGCTGGCTGTTCGTCAAGTTCGCCGACCCGCAGATGAAGCTGCTCTTCTATGACCTCGGTGCCGGCAAGTGGAGCGACAAGTCCGTGGGCAGGAACACGCCTTCGGACGCGGGGGTCTTCTCCTTCAACCAGCTTCAGCCGCGGGACGGAAAGGTGTACGTCACCAACAACCGCGAGCTGTACGAGATCGACACGGCGACGCTGGAGTCCCGCTCGACCGGAATCTCCTTCGGCACCTCGCTGCGCGGTGCCGCCTGGATACCGCTCGATGATCCGGACCTCCCCGGGACCTCGCTCGTCACCCTGCAGTCGGGCGGCAGCATCACCGCTTTCGACATCGCGTCACGGCGGAGCAAGGCGCTGCCCTCGGTGGTGCAGGGCGCGCCGAACCCACTGCACAACCTGGAGGCGGCGCCGGACGGCACGCTGTTCATGAGCGGCTACCCCGGCGGCACCGGGTCCCGCTTCGACCCGCGCACCGGCCGCACCACCCGCTTCCCGATGGGCCAGGCCGAGGGCATGGCGGGCCTGGGCGACACGATGTACTTCGGCATCTACCCCGGAGGCATCATCTCCTCGGCGAAGCTGGACGCGGCGGCCCCGGCCGTCTCCGAGAAGTTCCGGCTCGGTTCCGGACAGGACCGGCCGTACGTGATGAAGGCCCACGACGGCAAGCTGCTCATCGGCTCCATCCCCGACTACGGGAAGCTCGGCGGCGCGCTGACCATCTACGACCCCGACAAGGGGGAGAAGAAGACCTACCCCGACATCGTCCACAACCAGAGCGTCGTCGGGCTCGCCCAGCGCGGCGGACGGATCTACGGCTCCACCACCGTCCACGGCGGTCTGGGGACCGAGGCCACCGAGTCCGAGGCCAAGATGTTCGTCTGGGATGTCGCCGGCGAACGCAAGGTCAAGGAGTTCACTCCCGGCCTCCCCGGCCTCGACGGCCCGAAGATGATCAGCGGTCTCGGTTTCGGTCGCGACGGCCTGCTGTGGGGCACGGCCGACGGATTCCTGTTCGCGATGGACCCGGACACCCTCCGGGTCGTCAAGTACAAGAACATCTACCCCGCGGTGAAGAACTACGGCATGTGGCGGCCGGTCTACCTCCGCTGGGGCGCCGACGGCCTGCTGTACAGCACCCTGGCCGGCAAGCTCACCGTGGTGGACCCCCGGACCATGGACCATGTGACACTCGGCGACTACGGCGAGGAGGTCGCCTTCATGACCCTGGCCCGGGACGCCGACGGCCACGAGAACATCTACTTCCTGGGCAAGGCGGCGGAGTCCCGGCTGCGGATGATCCCGGTGCGCCGCGGCCCGGCCGGCGCGGTGGCCGTCGACAACGCCGGCTTCGAGGTGGCACCGTCGGCCAACGGCTCCGCCCCGGGGTGGCAGGGCGGTGGCAGCCTGTTCGCCCTCTCCCAAGAACGGGCGTACACCGGCAGACGCAGCATGAAAATCGTCGATGCGGCCCGGAGCGGTCCCGAGGCGTCGGCGGAGCTGACCGGTGAGCCGGTGCCGGCCGCCGCGGGCGCGTACTACCGGGCCCGTGCCAAGGTGTACGTCGAGGACGGAAGCACCGACGATTCGGTGCTGCTGCTGAGCTTCTTCGACAGGGCCGGTAAGCCGGTCGGCCGGATGGCGAGCGCACCGCTCCGCGGCGTGGACCAGCGGCGCTGGATCGACGCGCAGGCAAGTGGTACGGCTCCGCCCGGTACGGCGTCGGTCCGCGTCTCGTTGTATTCGTCCGTGTGGAACCTCATGACCGGGTACGTCGACGCGGTGAGCCTCCAACGGACCAGGCGCGGGTGACGCACCCGCGCGGACACCGGGCCACGGCGACCGTACGCCGTGGCCCGGTGTCGTCGAAGCGGTGCTCAACCCTCGCCGTCGGACCCGCACCGCACGGCATCACCGCCGGCCCCCTCCCACTCGGCGCGGTCCGGACGCCGGTCGACGGCGCGTTCCCCTTCGACCGCGATGCGGTCAGGACGGCCTACCGGGAACGCATTCCGCTTGGCCGCTACTCGGTGCCCGACGAGAACAGGGGCGCGCTGCTGCTGTTCGCCTCGGACGCCGGGGCGTGCAGCAACTCGTGGACGGCGGCGTGCTCCCCGGACAGACGTACCGGATGCACTTCATCCGCCGTGTACGCGGCGTACGACGATCAGCTCTGCCGCCCCTGGGTGGCCGGGTCAGCACAGAAGGGAACCTGACGTCATGACACACACCTTGCGCACCCTCGCCCCGGCCGACGAGGCAGCCGTGCACGCGCTATGGGCGATCTGCTTCGACGCCCCGCACCTCCCCGCGTTGCACGCCCTGGACCCCGGCCGCCACCGGCGGACCTTCGTGGCCGTGCGCGGCGACACGGTCGATGCCGTCGTCTGCTACGTACCGCGGCAGCTCCGCGACGCCCACGGCCGGGTCGAACGGGTGGGCGGCATCGGCAATGTCGCCACCCGCCCCGAGGCACGGGGCCAGGGCCTGGTGCGCCGACTGCTCGCCCTTGCCGCCGAGGCCATGACCGTCGAGTCCTGTGCCTGGTCCCTGCTGTTCACGGCCACTCCGGGGGTCTACGAGCGCTCGGGCTGGACCGGCTTCCGCACCTCCTGGGCCGAGGGCCCGCTCACTGCGACCGGCCCGTCCGGACCCCGCTTCCGCATCCGTGCGGCCACCCCGGCCGACGCCCCGCGGCTGGCAGAACTGCACGCCGGATTCAACGCCGCACGCCCCCTCGCCTCGGTGCGGACGGCCAACGACTGGATCCACCGCGTGCCCGCCTGGTACGGCCCCGGCGCCGAATGGCTGATCGCCGAGGACAACAAGGGGACGGCGGTCGGCTACACCGTGACCCGGCGCATCGGCGAGGCCGTCGAGGTCCGCGAGTGCGCGGTGGCGGAAGCCGCACCGGCTGCCCTCGGCGAGTTGCTCGCCGAGGTGGCCCGTCGGGCCCGTGCGGCGGGCGCCGCAGTCGGCCGGGCCCACCTCCCCGAGGACCCGGCCGTCCGTGCTGCCCTGCCCCGGCTCCTCGCCCAGGATCAGGTCCGGGAACGGACGCAGACGGTGGGTATGGCCCGCCCGCTCCTTGCCCCGCCGGAGGCGGTACGCGCCACGCTGCAGGCCACGGGAGCAACCCACTGGCATGGCGACTCGTTCTGAGCCAACGGTTCCAGGACCCGATGTGCTTGTCGTCGATACGTCCTGTGATCCAGATCATGGTCCGCAGGTGCATCGTGGGCCGCCTCCCAGTGCCTTCTACAGGGTGTAGGCGACCGGCGAGAACAGGGACAGTGCGGATGGAGCAGAGTCGAGCCCGTGCGTTCGACGAGTTCGTGGCTGCCCGGTGGTCGGTGCTGATCCACCTGGCCCGTCTGCTCGTCGGAGGCGATCGGCATCGGGCCGAGGACTTGTTGCAGGAGTCCTTGGTCAAGCTCTGGTTCGTCTGGCCCAAGGTCGCGGACGAGGCGCCGGAGCCGTACGTCCGCAAGGTGATGATGCGTGCGGCGGCACGCTCGGGACAGCGGCGTTGGTGGGGTGAACGCCCCGTCGAGCAGCTGCCCGAGACGGCTGTGGTCGGCGATGTGTCAGCGGACGTGGTGGAGCGTTCCCGCCTGGAGGCCGCGCTGGCCCAGTTGTCGCCGAAGCAGAGGGTGGCGGTGGTGCTGCGCTATTACCAGGACCTGCCCGAGGGGCAGGTGGCGGAGGTGCTCGGGTGCCCGGTGGGCACGGCTCGGTCCCATGCCGCACGCGGAGTGGCCCGGCTGAGGCAGCTCCTGGGCCATGTGAACGAGCCGGTGCGGTGAAGGAGAACCCCATGGATCACTTCGAACGGCAGCTGGCGCAGATGATGCGCGACACCGGGACGGCGCCCGCACCGTTCGAGTCGAGGCATCGGGAACGCCTCTGGGCAAGGGTGCGTGCCCGCCAGCGGAGACGCGCCGCGCGGAGGGCGGTCGGCTCCGTCCTGGCCGTCGCCGGCCTCAGCATCGGGCTGTCCCTGCTGCCCGGCCATGCGGCCCGGGTCGAGCCCAGCCACCCCGGCCCACAGCCCACGACGAGCCCGTCGGCCTCCGCCCCGCCCGCAACACCCGACGTGTCCCCGAGCGCGCCCTCCCCCTCGGGCACCTCCACCGTCCCCGCGCCCCCGGACGGGACCGCCACGATCGCGCCGTCGGCCACGACCGGGAGTACGGCCACGGCCACCGGGACTGCACCGGGAAGCACGGGGGGCACGTCGCCGCCCTCGTCCTCGGCCCCGCCCTCGGGCACGGCGACCGCGCGGCACCAGCCGTTGACCGTCTCGTCCTCGCTCGTCACCCCGTAACGCACCGTAGCCCCAGGTGTCTTCGGCCTGCCCCGCACCAAGTCACAAAGAGGACCAAACGTGATAGATCAAGGTTCAGTTGCCCTGAAGAACCTGAGCCGGCTGCCGCACCGCGCATCAGTGGCGCCCCACCATCCGGAGCCCGTCCTGGACATGGTCATACCCGTGTTCAATGAGGAGAAAGATCTGGAACCGAGCGTACGGCGACTCCACGCGCACCTGCGCGAGACCTTCCCCTACCCGTTCCGTATCACCATCGCCGACAACGCCAGTACGGACAGCACCCCGCGGATCGCCGCCCGGCTGGCCGACGAACTGCCCGAAGCGCAGTGGCTTCGGCTGGCCGAGAAGGGGCGCGGCCGGGCGCTGCGTACAGCCTGGTCCCTCTCGTCGGCCCCCGTACTCGCGTACATGGACGTGGACCTGTCCACGGAGCTTACGGCGTTGCTGCCGCTCGTGGCCCCGCTGCTCTCCGGCCACTCCGACATCGCCATCGGCACCCGGCTGGCTCCCGGTTCCCGGGTGGTGCGCGGCCCCAAGCGAGAGATCACCTCGCGTTGCTACAACGCCCTCCTGCGCTCCGTCCTCGCCGTGCGCTTCTCGGACGCGCAGTGCGGATTCAAGGCGGTGCGGCGCGAGGTGGCCGAGCAACTGCTGCCGCTCGTACAGGACTCGGAGTGGTTCTTCGACACCGAACTGCTGGTGATAGCCGAGCGTGCCGGGCTACGCATCCATGAAGTGCCGGTCGACTGGGTGGACGATCCCGACACCCGGGTAGACATCCTCGCCACTGCACTGGCCGACCTGCGCGGCATCGCCAGGATCGGCGGGGCCCTGGCGCGGGGCACGCTGCCGCCGGGCAGATCGCTCCGCGACGACGGCGCCGCCGCCCGGGGCGGGCTCGCCGCCCAACTCCTGTGCTTCGCCACCGTAGGAGCCGTCAGCACCCTCGCGTATCTGCTCCTCTACGCATGGCTGCGCCCCATGACCGGCTCCCAGGCCGCCAATGCACTCGCGCTGCTGGTCTGCACCGTCGCCAACACGGCCGCGAACAGACGGCTCACCTTCGGCCTCCGTGGCCGTGGCGGTGTGCTGCGCCATCAGAACAGGGGGCTGTTCGTTCTCCTGGTCGGTCTGGCGTTCACCGGCGGATCGCTCGCCGCCTTGCACCACGCGGCGCCTTCGGCCGGGCAGGCCGCCGAACTCGCCGTGCTCCTCGTCGCCAACCTGGCCGCGATGCTGCTGCGGTTCCTGCTCTTCCGGACGTGGGTGTTCCGCGCATGATCAGGACCGTCGTTCGTACGACCGGGGCCGGCACCCCGAGCTGGAACGCGAGGCTGTCGGAGCAGCCCACCGGGACGGGCCCCGATCCCCGGAGCCGGCTGCGTCACACAGCCGAACGTTACAGCCCCGTACTGGCCCTCTACGGCACGCTCAAGCTCATCGGCTTCGCCGTCTTCATGTGGCTGCTGCACTCCGCAGGGGACTACCGCGCGAAGAACCCGCGCTTCGGCGGCGGGGCCCACCCGTGGGACGTCCTGGCCAGCTGGGACGGCTGGTGGTACCAGCAGATCGCCGTGCACGGGTACGACCCCCGGCTGGTCCCGATCCCCGGCGCCACCGGCCCGATCACCCTCGAAGAGAACTCCGCGGCGTTCTTCCCGCTCTACCCGGCGCTGATGCGGCTGGTCTCCGAACTCACCGGCCTCGGCCCGTACGGCGCCGGCCTGCTGGTCTCCGTCGTGGCCTCCTTGGCCGCAGCCCTGGGCATCTACGCCGTCGCCGAACGCTTCGGCGGCAGACGGGCCGGGCTGGCCGCGGCCGGACTCTGGGCCGTCTGGCCCGGTTCCGGCGTGGAGTGGGCGGTCTACTCCGACTCCCTCTACGTGGCCCTGGCCGTCTGGGCCTGCCATGCCGTCCTGGGCCGCCGCTGGCTCACCGCCGGTCTCCTCACCTGCGTGGCCGGGCTCAACCGGCCCACCGCCGTGGCGCTGATCGGCGCCGTCGTCGTCGCGGCCCTGCTCGCGCTCCACCACCGCCGGGACGGCATCCTGCGCCCGGTGGCCGCGATGGCCGTCGCCCCGCTCGGGCTCCTCGCCCATCTCGGCTGGGTGGGGCACCGAATGGGGGACTACAGCGGCTACTTCAGGCTTCAGTCCGATGCCTGGGCCCACGAGTGGGACTACGGCCGGCACACCCTCGACGTCCTCACATCCGTCCCGGTGGGCCACTCCGACTACCTTTCCGCCTGGCCCTTCGCGGACCTGATCGGCGTCGGGGTCGTCCTGCTCGCGATCGTGCTGCTCTCGCTGCTGATCCGGCTGCGTCCCCCGGCCGTCCTGGTGGTCTACACCGTCCTCACCCTTCTCCTCGTCCTCGGCAGCCAGCAGATATTCGCCAACGTCTCCCGCTATCTGCTCCCCCTCTTCCCGCTCTTTCTTCCGGTCGCCCTCGCCCTGCGCCGCCTCAGCCTCCCCCACCAGCTCGTGCTCCTCGGCATCGCGGCCGTGGCGTCCGGCTCGTACGCGGGCTACGGCCTTTTCGAACTCGGCGTTCCGTGACCGATGGCCCCGGAAGGGGAGGCCCTGAGCGGTGGCAGCGCCGACGAACGCGGACACGGTATGTCCGGGAACACCCACCGGTCGGTCCAAGAGATCCGGTGGCGGCCAGCAGGACTCTGCGGGCTCCTGACGTTCCCGCAGTGCGATCTTCGGAATTCGAGGTTCGAAAGGCGACCTTGAGGGCTGTCAGGGCTGGATCACTCGTGGCATCCGACTCCCCGGGCAGCTCAGCGCCTGCACGGCCTCTCGCTCCCTACGGGAAAGATCGCCGAGGACGGAGCCGGCCTGGACGAGGCACTGCACATCGGCGGATGGCGGTGGGCCGGGCGCCGGCGAAGGGCGGCATCCCGCCGAGGGGGTGCCGCCCCTGGCCGCACCGGTTCCGTTCAGGCGGCACGACGGGTCCTGCGGCGGCGTACTGCGACGGCGGTGCCGCCACCGGCGACGACCAACACGGCGGCTGCACCAGTGATCGCCGCAGTGTTGATGCCGAGCGGCGCCCCCATCGGAGCGGACAATACCTTCGTCGTCATCGAATCCGACGAAGATGCCTCACCGGCGTGCTCGAGGCAGGTCTGATCCTTCGTCGGCAGTTTGCCGGTAGCCAGGTACCTGTTGACCTCGTCGTCCACGCAGGCGTTGCCATAGCGGCCGAAGAGGGCGTGCCGGTCGGCGCCCTTGAGGGTGAGCAGCTTGGAGCCGGGCAGTTGCTCGTGCAGGGTCACGCTGCTCTTGTAGGTGGTGCGCGGGTCGCCGGTAGCGGCCACGATCAGTACCGGGGCGTCGCGGCGGACCTGGGTGGGTTTCTCGCGGGGACGGTCCCAGAAGGCGCAGGGGCCGATGTTGTTGGTCATCGGGCCGAACACCGGGTGCGTGGTGCGGCTCCGTTCGATGTCGCGCCAGTAGACCTCGGGGTCGCGCGGGGCGGCCACATCCCCGCAAAGAACCGCGGCCTGGACTCCCGACGGTTCGGCCGCGCCGTGCAGTAGGTACCGGAGGCTCGCGGCGAACTCCGGTGAGAGCGGCGTCGGCGCCGTGCCCCGTGCGGCTCTGCTCAGCACGGCCAGCTGCTCGGCGAGGAACTCCCGGGTCGGGTCGGTGTCGTCCCCGAGGCTGGAGTAGAGGAGGACCGGAACCTGGGTGTCGTCGATCCGGAAGGCGTCCGAGCCGGTGCCGACGGTCAGCGGACCGCGGGCGGACGCGTCGAGGACGCGGTCGACGGTGGTGAGCACTTGGGCGCGGGTGCGGCCGAGGCCGTACGCGGTGTCGCGGTCCGCCGCCCATGCGGCCCAGTCGGACAGCGCCTTCTCACTTGCGCGCTCGGTGCCCTTCGTCAGGCGGGGGCCGTAGTCGGCGGGGGCGACCGCGCCGTCGAGCACGACGCGGTCGTAGCGGCCGGGGAACATCTGGGTGTAAACGGTGCCCAGGTAGGTGCCGTACGAGTAGCCGAGGTAGGAGATCTTCTTCTCGCCGAGCACGCCGCGGATGAGGTCCATGTCGCGGGCCGTGTTACGGGTACTGATGTACGGCAGCACGGAGGCGTCAGGGGTGCGGCACTTGTCGGCCAGGTCCTTCTGGAGGACGATCTGGCGCTCGAAGCTCGTCCGGCTGGTGCCGGCCGAGAACCAGGACGTGCCGACGGGCCAGCCGCAGTCCAGTGGGGTGCTGCGGCCGACGAAGCGTGGGTCGAAGCCGACGATGTCGTAGCGCGCGCCGGCGTCCTTCATCGCCTTGCGGACGTCCGGGGGCGACTGGACCGAAGGTCCGCCCGGCCCGCCGTTGTTGAGCAGGATCGATCCGATGCGGTGGTGGGTGTCAGTGGCCTTGAGCCGGGATATTGCGACGGTGATCGTGCGCCCTGCGGGGTGGGCGTAGTCGAGCGGCACGGTGACGTCCGCGCACTGCACACCGGCCTTGTCCAGAACGCGGCCCGTCGTGTCGACGGGGCCCTTGCCGCAGCTGCCCCAGCCGAGGTGCTGCCGGTAGTACTGGTCGAGCCCGGCTCCGGTGCCGTTCTTGGCGGGGGCCTCTGAAGCTGTGGCCGGGGCGGGGAAAGTGATGACGCAGGCGGCGAGGATGAGGCCCACGACGGAGACGCGCCGCGCGGTGGGGCTGAGGAGGGTCACAGGTCTCCCTGGGTTGGTGAGTACGGTCGGTGGCGCGGAACGCGGTGTCCGGGGCGACGCGGAAGTCGACTTCGGCCCGGTACCGGGCACCACGTTGCTGTGGAGTTGGAAGTCCGGTGAAGATCTTGTTCTGACTGCCTGACTCAACCGCTTCGCCCCTGGACGTCGATCGGGGCAAATTTGCCTGGACCGGGCGTGATTTCAAGATTTCCAGTGGTCTTCCAGGGTGTTTCCGACAGCTCTTGAAACATCTGGTGGCTGTCACGGGTGCGCGCGCTCAACCATGCGGGGCCACGCCGGACGGATGAGGTGCTCACAGGTCCCCTGAGCCGTTCGGCCGGGCCGCCGTCATGACCTGGTCGGGTTCCGGGGCAGGTGCGTTCGCACGGTGTTGGGGGCGGCTGCCCTTGGTGGGCTGTGGGCGGACCGGCCACCAGATGCTCCGTCCGAGGAGTGCGGTGAGGGCGGGAACCAGCACCAGCGAGAGGACGAGCGCGGAGAGCAGAATTCCGAGCGTCATCGCGAAGGCGATCTGTTCGTTGCCCGGGGTCGTGGCGAGGGTGGCGAAGGAGCCGGCAAGGACCAGGCCTGCGGTCGCGATGGCCGGTGTCGTGTGCTGCACCGCGCGGGCCACGGCGGCGCGGGCCGGGCCCGGCCGCTGCATCTCCTCCCGGATCCGGTCGCTGATCAGGATGTTGTAGTCGGTGCCCAGTGCCACGACGAACAGGAACAGCACGAGCGGGAGGGAGAAGTTGACGCCCGGCTTGCCGAGAACGTGCTGAAACAACAGGGTGGCGGCGCCGAGGGTGGCGGCGAAGCCGAGCCCGACGGAGAGCATCAGGATCACCGGTGCGAGCAGGCTGCGCAGGAGCAGCAGGAGGATCAGCGCGATCAGTGCGGCCGCGACCGGGAGCACGATCTTCAGGTCGTGGTCGACGGCGGTGGAGATGTCGGCGGAGATCGCCGCCGTTCCGCCCACGTGTGCGGCCGTTCCGGCGGGTGTGTGCTGGGCGACCGCTGCCCGCACGGGTCCGGCAGCCAGGTCGCGGGCCTGCTGGCTCTGCGGGTCCGCGGTCGGGTAGAGGTCGATCCGGGCGGCGCGGTGGTCCTTGTTCAGAACGGTCCGTGCGACCTGGCCCACGCCTTTGACCCGGGTAAGAGCACGGGAGAGGCCGTCGAGCCGGCCTGCGGTGAGGGTGCCGCCGTCGGTGGCGGTGACGAAGACGCTCGTCGGGTCCGAGACTCCGGCCGGCAGTGCACGGGATATCTCGGTGGCGGTGGCCGCCGCAGGGGTCTTGGCAGCGGCGTTGCCCTGGCCGTAGTCCATGCGGATCCCGATCAGCCCGGCGGCCGGCGCGGCAAGCAGGGCGATGGAGGCGACCACCATCGTCAGCGGTCGTCGTGCGACCAGAGCCCCGAAGCGGGCGGCGCGGCCCTCGTCGGGCTCGTGGCCAAGGGTTTTGGAGGGCCAGAACATCTTGCGTCCGGCGGCCGCGAGGAGCGCCGGCAGCAGGGTGAGGCTGCCGAGCAGCATCACCAGGACCGCGACGGCGATGGCGGGGCCCAGCGAGCGGAACTGGCCGAAGGTCGCCACGCCCAGCGTGGCGAACGCGGCCACGATGGTCAGCGCCGCCGAGGTGATCGCGGTGCCCACCCGTCCCGAGACCTGCCCGGCCGCCTCGCGGGCGGACCGCTCCGGCCGGGCGCGCAGTTGTTCGCGGAAGCGGAACAGCAGGAACAGCAGGTAGTCGATGCCGATGCCGAGCAGGACCACGCTGATCAGATCAGGGGTGCCCGCATCGAGCTTGCGCCCGGTGAGTATCGCGGCACCCGCGACTGCTCCCCCCGCCACGCCGATGATCATGGCGATCGCGACCAGCGGCAACAGGGCCGCCAGCACGCTGCGGAACACCAGCACGTTGATCAGCAGGATGAGCCCCATCAGGAGGGCGCCCCCGACCTTCGCGGCGGTCTCGTGGGAATCGGTGGTGTCGACGGTGTCGGCAAGACTTCCGGTGAAGCCGGTGCGCATCCCCGCCTCGGAGAACTGCGTCCGGGCGGCATCCCGGAAGGCCCGGTAGACGCCCTGGACCCCCTTGTCCGTACGGTTCCCGATCAGCTCGACCGAGAGCAGTTCGAAACTCCGGTCGGGTGCCACCATCGTCGGGGCGATCCGGGGGGTCTGGGAGTGGTCCGGGACCAGGAATGTCGGCCTGTCGTCCTCCCTGGGCATGATCACCCGGCGCTGCGCCAACTTCGCCGCCTCGGCCTCGATCCGTTTCCGGTCGGCGGCGCCGAGAGCCTTGCCGTCGGTCCGGGCGACCAGCATCGTCACGGTGGTGGCATCGGGGTTCACCCCGAACTGCTTCTCGGCGATCTCCAGGGCGGCGGCCGAGTCGTAGCTCCTGGGCAGGAAATCCCCAGTCTGGTTCTGGGTGACGCGGTCGATCAGTGTGGGGGCCAGGGCGCTCAGCACGACACCCAGCACCGTCCAGAGGGCGATGACTTTCCACGGGTGTCTGGTGGAGTATCCGGTCAGAGCTCGGATCACGGTGTCCTCCGGCGGACGGGCTTGCATGCGGACGTCTGCCGGGGGCTCCCGGCCGGTCTCCAGACCATCACCCCGAGAGGCTGGAAAGCGTCCTGGCAGCGGATGATCCGGGGCGGGGCCCTGGGTCCTGCCCCGGCCGGAAACCAGGACCCGGGTCCTGGTCCCGATCCGGGTCATGGTCCTGGTCGCGGGCCGCGAGCTGCCGCCGGCGGTGCTGCCACCGCGGCTGCTGTGAAACCCTCTACCGAGGGCCGGGAGGCCGGCCACGAGGAGAACAGACATGCGCAGGCGCCGACACATCGGGCCCGGCGATGCCCGGGAGCCGCTGCACATCGACGGCGCCGGGCCGCCGTGGTCCCGTAACGACGCGCTCGTGGCCGGCGGGGCTTGCGTGATGAACCTGCTCAGCTACGTGTTCTTCGACGACCCCGCCGGCCGGTACGCCGTGAGCGTGGCCGGGTTCCTCCTCGTCGCGCTGGCAGCCCTGCCGTTGCTCGTCCGGCGCAGCCACCCGGTGGTGGCGCTCGCCGCCGTACTGGCACTCGACACGACGGCCACCCTGACCGCGCCGCTGCCCAGACACTTCGGTGCCGTCCTGCTGGTCGCCCTGTACTCGGTCGCCAGGGCCTGCACCGGCCGGGTGACAGCGGTCGCGGCTGTCGCGACGGTGTCGCTGACGTTGCTGAGCCAGAGTCACGGCCGGATTCCGCCCTGGCAGGATGCCGCTGTCACGCCCCTCACCGCCCTGATCGTCGTCGGCACCGCCATGGCGGTCAACCGCTGGCAGCGGGAGGTGGCGGCGAACCGCCGACTTCTCGCCGACCGTGCGGTGGCCGACGAACGCCGCCGCATCGCACGGGAGCTGCACGACATCGTGGCCCACCACATCACCACCATGCAGCTGATGTCCGGCGGAGCCCGGGCCAACCTCGCCCGGCCGGAGGTGGCCCGGGATGCCCTGGTCACCCTGGAATCCTCCGGGCGGCTCGCCCTGCGCGAGATGCGCCAGCTCCTTGATGTGCTGCGGGCCGGTGACGAACCGGAGTCCGCGCCGTCGCAGCCCCAGCCGGGCATCGACGACCTCGACCGTCTGGTGGTCGAATCCCGCCTTGCCGGACTGTCGACCGAGTTCCGCGTCCACGGGCCGCAGCGCCCGCTGCCCCCGACCGTCGGCCTCACGGTGTTCAGGATCACCCAGGAAGCTCTCACCAACGCCCGCAAGTACGCGGGGCCCGCCCGCGTGTCCGTACGGCTGACATATCGCCGGGATCGAGTCACCGTCGAAGTGCGGGACGACGGTGGGAGCACCCCGCCGCAGGAGCGGGCGTCGTCGGTGGGCTCGGGTGGTTACGGCCTGATCGGCATGCGCGAGCGCGTCGCCCTGCACGGCGGCGCCCTCACCGTCGGCCCGCAGGCCGATGGCGGGTTCGCAGTGGTGGCCGACCTGCCACTGACCACGGACGAGGCGGCCGAAGCAGCCGTCCGGCACGAGAGGGGACCCCGATGATCGACATCCGGCCGAACACACCGAGGATCAGGGTGCTGATCGCGGACGACCAGTCGCTGGTCCGGCGCGGCCTGTCGCTGATCCTCTCCCCCGAGCCGTCCTTCGAGATCGTGGGAGAGGCCGAGGACGGCGCGCAGGCTGTCGCCCTCGCCCGCCGGCTGCGTCCCGACGTCGTGGTGATGGACATCCGGATGCCTGTCCTCGACGGTGTCGGCGCGACCGAGGAACTCTCCGCCACCGTGCCCGGCTGCCGGGTCCTGGCCCTCAGCACCTTCGACATGGACGAGTACGTCGTGGGCGCCCTGCGCGCCGGAGCCTGCGGGTTCCTGCCCAAGGACAGCTCGCCGGAGGACCTGAGCGCGGCGATCCGCACCGTCCACGCGGGCGAGGCCGTCGTCGCGCCGCGTCTGCTCACCCGGCTGATCTCCACCTACGTGCGTGCCCCTCATGGCGGGTCGCAGCCGCTCCCCACCGACCTGGGCGAACTCACACCCCGGGAGGTCGAGGTGTGGCGTCTGATGGCCACCGGTCTCGACAACGCCGAGATCGCCCACGCCCTGGACATAAGCGTCTCCACGGTCAAGAACTACATCACCAGCATCTTCGGCAAGCTCGACGTCCGTGACCGCACCCAGGCGGTCATCGCGGCCTACGAATCGGGGCTGGTCACCGCCCACGCCGCGGCCGGCAACCCGCGCGGCGACGCAAACACCGCATAGCCGGGACGACCGGTGCGCCCACTGCTTGCCCAGGGTGGTGCCGAGGAGGATCAGGGCATTGGCAGGGCCTACCGGAACTCCCGTGCGGCCCGCCGCGAGACCGGGTAACTCCCCGAGTTCCCATAGCCGGGCCTGCCCGGACAGACGGCCGACAACTCCGGTGCGGTGGAGGTCTCGTGGGCTGCCGCCTGGCGCTCGATCGCCCTCGGAGTGTCCGGCGCCGACGTGGGAATCCGCGGCGATGACGCTGCGGGCGCGTGACGAGCAGGGGCCGCCGATCCCGTGCCGCGCCGCGCCGCGCCGCGTGATTGTGCGGACGCGGTGACGGCAGCGCCCGCTTCCAAGACGCAGCGACCGCACCGGCCGGCGACGCGAGCCTGTCGGACGGCCCCGGTCCGGGGCCTTTTGAGTCCATCTGGATGCCGTCCACCGCGTGGGTGTGCCGCGGGTGTACGGGCCGAGGTGCGCGAGGCCGGCCGGATAGGGCGCGGCGCGTCCGGGATCGCCGATGCGGATTCCTCAGGGAAGCCGCAGCACCAGCCCATCGACGACGCGCTGACGGCTGTGTACCGGGAAGCGACGCGCGGCAGATGAACGGCCCGGGTGAAGAGTGGCGCGCAGGACCCGGGCCCCGACCAGCGGGGGCAGAGCGCCGCGTGCTCGGCGGCGGCGCCCGGTCCCGGGGGGGGTGCCCCTATGTGTTTGGTCAAGGTCCAAGGCCAGTAGGTTCGTGCGGTCAAGGGCGGGCCGAGCCGTAGGGGTGTGCATGAGTGATAGCCAGGTGACGATCAAGCTCACGGGTGATGAGGCACTGGTGCTGTCGCACTGGCTGGAGAAGCTCCAGATGACGGACCTCAGCCGCGTTGTCGACGATCCGGCGGTCTGGGCGCCGATCCATCGGATCGCCGGAACGCTCGACAAGGCGCTTCCTGAGCTGTTCACGCCTGACTATGACCAGCGGCTTGAGGCGGCTCGTCAGCGGCTTCGGCCGGAGGAGTGATCGAGCAGTCTGGACTCCTCACCTGGCCGCAACGGGTTGGGGCTCGTAGAAGGTTCCGTCGCGGAGCATCGCGAACAGGACGTCGGCCCGGCGTCTGGCGAGGCAGAGCAGGGCCTGGGTGTGGTGCTTGCCTTGGGCGATCTTCTTGTCGTAGTAGGCCCGGGACGCGGGGTCGCCCAGGGCGGCGAAGGCGGAGAGGAAGAAGGCTCGTTTGAGCTGTTTGTTTCCTCTCCGGGAGGGCTGTTCGCCGCGGATCGAGGAGCCCGAGCTCCGGGTTGCCGGGGCGAGTCCGGCGTAGGCGGCGAGGTGGCCGGCGGTCGGGAAGGTGCTGCCGTCGCCGACCTCGATCAGGATCCTGGCTCCGGTCCTGATGCCGACGCCCGGCATCGACGTCAGGACCTTGGAAAGAGGGTGGACCTCCAGCAGTTCCTCGATCCGCCCGGCCAGTAGCTTGCGCTGGTCGAGCACGGCCGTCAGCGAGGCGGCCAGGCTCGGGACGATCAGCGCGGCCGCCTCGGTCCCCGGAACGGTGACGGTCTGCTCGTCCAGGGCGGCGAAGATCTCTTCGACCAGCCGCTCGGCCATCCGCGGTGCCTTCGGCCGCAGCAGGGTCACCAGCCGCCGGCGGCCGGCCTTGCGTATCTGGGCCGGTGACCCGAACCGCTCCAGCAGGGTGAGGACGGCCGGGTGCTGCAACCGCGGCCCCAGGACCCGTTCCAGCGACGGATGGATCTGGGTCAGCAGGCCGTGCAGCCGGTTCGCGACCCGGGTGGCCTCGCCGGCCAGGTCGTCGTCGAACCCGACGATCATCTCCAGCTCGGCAATCGTCTCGTCCTCGCCGTCGATCGCCCGCAGCGTGTGCGGCATCGCCCGGGCCGCGTCCGCGATGATGAACGCGTCCTTCACATCCGTCTTGGCCTCGCCCGGGTAGAGGTCGGCGATCCGGCGCATCGTCAGGCCGGGCAGGTAGGCGACCGGGAGGGTAGGTGACGGAGCCGGTGCTGGGCAGGCGGCCCCACTCGCCATGCGTGGCCGGGCCCGCTCGCCAAGGCTTGGGGTGGCCGGCCCATGGGCGGCGGGTTGTGGCTACGGCGTCCCCGGGGCGTCCGGACGGTCTTCCGGGCGGGAGACGCACCAGACGCAAGGGGAGAGTGTGCATGGAACTGACCATCGTGGTGCAGAATCTCGGGCTCGGCGGCCTGCGTACCGGGTCGGGGGACCCGGACCATCGCTGGCCGCTGCTGGCCGAGCGCATCAACAGCGCGGCCGAGCGGGTCGACGCCCGGCGGGTCGACGCCGTGCTGCTGCAGGAGGCCACCGGGTGGGACCGCTACGGCCACAAGCCGCTTGCCCGCGCCATGCGCGACCTGGACGCGGCCCCGCTGCTCCCGTCGCGCAGCGGGATCGGCACCGCGCTGCTCTACCACCGCGAGGTCCTGGGCCGGTGGGGACGTCACAACTCCGATTTCGGGTTCGAGGTCCTGCACGGCATCGCCGTGACCAGCTTCGACGTCGGCCTGATCGAGCGCCGGAACGAGGACATCGACACCGGGCTCGACCGGCTCGCCGCCTCCCTCGCCCGCCACCACGGGGCCGGGGCCGAAGTGCTCGCCGACGCGCTGCCGGCGGATCTGCTGCCGACGGGCGCCGACGACGACACGGCCCTCGTCATCGTCCCGCTGTAGGCGCCCGGCCGTGCGCGCCCCGCGCCCCGGAGCCGTCCGCCGGCCCCTGAACGCGGAGCGCGAAAGGTCTACTCGGGCGCCTCGATCGTCACCGGCTTGCCCAGGTCGTAGAAGTGCTGCGTGGTCGTGCTCATCACGCCAGCCGTCCGGGACTCGGCCTGCCCGCCGTAGGGCGTGAAGTCGTCCCCGAACCAGAGGATGTGCTCGCGCACGGCCGCGCCCATGAACGTGTACGGCTTCTTGTTCACGATCCGCCACGCCGTGACGTCCTCCCCGTTCTCCAGGGAGAGCACGGGCCGCTCCTGCTCGACGGTCCACTCCGGCGCCGACGCGATCATCTGGGCCGTCATCTCCGGATCGGCGAGCGCGCGGTAGAGCTTCCCGGTGGCGGCCACGATCTGCTCCTGCGGGTCACTGCTGTTCTTGTCCCCCTTGACCCACTTGCCGAGCCCCGGCGTCTTGATCCACTCGTCCTCGCCCTTGAAGACGTACGCCTTCTCCCCCTCCGGCCCCGTCATCGACCCGGCCAGCGCGGGCTCGTCCCCGAAGAGGAACCGCGACGTCCCCGACTCGTCCCCCGACTGCACGGCCTCCGTCCCCGATCCGTACGCCTTCAGGGCGGCCACCAGGCACTTCGACAGGGCCGAACCGGCCAGGGTCGTACCGCCCTTGAGCTGGAGGCCGTCGCACTCGGACGGGGTGGCGAAGGCCGGGGACGACGCCTTAGGGCTCTCGTTCCCGGGCGCGGGCCGGCCGGACGACGATTCCGAACGCGTCGGCTCGGCCGACCCGTCCGATGAGGAGCAGCCGGCCAGAAGGCCGACGGCGAGGAGGGTTCCTATGCACGTGTAGGGGCGCGGACGTACAGGTCTCATGTTGTTCGAACTCCACTGGTCACGGACGGCCCGCGACCGCGGGCCGTCTTATGGGCTCTCGCAAGCGAATCCATAGCCCCGCACCACCGGTCGTGAAGGTGTTCGCTTCACGGGCCGCGGATGCGGGCCTTTAGATCCTACTGACTTCGGCTCGTTGGGGTGAATCTGCGCGAAGTCCCTGAAGGGCCTGGAGCAATGGCTGTATCCCGTCGTGTGTGAGGTATCAGGCCCTGACCTCCAGCAAGAGACCGGCGGGCCCCTGCGTCTGGCACCCTCACGGCCGCAGTCGCGCGGATAATCGAATACCCGTGGTCCGAGCCCTCCGCAGGGTGAACCTCTCACCTCACCGGGATGCCTCCGAGCTCCTGCACAGACCGAGGCACCTGCGGTCAGCTGGGGTCACGAACGACTAGTACTGCAACGGTCTTTTGTATGATAGTGGGTCGGTTTCTGGTGGTGTGTGGCCGCGTTGTTTGTAGTGGCTGGTGCGGGCTTGGTGTTGTCGTCTTCGGCGCCAGGTCGACCGGTGCAGGATGTGCTCGACCGGTGCGGGCCGCCGGTTGGTGAGGCGGTGGATCAGGCGTCTGATCTCGGCGAGGCCGAGGTGGATGAGCTGGGAGGATCCGTTTCTGCTTTCCCGGTGTCCAGTTCGCGGGCCCACAGGACGGTGAGGCAGGCATGGGCGGCCATGGCCAGGGTGATATGGCGGTGCCAGCCGGGGTAGCGGCGAACTTGGTAGTCGTCCAGGCCGCACTCCTGCTTCGCGGTCTGGTCGGGTAGGACCGCCGCGTTGCTGCGGCGGTCCCCCCTCAGAACCGTGCGGGCCCGTTGTCCGAGCACACGGCTCAAGCAAGCCCTGATGGCTCGCGGGCGTATGCAGGTGCTGGCTTGTGTTTGCGACGTCGTTCGGCCCAGTAGTCGGCAAGGGCTGGGTCGTCGACGGACGCCGCGCCCTTGATCATCTGATGCCGGACGATCTTGGTCCAGGAGAACTTGGTGAGGTAGCGGCCGCTGTCGCGGTCGCCGAAGACCCACCGGTCCCGCCTGGCCTTGTTGAACATGCCGAAGTAGCGGGCAGTGACCCAGTGCTTCGGCTTGTTCGGGTGTGTGTGAGTTGCCCACTTGTAGACGAGCTTCCACACGTAGGCGTCCAGGGCATGGAAGATGCGGCTGGACACCGCGCTCCGGTAGTAGGCGGCCCATCCCCGGATGATCGGGTTGAGCTTGTGGATCACCGCTTCGGCGTTGGCCCCTCGCAGGGCCTTGACCTCGGCGGCCAGCCGTTTCCGGATGCGTCGCACGGCTGCCGTGCTGGGTTTGATCAGGAGCACCGTCCCGCCGCGGTAGCGGCGGATGTTGAAGCCCAGGAAATCGCAGCCCTCGTTGAGGTGGACGATGCTCGTCTTGTCCTCGTTGAAGACCAGACCTCTGGGTTTCAACCACGTGGCCAGTCGCGTCTGGATCTGCTCGGCCTCAACTCTGGAATGAGCAAAGGCAAGCAGGTCGTCAGCGTATCTGATCAGCACCGGCGAGCCCGGTCTTGTTTCACCGGCGTGTGATCCGCCGGTGAAATAGCGGACTCCGGCAGCCTCCTCCATTCCATGGAGAGCAATGTTGAGCAGAAGGGGACTGATCACGCCGCCTTGAGGCGTTCCTTCCTCAGTGGCGGTGAAGCACTCCTTCTCGATGACTCCGGCCTTCAGCCATCGGGTGACCATTCTCGTGGCGGGAAAGGTTCCCAGCATCTCGATGAGGTGAGCGTGATCGATGCGGTCGAATGCCGCTGCCAGATCCGCGTCCAGTACCCACTTCCGCTTCGGGATCTTCCCGTGCGCGACCGTGAAAATCGCCTGGATCGCATCCTGACATCCCCTGCCCGTCCTGAACCCATAAGACTTCGGCTCGAACCGGGCTTCCCATTCGGGTTCCAGCGCATTGACTGCCTTGGCTTGCAGGACTCTGTCAATGATGACCGGAATCCCGAGGGGACGCCGCTTTCCGTTGCTCTTCGGAATGTAGACGCGCCGGGCGGGCTTGGGCTTCCACGAAGCTGAGCCGTGCTGGACCCAGGTGGCCAACTCGGCCTTTCCCGGGTTTGTGAGCACGGCTCTGCCGTCGATGCCCGCCGTCCGGCGACCAGCGTTGGTCTCCGTCACCCGTCGCACGCTGACCAGCGTGTTACTGCGGCTGCGGAGCATCAGTTTCTGCAAGTTGCGGACCCTCTTCAGGTCCCCGGCCTGCGACGCCGCGAAGATGCGCTGGCGCAGACGACGTACGTTCCCCTCGGCGGCATCCCAGTCGATCGCATGCCAGTCGAGCAGCTCGTCTTCGGGTCCGTTCACCGGGCCGCTCGGCGGCACAGCGTCTAACGTGTCCTTCAGTTCCATCGTCCTTGTCATCGTTCTCTTCGCAGGCTCACCTGACCCACGTCAGCACCCTTTCGGGCCGGGTCACCTGGACCCTGTCCGGCCAGTTATGCGGGATGGCTGGTGGAGTGACCAGCTGTTGTGTCCCGGTTTCCTGTTGCCTTTCGGCCACCGGCGTTTGCTTCTTGGGTCATCCTGTTCCCGCCGGGGGATTGAGCGTTCCTTGCGGTCGGCCTACCCGGTGCACGAAGCGACCAGGACCCCTTCGGGGTTTCCACGTTCTGCATGAGCGAGATGCGAGCGGGGTGGGTGCCCTCTCTACCCCGGGACGGCGGTGCTCTCCCGGCTGACTGCTTCTCTCCAGCCGGCGCCTGCCGCTTCTCAACGGCCAGTCCTTTACCCCGCTGAAACATCCCATCGGCGGGGTTCGAAGTTACGAGGCATAGCCAAGGGTTCATTCGCATTCACCCGTCCACTCATTCCCCTTGCCTGTAACTCCCGGATGGAACAGGAGTCCTTGGGCTTTTCCCCCGGGCTTCGCACCCTCCCGTTACCAGGAACGCACGCCGGGGCGGGGACAGGCCCTGAACACTGGCCCGGAACTACACCTTCCTCAACGGAACCTCCTCTCGGTGAGTTCACTCAGCTCAAGCAGCCTCGTGTCGCACGAAGCATTCCTCGATCGCCCAGCGGCTGCCGGCGATGCGGATCAGCTCGTCCAGGGTGGTGTCGTCGGGGCAGTAAGCGATGCAGTAGGAGAGTTCTTCGGGGCGGGCGACGCTGCGGCGGGCGATCACCCAGTGCCGGCGGTCGGGCCGGTGCCAGGGGCGCACCTCGACACGCGCCCAGTCGTAGACGCGGGGCCCGTGGGCGCCCGCACCGCACGAGCGGCGTTTCCACTTCTGCCGGGGCAGGCCGGGGAAGAGATCGCTCACCGGGTGGTCGATCGCCCAGCGAGTGACAACCGTGTCGTGGCGGGTGGTGGCCATGACGTGGAAGACGTCCGCCTGTTCCAGCTCGGAGCGCCAGCCCTTGCTGTAACCGTAGCCGGCATCCGCGGTCACCCAGCGGAACGGGATCTTGTCGGCAATCGCCCGGCGGACCATCGCCTTGGCCATCGCCACCTTGGTCGTGAAACCGACCGCATCGTCGACGCCGGCCCGGCGGCAACGCTCACGGTCGTCCGTCCAGGAGGCGGGCAGATACAGCCGACGGTCGATCAGCGTCCGCCCGAGCGGGGCCGCATAGGCGAGAAAGACACCGACCTGGCAGTTCTCCGTGCGGCCGGCGGTGCCGGAGTACTGCCGCTGCACCCCGGCGGAGCCGGTGCCCTTCTTCAGAAAGCCGGTGTCGTCCACGATCAGGACCGCACCCGGGTCGCCGAGATGCTCGGCCACGTACGCACGCACATCGTCCAGAACCTCGTCGGCGTCCCACTCGATCCGGTTCAGAAGCCGGTGGATGCGGTCCGGGCCTGCATGGCCCGCTTCCTCAGCCAACGTCCAGCCGTTCTTCCGCTCCAGCGGCGCCATCAACCCCCGCATATAGGGCAAGAGCAGACTCACGCGGCTCCGACCTGCTGAACCGATGCAGAAAGCGCCCCTGCACCGCACTCAACTCACCGGCCCACGAACCGACCTCAGCAAGATGCCCACCCATGACCACACCAACGATCGACCTGCCCACCCGTCACAGCAAGCACCGTTGCAGTAGCGCTGTCCCGTAAATGATCTACGGCATGCTGGTTGACCAGCGTTGTTTCCCGGTCATCCGGCGAGGGTGAGGTTGTGGAGGCGGGCGATGCCGAGTATGGCGTGGTGGACGCCGTCGCCTTTCAGGCGGCAGTCTCGGAGGATCTTCCAGGTCTTCATCCGCGCGAAGGCATGCTCGACTCGGGCGCGGACCTTGCGGTGGGAAGCGTTGTGTTCTTCTTTCCAGTCCGGGAGTTCGGTCTGGCCGCGTTCGCGGCGGTGCGGAATGATCAGGCCGGTGCCGCGGTAGCCACCGTCCGCGATCACCGTGGTCCTGCCGACGGCGTCCTTCGCGCCGGACAACTCCCACGCTTTGCAGTCGTTGCGGTTGCCGGGCAGCGGCCGGCCGACGGCGACGACGAGCCGGGTGTCCGCGTCGATGACGACCTGGTGGTTGGTGGAGTACCGGTAGTTCTTCGACCGCTCGGCGATGGTGTGGTCGCGGGTGGGCACCAGGTGAGGTCGACCCGGGGCGCCCTGCCGACGTTTCCGTCGGTGGGTTTCCCCGAACCGCCTCCCGCACCCGCCGTGCGCGTTTCCACGCAACGGGCGCTCCGCAAGTCCCGGTGGTTCAACTGGCCTTCCTCATGCTGTGCTCGGCCATGGCGAGGGGATTTCCCTTCCCCGGTAGGAGTAATAGACGATCTTTACTGCCCCCGGATTGAAGAGGGTTGTCTCGCTGGTGGCGGGCCACCATCCGTCGCTGGTGTTCTTGCGCCGGATTTCCTTCCAGTTGGTTCGCCGGTGTTTGCGGCGCAGCCATCCAAAGACCTGCTTCCAGGTGTAGGCCCGCAGGTAGTTGAAGGTCGCCTTCGACGAACCGTGCTTGAAGTAGGCGGTCCAGCCCCGCAGCACCTGATTGAGCTGGTGCAGCAGAGCATCGAGTGGCAGGTTCACGTCCTGCCAGCACAACTTCTTCACCTTGGCCATGATGGAGCGGAGCGCCTTCTTGGCCGGATAGAGGTAGACGAAGTGTTTGCTGGTGCCTCGTTTCCGGTGGCGCTGGATGTGCCAGCCGAGAAAGTCGAGACCATCCTCGATATGGGTAATCAGTGTCTTCTCCCGCGACAGACGCAAGCCCACCGTGGCAAGCACAATCGCGATCTCCTCACGCAGTCCCTCTGCGTCACCTCGGGTACCCGATACCGCCAGGCACCAGTCGTCCGCGTACCGGATCAACCGGTAGTTGGGCAGACCGTTCCGGCGACGCTTGGCCTGCTGATATTGCTTGGCACGAGGTCCGCCCGGCGCCTGGGCGATGTACTCGTCCAGCACGGACAGGGCCACGTTGCTCAGCAATGGAGAGAGATCGACCCTTGCGGAGTACCGGCGTCAGTCGGCCTCAAGGACTTGTCCTCGCCGAGGATGCCTGCCTTGAGAAATGCCTTCACCAGGGCCAGAACGCGTTTGTCTCCGATGCGCCTTCGCACCCTGTCCCTCAAGGCTGGATGCGAAATTTCATCGAAGCAGGCAGCAATGTCACCTTCCACGATCCACTCATACGAGCGGGAGGTAAGGTGACGCACTTCCGCCACCGCGTCATGGGCCCGGCGCTTCGGACGGAACCCGTAACTCTGTGGGTGAAAATCCGCCTCGAAGATCGGCTCCAACACCAGCTTCAAGGATGCTTGGACCACGCGGTCGGTGACGGTCGCAATTCCGAGGCGAAGGAGCTTTCCGTTCGCCTTGGGAATGAGCCGCTCCCGCACCGGCAACGGGCGGAAACTACGGTCCTTCAACGCCGACCGCAGTTCGTCGAGGAATACCTCGACTCCTCGCACCGCCTCCACGTAGTGAGCAGTTCGTCCGTCCACTCCGGCGGTGCGTGCACCCTTGTTACCCCGCACCCGAGCCCACGCAACCAGAAGGAAGGCGGGATCGGTAACAAGGTTGAACAGGTCGTCGAACCGGCGGTGAGGATCACCGCTGGCCCACTGGTGCAGCTTGGTCTGAATCTCCAGTACCCGGCGCTCGCCCCAGTAAAGGGCCGACTCCAGTTCGTCGGTATTCACCGGCGAAATCCTCCTGGCATTCCAGTTTCCTCCCTGCTGACTTGCTGGTCCCGCAGGGTAGGCCGCCGGCGAGGTGTCCGCTGATGCGGACCCTTTTCCGACGGCCCCCCACCGAACCGGGCATGCGACTTATCACCGCACCCGGCTCTCCAGCGTCGATTCAATCGAGTCCTGCCGAATAGGGAATCCGCTGTGGATTCCGTTGTGGCAGTCACGGCAGACGATCAGGGTTTTGCGGCGGCGCGATGCCATCTGCTTTGCCCAGTCAGGCTGTTCAGCCTGACTCCCGGAGCGAAGGTCACTCAGACGCCGAATGTGGTGCACTTCGACTTCTGTTCGCGCCTTGCAGAGTTCGCAACGGCCGGACATGAGCCGGTCGATGAGTTCTGCGGGACGCTTCCTCCAAACCGCAGGAAGGTCGTCTTTGAGAGTTACCCTCGTGGTCCTTCGGGCCAGCGAGACCCCGCCCCAACGGGCGACCAGTGGCTTCTTTCCTTTGCCGCGTTCGACCTTGATCTGTAGACCCCTTCGGGGTCCAGCAGGTGTCTGCCAGGTGGCACGGTAGCGATTCCAGACCTTGTTGACGCTGATCTTGTTCTTATGTCCCAGCGTCTTGGTCAGGGAGCGTTCCGTGATCCACCTCAGCAGGCCGAGGCGATGCCGGTTGTAGGCCAGCTGGTAATACTCCGCGAGGCCCCGGAACTCTGACTGAAACCGCGTGACGATCCGGAAATCCGAGTCGTGCACGCGCTCCAGCAGGGCGGCCGGTTTGCCGCGGCGCATGTAGGGCTTGCATTTTCCGCGCACGACGTCCATTGGCACTTTCAGGCCGATCTGCCCGTTGATAGAGCGATGACCGTTCCGATCGCGCTTGGCATCGTCGTGCAGGACCACGATTTCGTAGCCGAGGAAGCGAGCGGCCTGTGTCCGCCCGTGGGTAATCAAGGTCTTCGGCTCGGAGAGTTCCAGCTTCAACCGGTTCCGCAGGAACTTCCCGATCTTCTCCTTGATGTACTCGGCCTCCCGTCGTGTACCGGAGAACCCCAGCAGCCAATCGTCCGCGTAGCGGACGTAGTGCAGCCGTCGGAAGCCAGGATCGTTTGGATCGTGCGAGGGGAGCTGTTGCAGTTGACGACGCAACTGTCGTGCTTCCTCGCGCTGTCCGCGTTTTTCCAGCTTCCAAGCCGCCTTGTGTATCCGCATGTACGGAAGATACGGCTTGCGGCGGGCTCCCTGGTTGAAGAGGGGTAAGAGTGTTGTCTCGACGTACTTGTCCAACCGGTTCAGGTAGATATTGGAGAGCAAGGGGCTCAGAACACCCCCTTGTGGCGCACCACTCAATGTTTCGTGGTAGCGCCATTCCTCCAGATATCCGACCTGGAGAAGTCCGTCGATCAGCCGCAGGAAGCGGCTGTCGTGAATGTCCTCGGCCAGGACGGAATGCAAGACTCCGTGATCCAGCCGGTCAAAACACTGGGAGATGTCTCCCTCGACGAACCAGGTGACACTACGCCACGTCTCAGATACTTCCGTGAGCGCAGTGTGACATCCCTTTTCTGGTCTGAAGCCGTGAGAGCGGTCGGAGAACTGCGGCTCGTAATACGCTTCCAACAGGGAGCGGATCACTTCTTGCAGCAGCTTGTCCGACCACGAAGGCAGACCCAGAGGGCGACGCTTCGCGGGAGATCCCTTCTTTTCGATGTATACGCGTCGAACCGGGGTCCACCGATAGCGCTCATACCGCAGCGCATCGATGATCGCCTGAATCTTCTTCAGACTCATACCATCCACGGTCTCCTGGGTGGAGCCGGGTGTCATAGAGCCGTCATTGCGATAGATCTTCCCGTAGGCCCGCAAGTACAGCTCTGGGTTGAATAAGTGCCGATACAGCCTCTCCAGTGGCAATCCTCTCTTGCCGCGTTCATGGATGATCTCCATCAGGGCTTCGGCTCTCTGCATTACGCGTACCTTGCCTCTCCGGATATCGTGGACACCTGTGCCACTTGGCCCTGTAAGCGGCTCTCCCGCTCTCCTCGGTGGGGCGTTACTCCCACGACTACTACTGGCACTCCGTCACCGTAGGGCTCGCGCCCCTTAGGTGATCCCGAATTCCTCTTGCGTTGGACGTATCGAGCGTGACGTAGGCGGCCTGTCCGTTCCCTTGAGTGAGCTCGTTGCCCACCGTCCACCAGTCGGAAGGGTTGGGGCGAAGCAAAGGGGATTCGCCTGATGCTGGTGGCTCCGCTCCGGGCGTTGTATGTCGGAGGATGCACATTTCCATCCCTGGGAACTGGGCTTCAAACAGTCTGGTCTTCGCCATATCACACGGACTTTGCGCGGCAGCGCTATAAACGCCTTCACAACGCTCCACGCTTTCCCGCCATGCTGTTGTCCCCTCGCGCTTTCGCGTCCAGGTGAGGCGGGTAGTCCAGAGGCTTCTCCTTCCGAACCTCTACTCTCTGAGAGAGTGATCCAACGCCGAGTTAGACGGCGCAACTTCGCCATGTGCGTGCCTCTCGCGCGCTCGGACTACTACGGGACCTCCGCCCCATCCCACGGCCCTCGGCCGGCGACGGGCCTGCCCTGGACCAAGCTGGCGGCCTGGTCCGTAGGGCGACCGGGGATGGTTCCCACGTTCACTCGATGACCGGTCGACGAGGGAGGCGCCCAGCTCTTGCTCCGGCAGCATCGCCACGACTACGCCGCAGTCCTTCATCGTGGCCTCCCCACCGACGGCACTACGCGGCTTCGGAGTTGACCACCAGAGTGGTCACGCACTGCATCCCGGCCCATATCCACCAGATTGGAGCCGGTTCGTCGCTTACGGAGCTTTGCCACTGGTTCCTCTCGTACACCTTCTCGTCTCGCTTGCCGGACCCGCACTGTCTGGCAGTGCCAGCACGTCCCGGCGTTGTCAGGGCTGCTTCCCACCCACACCGGCGCCCCCCCGGATCAGGCTGCCCTCAGCTTCAACCGGACTGCTGCGACAGCCCGGTGGCGTAGTCCTTCCACCCCCGCCCGGTCATCAAGCGCCTCGTGGCGCACAGTGCCGTCCACGATCAGCACGGTGTCCTTGCGAAACCGCCTGCGCGGCTGGAGCGCGAGCGAAGGACCCAGGTGATCGACGATCCGGTCGGCCGCCGACTTCGACACCCCGAACAACGGAGCCAGTTGGCGCAGGGTGAAGTTCGTGCGCCGGTACGCGGCGACCAGCAGGACCCGGTCCTCCAGCGGCAGACTCCAGGGCCGGCCCTTGCGGACCGGGTCGGCACCCTCGCGCCGCAGCGCGGTGACCAGCTTGCCGAACTGCCGCGGGCTCAGCCCGGTGAACGGGACTATCCAGGACGGCTCCGACGCCACAATCACACCAACCACGGCAAGATCATCTCACCTCTGACCAGCAATTACGGGACAGCGCTTACTGCAACCGAATCTCTGACTCAGGTCACTGGGGCACGTGTTCCCGTTCATGGTCATCCAGGCCGGCGAAGATTTCCCCCCGTCCCGACCCGGCCGCCTGTCGGACCCTTGCCACCGTCGGTGTCGCCCCCGACCAGCAAGGCCGGGACGGGCCGTGCAGGGATCATTCCTGCCGTGTCCCGAGCCGTTCGGCCAGGAAGGCGATGATCTCGTTCCGGGCCTGCACGGTGGGGTGACCGTCCTGGTCGACGAGATGCGCTGTGACGACGCTGTGGGCGCAACCGACGACATCACGGAAGAAGGGTGGCGGGTTGGTGTTCGCCGTCCCGGATCTGAGTACGCGGCCGTCGAACGCGTCCCCGAGCAGTGCCCGGTAGGCCGCGAACCGCCGACCGGTGCACCACCTGTCGTTGTCGAATCGGTAAGCGAGAACCTTCAACCCGTCTCGCGCCACGCGTTCGGCCACGGCAGCAGCGTCCTCGTCACCGATCTCCAGACCGGCGTCGTCGTCGAGCGGAAGCGACGGATGGTTCACCACCGGTGCGACGACAGCGGGTTCGAGCGCCATGGTCAAGGCGAAGTTGCCGGTGAAACACAGACCGACGGCGCCGACACCGGGCCCGCCGCGCTCGGTGTGCGCCAGGCGAGCGAGGCCGCGCAGCCATGTGACGACGGGGCTGGTACCTCCACCGGCAAACGCTCGAAACTCGGCGCTGACACACGCGCGTCGTACGACGGTCTCCTGCGCCTCGGCGAGCGGATAAGCACCGTCGACCCCGAAAAGAGAGGGCATGTACACGGAGAAGCCGGCATCGCGCACCCAGCGAGCGAACCGGGCGACGTCGGGGCTGATGCCCGGCATCTCGGGCATGAGGACGACGGCCGGCCCTGCCCCGGAGACATAAACGGTCTTGTCGACGTCATCGACGCCGACGGTCCTCCGCGCGAAGTCGTCCAAGGGGTCACTCTGTCCTCGCATGATTGTCATGACCGAGATGGTGACGAGTGGCCGCCCTCTTGGAGAAGAGGCGGTATCGCCATGTATCCCGGTAATATCGCCATCCGATCAAGGTGCCGGAGGGGCCGTATGAGTCCGTTGCGCGTAGGTGTGCTGGCCTACCCCGGCTGCTTCGCGTCGGAGGTGTTCGGAGTCCCCGACCTCCTGACGATGGCCACTCACGTCGCTGCGGCGAACGGGTCGGTTCAGCCGGCTCACGAGACGTCGGTCATCTCGCCCCGGCGGCGTGTGATCGCGTCCGGCGGCTCGGCCCTCGACGTCTCAGCGGTCCGCCCGGTGGACGTCCTGATCGTGCCGGGCTTCGAGCTTTCGCCCACGCTCGATCTCGACGCGACCCTCGCGAACCTGAGGCCGGAAGTGGCATCGATTCGATCGCAGGCTGCCGCCGGGACCGCCGTCGTATCGATCTGCGTGGGCGCCTTCCTGGTCGCTGAAGCCGGGCTGCTCGGCGGACGCGAGGCGACCACGTCCTGGTTGTTCGCGGACCGGTTCGCCCGCCGGTACGCCGACGTACGTCTCCGCTCTGAGAGACTGGTTGTGACCGACCGGGGGATAACGACCACGGCGGCCTTCAGCGCCATGTACGACTTCGCGCTGCAATTCATCCGCGAACACGACGGCCCCCGCGTCGCCCGCAGCACCGCGCGCATCGCGCTCGTCGACGACGCACGCTCCACGCAGGCTCCCTATGTCGACTCGCGGCTCGTCCCCACCGCGGGCGGTGATTTCTCGCTCGGCGTCAAGCGTTGGCTCGACCAGAATCTCAGCGCTCGTTACGACTTGCCCGCCCTCGCCCAGAAGTTTCACGTGAGCACGAGAACCATGCTCCGTCGTTTTGGCGACGAAGCCGGCGAGACGCCACTCGCCTACCTGCAGACGGTCCGGGTGCGTCGAGCCAGACACCTGCTGGAGACGACCGACAAGACCGTCGCGGGCATCGCCGCCGACGTCGGATACCTCGACCCCGGGACATTCAGCGGCGTCTTCGCCAGACACACGGGTCGACGGCCGGGGGAGTATCGCGCGATGTTCCGTCGTCGCCATGACAGGTGACAGCACCCACACCCGCTGCCCCGCCACCGAGCCGAGCGCCCACTCGATGTCCACGCCTGCGCGGCGCCGACCGCGCCGCCTGAGCAGGAGCGGTACCGGCCCGCGGATCGGCCCCTCCGCGGCGACCACCACGATCCCGTCAGCAGCGTTCCGACAGCTCGAAAAGACACTTCCCGGCTTCCAGGCGCCGGGGCACCTGCAGGTGCCCTTCCCGGGCGCGGAACTGCTCCGCAAACCTGGCGAATCAAAACAGACAGCCCACTCCCGCCGACGTGAACACTGATCAGATGTCCTCTCGGCACAGCACCAACATCCGTGCGGGCGGATGCGCCACGTTCCATAAGGACGCTGTCGCGCTCTACCACGTCGCGGCCGGGCAGCGGACGTACGCGGCGGTGGCCGCGGATCTCGGCATCACCGCGGAGTCGCTTCGGACCTGGGTGCGCAAGGACGGGGCCGGGGCCGTGCCCGGGGCCGCGACGGCAGCGAGGGCGCGGCCGAGGAGCCGGTCTTCCACGGCCTCAAGCGCGAGCTGCTCCACGGCCGCCGCCGGACCCCGAAGGCCCAGGCCCGGCCCGAGCTGTTCCGCCGGCTGTCGTACTGCAACCGGCGCCGTCGGCACTCCGCGCTCGGCCACCTCACACCAGCCGGGTCCGAACAGCAACTGTCCACATCACGTACGCGGTCACTCGTCGCGTGAAACCCGGTGTCCACTCCTGGAGATCAGCCTCGCGTTGCCCCTGACCCCATCCCCGCATCGATCTCGTGTTGCTTCAGTCAGTTCCGCAGTGTCTCGCGTGAGCCGCTGCCGAGCTTGTCGGCGACCGCCTGCGGAGCGGCCGTCCCGTTCGGGTAGCCGTCGCCCACATCGGCGACCATGCGCACCGCGCCGCGGCGGAGCTCAAGCGGGTAACGGGGAGGCGATGCCACGACTCGTTCCTCCCGTGAAATCAGATCTGCATTCGTGTGGAGACAATTCGGGCCGTCCCATGCCCGGACGGTGCCTCTGCCAGGTTGTGGCCCGGCTCGGTGCTGTGAGCCCGGCAAGCGCAGTAGCGCGTCGGCTCCCTGGCCGCTCTGTGCGCTTCGGGTGAATTCCCGGCATGTTCTTGCCGAGTGAGCCCCTCTGGGCAAGAACCCACGCCCACGCTCGATCAGGACGGACTGCAAGCCCCTGGGAGATCGCCATGCACATCCTGCTTGTCGCAAGCGCTTTCAACAGCCTCACCCAACGTGTCCAGGCCGAGTTGAGGGACCACGGGCACTCCGTTGCCGTGCAACTCGCGCACGAGGAAGGCCCGGTCCGGGAAGCCGTCCGCCGGGAGCGCCCGGCCCTTATTGTGGCGCCGTACCTGAAGTCCGCGATCCCGAGAGACATCTGGTCGGTCCACACCTGTCTCGTCGTCCATCCGGGGCCGGTCGGCGACCGCGGGCCTTCCTCCCTGGACTGGGCCGTCCATGAGGGAGCGGACCGCTGGGGCGTCACCGTGCTTCAGGCGAACGCGGAGATGGACGCGGGTGACGTCTGGGCGTCCGTGACCTGTCCGTTGCCCCCGGTGGGCAAGAGCGACCTGTACCGCAACGAGATTTCGGACGCCGCCGTGGAGGCGGTGCTTCTGGCGGTCGGACGCTTCGCGTCGGGGACGTACACCCCGGTGCCGCAGGCCTCCGGCGGCGGCTGCCGCCCCCTGTTCCGCCAGTCGCTGCGCCGCATCGACTGGCGGTCGGACTCCACCGCGACGGTGGTCCGCAAACTCAGGGCGGCGGACTCCCAGCCCGGTGTGCTCGACGAGTTGCTGGGCGGCGAGTGGTTCCTGCACGGCGGGTGTCCCGAGTCCCGGCTGGGTGGGCGTCCGGGGGATGTGGTGGCCACCCGGAACGGCGCGATCTGTCGGGCGACCACCGATGGCGCGGTGTGGATCCCCGAGCTGCGGCCACGGCGGACGCCGGGCGGCCCGGCCACCTTCAAGCTCCCCGCCACCACGGCGCTGTCCGGGCGACTGTCCGCCGTGCCCGAGCGGCCGGCTCCGCTGCACCGGACCGGGGACGACGACACCTGGTCCGAGATCGGCTACCGGGAGGGGGCCGGGACCGGCTTCCTGTCGTTCTCCTTCCGCAGCGGCGCCATGAGCACGGAGCAGTGCCGACGCCTGCTGTGCGCCTACCGGTTCGCCTGCTCCCGGCCCACCTCGGTGCTGGTCGTCGGTGGCGGCCGGGACTTCTTCTCCAACGGCATCCACCTCAACGTGATCGAGGCAGCGGCCGATCCCGGCGCCGAGTCCTGGGCCAACATCAACGCCATGGACGACCTGGTGGAGGCGGTGCTGACGACCACGGACCGGCTCGTCGTCGCCGCCCTGGCCGGGAACGCCGCAGCGGGCGGGGTGATGCTGGCCCTCGCCGCCGACGAGGTGTGGTGCAGGGCGGGCGCGGTACTCAATCCGCACTACCGCCTGATGGGGCTGTACGGATCGGAGTACTGGACGTACACGCTGCCGCGACGGGTGGGGGCGGCAGCGGCCGACCGGCTCATGCGGGACGCTCTGCCGGTCAGTTCCGCCGCGGCGCACCGGCTCGGGCTGATCGACAGGGTGATCCCGTGCGCCCCCCAGTGGTTCGACTCGGAAGTCGGCGCCCTGGCAACCCGCCTGGCAGCCCTGCCCGCGACGCAGTCCCGGATCCACGCGAAGAAGGAGGAGCGGGACCGGGTCGACCTGGCCCCGTACAGGGAGGCCGAACTTGTCCGCATGCATCGCATCTTCGCGGACCCTCACCACCCGTACCACGGGCTGCGCCGGGCTTTCGTCCGCAAGGAGCGTCCCGCGTCCGGCGCCGCGGTCCCGCACCCCCTGGTCCCCCGGGACTGACGACGGTGCGGCGGCGGAGCGGCTACCGCTGCTCCGCCAGCCAGTCGTACCAGTGCGCCAGCCCCTCACCGGTGGTCGCGGAGACCGTCAGCACGCGCACGTCCGGGTTCACCGAGCGCGCGTGCTGCGCGCACTGCTCGACGTCGAAGTCGACATGGGACAGCAGATCGGACTTGTTGATCAGGATCAGGTCGGCAGCGGCGAACATGTACGGGTACTTCAGCGGCTTGTCCGTGCCCTCGGTGACCGAGATGATCACGACCTTGCTGCGCTCCCCGAGGTCGAACAGGGCGGGGCACACCAGGTTTCCGACGTTCTCCACCATGAGTAGCGACCCCTCGGCCGGGGACAGCGCCGTGAGGGCATCCCACATCATCTCCGCGTCGAGGTGGCACCCCGCCCCTGTGTTCACCTGCACCACGGCGCAGCCCGTACGCCTGATCCGGTCGGCGTCGAGTCTCGTCTCCTGATCGCCCTCGATGACGGCCACCGGCCGACGGCCGCCGAGGTCGGTGACGGCGCGTTCCAGCAGGGTTGTCTTGCCTGCGCCCGGCGAGCTCATCATGTTCACGGCCACCACGCCACGGTCGGTCATCCAGGTCCGGTTGCGCTCCGCGAGCAGGTCGTTCTTGGCGAGTACCTTCTGCTCGATGGTGACGGTCTCACCGGCTCCACTCGGCTGACGACGCTCGTGCGGATGAGGGTGCGGGTCCGGATGCGGATGACCGTGCTCCGGTGCACCATCCTCCCGCAGCATCACGATCCTGGTCCCACCGGCCTCCTCGGCACAGCCGCAGGTACCGCACATGGTTCAGCCCACTTCCATGGAAACGATCTGCAGTTCCCGTCCCGATGTGATCTCCACATCCGCGCTGCCGCAGGGACACAGCAGAATCAGGTCGGTCAAGGTGAATTCGACGGTACAGGTGCGGCAGCGGCCGGCGCCGGGCGGCTGGTCGATCTCCAACTGCGCGCCCTCAGCGGCCGTTCCCTCCGTAACCAGGCCGAAGCAGAACCGCATCGAGTCGGGCACCACGGCCGTGAGCACGCCGACGCGGACGCGGACCGACCGGACCGAACGCCCCCCGGCGCGTTCGCACACCGAATCGACGACGCTCTGTGTGATGGCCAGCTCGTGCACCGGTGCCTCGACCTTCCGCGGGTGGCTCCGACCGTAGGGCCACGGAAGGACCGTGGCACCGCCCGACAGGACCGGTCCCCCGCCCGGACCACCCGAGCGGCCCACCGTATGCCGTCATTCGGGCCCCGGTGACGCGGCGGGACGGCGAATTCCCCTGTTGCCGGTGTCCGCGAATCGAGGCGTGATGGTAGCAATGTGCGCATACCCACCTGTGGGGGCCGATGGCCGGTAGGCCGTCATTCTGAAAGGCGGCACTGCCATGCCGACAGAAGAAGCGGTAAAGGCGGAGGACACACTGATCCATGTGCTGTGGATCAACGCAGGCCTGAGCTGCGACGGCGATTCCGTCTCCCTGACCGCCGCCACGCAGCCGAGCATCGAGGAAATCGCGCTCGGCGCCCTGCCGGGACTTCCGCAGGTCGCTGTCCACTGGCCGCTCATCGATTTCGAATGCGGTCCGAACGGCGGCGCCGACGATTTTCTCGAATGGTTCTTCAAAGCCGATCGCGGAGAACTTGAACCGTTTGTTCTTGTGGTCGAGGGCTCCATTCCGAACGAGCGGTTGCACGACGAAGGTTACTGGTGCGGGTTCGGCAACGATCCCGCCACGGGCCAGCCCATGACGACCAGCGAGTGGCTCGACCGGCTGGCTCCGAAGGCGACCGCGGTCGTCGCGGCCGGCACCTGTGCGACGTACGGCGGCATCCACGCCATGGCGGGCAACCCGACCGGTGCAATGGGGGTTCCCGACTACCTGGGCTGGGACTGGAAGTCCAAAGCCGGCATCCCGATCGTGTGCGTCCCCGGGTGCCCGATCCAGCCGGACAACCTCTCGGAGACGCTCACCTACCTGCTCTACATGGCCACCGACCAGGCCCCGATGATCCCGCTCGACGACGCGCTGCGGCCGACGTGGCTGTTCGGGTCGACGGTCCACGAGGGCTGTGACCGGGCCGGGTACTACGAGCAGGCCGACTTCGCGACGGAGTACGGCTCGCCGAAGTGCATCGTCAAGCTGGGCTGCTGGGGTCCCGCGGTCAAGTGCAATGTGCCCAAGCGCGGCTGGATGAACGGCATCGGCGGCTGTCCCAACGTCGGCGGCATCTGCATCGGCTGCACCATGCCCGGCTTCCCGGACAAGTTCATGCCGTTCATGGACGAGCCCCCCGGAGGAAAGCTCTCGACCAACGCGGTCGGGCCGTACGGGGCGACGATGCGGCGGCTGCGCCACCTCACCACCCACACCCTGGACCGCGAACCGAAATGGCGTAAGCCCGGCGGGAAACTCACGACCGGCGCCACACGCACCTGGTGAGCGAGCACGTACACCACCGCAATGGACAGAAAGAAGAGGCGGCCAATGACCGCGACGCAGCACAAAGGTGCCGGAGGCGGCCAGGGCAAGAACGACCTGGTCGAGATGGCGTGGGACCCCATTACCCGGATCGTCGGCAGTCTGGGTATCTACACGAAGATCGACTTCAAGCAGAAGGTGGTCGCCGAGTGCCACAGCACCAGCTCAATCTTCCGGGGCTATTCGGTCTTCATGAAGGGAAAGGACCCGCGGGACGCGCACTTCATCACGAGTCGCATCTGCGGAATCTGCGGTGACAACCACGCCACATGTTCCTGTTACACGCAGAACATGGCGTACGGGGTGAAGCCGCCGCACCTCGGCGAATGGATCGTGAATCTCGGCGAGGCCGCAGAGTACATGTTCGACCACAACATCTTCCAGGAGAACCTGGTCGGGGTCGACTACTGCGAGAAGATGGTCGCGGAGACCAATCCCGGGGTGCTGGAACAGGCCAACCGCACTCCCTCCCCGCACGCCGACGCGCACGGATACAGGACGATCGGCGACATCATGCGATCGCTGAACCCGTTCACCGGCGAGTTCTATCGTGAAGCGCTCCAGGTCAGCCGGATGACCCGGGAGATGTTCTGCCTGATGGAGGGCCGGCACGTCCACCCCTCCACGCTCTATCCCGGCGGGGTCGGCACTGTGGCGACCATCCAGCTGATGACGGACTACATCACCCGCCTCCAGCGGTACGTCGAGTTCATGAAGAAGGTCGTGCCGATGCACGACGATCTCTTCGACTTCTTCTACGAAGCCCTGCCGGGGTACGAACAAGTCGGCAACCGGCGCATCCTGCTGGGCTGCTGGGGCTCCTTCCAGGACCCGGAGCACTGCAACTTCGAGTACAAGGACATGACCGGCTGGGGCCGGAAGATGTACGTCACCCCCGGTGTCGTCATCGACGGGAAGCTGGTCACCACCGACCTGGTGAAGATCAACCTCGGCATCCGGATCCTGCTCGGTTCGTCGTACTACAACGACTGGGACGAGCAGGAGACCTTTGTTTCCCACGACCCCCTCGGCAATCCGGTGGACCGGCGCCACCCCTGGAACCAGCACACCAACCCGCAGCCGCAGAAGCGGGATCTGGGCGACAAGTACAGCTGGGTGATGTCACCGCGGTGGTTCGACGGCAAGGACTACCTGGCGCTCGACACGGGCGGAGGGCCGCTCGCGCGGCTGTGGACCACCGCGCTGGCCGGTCTGGTCGACATCGGCTACGTCCAGGCCACCGGCCACAGCGTCAAGATCAACCTCCCCAAGACCGCTCTCAAGGGGCCGGTGGAGCTGGAGTGGCACGTCCCGAAGTGGAGCAACACCATCGAGCGCAACCGGGCGCGCAGCTACTTCCAGGCCTACGCGGCCGCCTGTGCGCTGCACTTCGCGGAGAAGGCGCTCGTGGAGATCCGCTCCGGGAACACCAAGACCTGGGAGAAGTTCGAGGTGCCCGAGGAAGGCGTGGGCTGCGGGTTCAGCGAGGCGGTCCGCGGTGTCCTCTCGCACCACATGGTGATCCGGGACGGCAAGATCGCCAACTACCACCCGTACCCGCCGACTCCGTGGAACGCGAGCCCCCGTGACACGTACGGCACGCCCGGCCCCTATGAGGACGCCGTGCAGGGCCAGCCGATCTTCGAGGAGAACGACCGGGAGAGCTTCAAGGGCATCGACATCATGCGCACGGTGCGCAGCTTCGACCCCTGTCTGCCCTGCGGTGTGCACATGTATCTCGGCGAGGGCAAGAAGCTGGAACTCCTGCACTCCCCCACCCAGTCCGCGGGCAGTGAGTGATGGCGCGGGAGGAGTCCAGGGCCACGCCCGACTGGCGGACGACCGGTGAACGCATCGACGCCCTGATCGCCGCCAGCGGCTCGGGCGGCGCCGTCGCCCGCGAGCGCAGCGAGGAACTGGTCCGGCTCGTCACCGACTTCTACGGTGCCGGGCTGGAACGACTGCTCAACCTCGTGCACGAACAGGGGCGGCTGGACGACGATGTCCTGGCCGCCCTGGCCGGCGACGAACTGGTGGCCGGCGTCCTGCTGGTGCACGGGCTGCATCCATACGGCGTGGAGACCCGGGTCGAGCAGGCACTGGAGAGCGTACGACCGTATCTGGGGTCGCACGGCGGTGATGTGGAGTTGCTCGCCGTCACCGACGAGGGAACCGTCCGGTTGAGACTGCTGGGCAGTTGTGACGGCTGCCCGTCGTCCTCGGTCACTCTCAGGCTGGCCGTGCAGGGTGCTGTGGAGGCGGCGGCGCCGGAGATCACCTCGATCGAGGTCGAGACCACGGCCAGCGAGAACGCCGGGGCGGCGGGGCCGGTGGTACCGGTGGACTCGCTGTTCGCCCGGCTGTACGCGGAGTCCGAGTCGGCCGGCGACGACGGCGCGTCGTGGGAGGTCGTGCCGGAGCTGTCCGGGCTGGAGGCCGGCGCAGTGGCGCGGGTCGCCGTCGGCAGGATGCCGGTGGTGGCGTGCCGCGTGGGTACGGATCTCTTCGCCTTCGAGGACCGGTGCGCACGCTGCGAGCGGCCGTTCGACGGCGCCACACTGGCACGGCGGCTGGGCGGGGGCTCCGGTGATGCGGTCCTGCGCTGCATCGGCTGCCATGCGCACTACGACGTGCGACGGGCCGGGGTCTGCCTCGACGAGGGCGGCGGGCATCTGGCGCCGCTGCCCCTGCTGTCGGACGGTGCCGCGGTCTCGGTGTCGGTCCCCGCGGCGGTGGCGCCGTGACCGCCGCCGGCCGTTCCGCCTCACCGGTCTCCACCCTGCTGCGGCTCAGACGCAACCGGCCGCGGCCGCCCGCCGTCGAGCGCTGCGAGATGTGCGCGGAACCGATCGGCGAGAGCCACCCCCATGTCGTGAACCTCGACAGCCGCGCCCTGATGTGCGGCTGCCGGGCCTGCTATCTGCTGTTCACCGACGAGAACGCGGAGCTGCGCTACCGGGCGGTCCCCGACCGCTATCTGCACTTCGCCGGGCTGACCGTGGACGGGCGCGCCTGGGACGAGTTGCAGATTCCCGTGGGGCTCGCCTTCCTGTTCCACAACTCCGTCCAGGACCGGATGGTCGCGTTCTACCCCGGGCCCGCCGGGGCCACCGAGTCGGAACTGCCGCTGGACGCCTGGGCGGCCGTCGTCGAGTCGAGCCCGGAGCTCGCCATGCTCCGTCCGGATGTGGAGGCGCTGCTGATCCGGCGTACGGCAGAGAGCGACGGTTCGTGCCATCTGGTGCCGATCGACGCCTGCTACGAGCTGGTGGGACAACTGCGTTCGCTGTGGCGCGGGTTCGACGGTGGCTCCGAGGTCCGTGCCGTGATGGACGGCTTCTTCGCGCGAGTGGCGGACCGCAGTCGGCCCGCCGCGGGGGTCGGGGCGCCGTGAACGACTTCGCGTTCTCTGTGCTCGACATCGTCCCCGATCCGTACGCGGCCGCTCCGCAGCTGACCGCGCGGCTGCGGATCGAGGAACGGACGGGCCGACGGATCCACGCCATCGCGCTGCACTGCCAGATCCGTATCGAGCCGCAGCGGCGCCACTACGACGAGGCCGAACAGAGCGGCCTGGTGGCGCTGTTCGGCGGCCGGGACCGCTGGAGGGACACCCTGAAGCCGTTCCGGTGGATGAGCTGCGACACCACCGTGCAGGGATTCAGCGGAGCGACCGAGGTCGATCTCGCCCTGCCCTGCACCTACGACTTCGACGTGGTCGGTTCCCGCTATCTGCACGCCCTGGGCGAGGGTTCGGTGCCCCTCACCCTGATGTTCTCCGGCACGGTCTTCACCCGCGGCAGCAAGGGCTTCGGGGTCGAGCAGGTGCCGTGGGACTGTGAGGCCCGGCACCCGATGCCGGTCGAGGTGTGGCGAGGCATGGTGGCGGCGCACTACCCGAACTCCGGTTGGATCCGGCTGGACCACGACGTGCTGGCGCGCTTCGCGGACTTCCGGGCCCGGCACGGGCTGATCAGCTGGGACGAGACGGTCCAGGCCCTCCTGGCCGAGCACGACGAGGCGGTCCTGTGAGTCTTGACCAGGTGCGCTCGATCGCCGACGCCGTCCTGTACGAGGGGTACCTCCTGTACCCGTACCGGGCGAGCTCGCACAAGAACCGGTCGCGCTGGCAGTTCGGGGTCCTCGGTCCGCCGCACGCCACGGCGGCGAGTTTCGGCGAGGAGCCGGAGATGGAGACGCAGTGCCTGCTGGCACCGCACGACGGGCCGGCGGCCGTCACCGTGCATCTACGCTTCCTCCAGCTCCAGGTCCGCGAGGTGTGCGGCACGGGCGAGGACGGCGTGGACGTACCGGTCGGGGAGCTCATCGTCGACGGGGTGCCGGTGATGTCCTGGGACGAGGCCGTCGAGCGTGAAGTCATCCTGACCGCCCTGCCGTTGGGGGAGGTGGCAGACGCCGTCCACGAGGTCCCGGGTGGCGAGGACACCGAGCCGGTGACCGACTCGCGGGGCGTGGTGGTGGGCCGGATCGTTCGACGGCGGCTGCCGCTGAGGGTCCGGGTCCGCACGCAGGCCGTCGCCGACGACGGATACGTGCGCCTCTCCGTGTCGGTGCGCAACGAGCATCCGGAGCCCGTGGATACCAAGGACGCCGCGATCCGGTCCTCGCTGATCGGCGCGCATCTGCTGCTGCGGGCGCACGACGCCGAGTTCGTCTCGCTGCTCGAACCGCCCGCCGGGGCTGCGGCGGCCGCCGGCCGTTGCCGGCAGCGCAGGTGCTGGCCCGTGCTGGCCGGACCGAAGGGGACGACGGACACCCTGCTCGGTGCGCCGATCATCCTGTACGACTACCCGGAGGTCGCCGAGCAGAGCCCCGGCGCCCTGTTCGACTCGACCGAGATCGACGAGATCCTGACCCTCCGTGTGATGACCATGACGGAGGAGGAGAAGGCGGAGGCCAGGGCCACCGACCCCCGGGCCCGGGAGATCATCGACCGGTGCGACGGCATGTCGCCCGCCGGTCTCCAGCAACTGCACGGCCTGCTGCGCGACCCGCATCCGCCGTCGCCCGAGGCTCCTGTGAGCCCGGCGGCCGACGTCCGGGATGTGGAGCCCGCCGCCTTCGACACCGCGGGCGCCCCCTGGTGGGACCCGGCGGCCGACGCCTCGGTCCGGCCCGGGAGCGACGCTGTCGTGATCGGCGGGGTCCGGGTGGCCAGGGGCAGCCTGGTCCGCGTCCACCCCTCCCGGCGGGCAGACGCGCAGGATCTGTTCTTCGCCGGCCAGGTGGCCCGGGTGACCGCGGTTCTCTCGGACGTGGACGGTGGTACGCACATCGCCCTGGTCCTCGTCGACGACCCCGCCTCGGACTTGCACGACTGGTACGGCCGCTACTTCTACTTCGCGCCCGAAGAACTGACACCCCTGAGTGTCGAGGAGACGGCACAGCACCGAGAGGAGAAACGATCGTGAAGACCCTGGGCATCATCACCACCGGAGCGGCCGCGGCCGTGGCGCTCGTCGCCGTGGCGGTCGGGATCAGGTCGATCCCCGACATCCGCCGCTACCTGCGCATCCGTTCGATGTGAATCCCGATCCGAGTGAAGTGAGTGAGGAGCACCCATGCCGGACACACCGGAGAAGAAGAACGGCGTCGAGGAGGAGCCCCAGGAGGAACGGGGCCCGAAGGGGTCCCGCGACACCGGCTCGAACCGGCCCTCGGGCGGCCCGGCCGACCGGCCCTCGGGCACCTCGGACGAACGGTCCGACACCTCCGTTCAGCCGAAGAAGGCCCAGGACCCTGAATCGCCCGACCTCCAGTCCGGGGACGGCTGAGCCGAGGATGACGAAGGAACCCGACACGGCCGGCCGGGTGCTGGTCGCGGGCATCGGCAATCTGTTTCTCGGCGACGACGGCTTCGGCCCGGAGGTGGTGCGTCGACTGGCCCTCGACGGCGGGATGCCCCCGCAGGTCCGGCTGGTGGACTACGGCATCCGCGGCATGCATCTCGCGTACGACCTGCTCGACGGGTACGACGCGCTGGTTCTGGTCGACGCGTACCCGGGGGGCGGCGCCCCCGGGGAGGTGACGGTGCTCCGCATCGGTGTGGAGGACCTCGGTTCGGGTGAATTCGACGGCCACGGGATGAATCCGGTTGCTGTCCTGGCAAATCTGGATCAATTGGGCGGTACGCTTCCGCTCACCCACCTCGTCGGTTGCACACCCGCCGGAGTCGAGGAGGGCATCGGGCTCAGCGAAGCCGTCGCCGGCGTGGTGCCCGAGGCAATGCAGGCAGTGCACACCCTGGTCCGACAGCTCGTGCCGACCGTACCGACCGCGTCCGTGAAAAGCACCGACCCCCGGAGATCCTGATCATGTGCCTAGGCATTCCTGGCCGCGTCGTGGAGATCCTGGACGGGTATGCGGGCCAGCTGGCTCTGGTGGACGTGGAGGGCGCCAGACGCCGCGTCAACATCGGCATGCTCGACGAGGCACCCGGTCGCGACGACTGGGTGCTTCTCCATATGGGCTTCGCCGTCGAGCTCATCGACCGGGCGAAGGCCCGGGAGGCCTTGTCGGGACTGGAGATGATGGGCCGCGGTCGGGAGCAGCGGATCCGGCGCAGATTCGAGGTGCACGGAGTCGTGCAGGGAGTGGGCTTCCGGCCCTTCGTCTATACCACCGCCTCGGAACTGCTGCTCACGGGTTCGGTTGCGAACACCGGCGACGGGGTGCTCGCCGAGGTCGAGGGAACGGCCGAGGCCGTGGAGGAGTTCGGCCGCCGTCTCCGCGCAGATGCCCCACCGCTCGCGGTCGTCGAGGACGTGCGTACGAGCGAACAGCCGACCCGCGGCGGTACTGATTTCACCATCGAGCGGTCCAGCGCGTCCGACCGGGCCAGGACACTGGTCTCGCCCGACATCGCCACCTGCGGTGACTGCCTGGAGGAGCTGAGCGACCCGTCGAACCGGCGCTACCGTCACCCGTTCATCACGTGCACGCACTGCGGCCCCCGGTTCACGATCGTCACCGGTCTTCCGTACGACCGCGCCGCCACCACCATGGCGGACTTCGAAATGTGCGGGGCCTGCCGGGCGGAGTACGAGGACCCCCACGACCGGCGCTTCCACGCCCAGCCGATCGCCTGTCCAGACTGCGGACCGCGGCTCGAACTCGTGGGCAAGGAGGGCGTGCTCCCGTCGCAGGACGCGGACGCGCTGCGGACCGCGCGGAAGCTTCTCGCCGAGGGCGGGATCATCGCGGTCAAGGGCCTCGGCGGCTACCACCTGGTGTGCGACGCTCGCAACGACGCGGCCGTGGTGGAGCTGCGCCGGCGCAAGCAGCGCGGTGGTAAACCGTTCGCGGTAATGGTGCCGGGCCTCGACGTCGCGCGTGAGCTGGTGACTCTCACGGCGGACGAGGAGGATCTGCTGAGTGGTGGACGCCGGCCGATCGTCCTCCTCCCCCGTCACGCTGCCCGGCCCGGGACGGGCGTCTCCGACGCCGTGGCGCCCGGCAGCCCCCACCTCGGACTGCTGCTGCCTTACACCCCGTTGCACGTCCTGCTCTTCGGGATCGGTGACGACCCGCCGGGCCCGGACGCGCTCGTGATGACGTCGGCCAATCTGTCGGGCGAGCCGATTGTCACCGACGACGGCGACGCGCTGACGGTTCTGGCCCCGCTGGTCGATGCCTGGCTACGGCACAACCGGCGCATCCATGTGCCGTGCGACGACTCGGTCAGCCGCTGGGTCGCCGGTGCCGAGCTGCCGCTGCGCCGCTCGCGCGGATACGCCCCACTGCCGCTCGCGCTGCCCTTCGACGTGCCCCCGACGCTCGCCGTGGGCGCCGATCTGAAGAACACCTGTGCGCTGGCCGGGGGCCGCTACGCCTGGCTGAGCCAACACATCGGCGACATGGACGACCTGTCCACGGTCGATGCCCTGACCCGTACCGAGAAGCACCTGGAGGACCTCACCGGGGTGGCGCCCACCCTGCTGGTGGCCGACCGCCACCCCGGCTACCACTCCGGCCACTGGGCTCGTGCCCACGCGGCCGGGCGGCCGGTCCGCACCGTGCAGCACCACCACGCGCACATCGCGTCCGTGATGGCGGAGAACGGCCTGGGCGCGGCCGAGCGTGTGATCGGTATCGCCTTCGACGGCACCGGCCACGGTGCCGACGGGACGGCCTGGGGTGGCGAAGTCCTGGTGGCCGGCTACGCGTCGTTCAGCAGGGCCGCACACCTGGGTTGCGTACCGCTGGCCGGGGGCGATGCGAGTGTGCTGCGGCCGTACCGGATGGCCCTCGCACATCTGCACGCGGCCGGCGTCCCCTGGGACGACGACATGCCCGCGGTCCGTGCCTGCCCGCCCGCCGAACGCGACGTGCTGGCCCATCAGTTCGCAACCGGATTCGGCTGCGTTCCCACGTCGGGCATGGGCCGGCTCTTCGACGCGGTCGCGTCCCTGGCCGACGTCCGGCACGTGGTGGCGTATGAGGCGGAAGCGGCCATGGAATTGGAAGGGCTGGCCCGTACCGCGGCAACCGGCTCCGCAGCACCGGAGGGCGGCTATCGCTTCGGGATCCGGCCCGGTAAGAGGGAGGAACCCGCCGTCGCGGATCCGGGTCCGGTCGTGCGGGCCGTGGTGTCCGACGTACGGGACGGCCTTCCGACCGGGCTGATCGCCGCACGTTTCCACGCCGCCGTCGCCACTCTGGCCGCCCGCCTTGCAGACCTCTGTCGCACGCGCACCGGCCTCGGCACCGTGGCACTGGGCGGTGGCGTCTTCCAGAACGCCGTACTGCTGGAGGCGACGCAACGCGGCCTGACCGAGCAAGGCTTCACCGTCCTGCGACCGCGTCTGCTCCCCCCGAACGACGGCGGGATCGCCCTCGGCCAGCTCATGATCGCCGCATCGGGCTGACGCCGCCGTACGACCGTACCGCCGTAGCTCAAGAGGGATCCACAGAGGAGAAACCATGTGTCTGGCTGTTCCGGGGCGTGTCCTCAGTACCGCCGAAGTCGACGGCACTGTGATGGCCGAGGTCGATTTCGGCGGGGTGCGCAAGGAGGTGTGCCTCCAGTACATCCCCGATGTGGCAGTCGGTGAATACGTCATCGTGCACGTCGGATTCGCCATCCAGCGCCTCGACGAACGGTCGGCCCTGGACACCCTTGCCGACTTCGAGCGGCTCGGCATTCTGGCCGAGGAGTTCGGAGACGGCTTCGAACACGCAGCCCGACGGGGTGCCTTTCCCGAAGGAGCCGGCCGGTGAAGTACCTCGACGAGTTCAGTGATCCCGATGTCGCGAAGAAGCTGATCGACCAGATCCACGCGGCCACCACGCGCAAGTGGGCGCTGATGGAGGTCTGTGGCGGCCAGACCCACTCGATCATCCGGCACGGCATCGACCAACTGCTGCCGGAGGGTGTGGAGATGATCCACGGACCGGGATGTCCCGTCTGCGTCACCCCGCTGGAGACCATCGACCGGGCGCTGGCGATCGCCGCCCGCCCGGGCGTCGTCTTCTGCTCGTTCGGCGACATGCTGCGCGTGCCCGGCAGCAGCCAGGATCTCTTCTCCGTCAAGAGCGCCGGCGGCGACGTACGCGTGGTGTACTCGCCACTCGACGCGCTGAGGATCGCCCGGGAGAACCCCGACCGCGAAGTCGTCTTCTTCGGGATCGGCTTCGAGACCACCGCCCCCGCGAACGCCATGACGGTGTACCAGGCCCAGCGGCTCGGGGTGCGGAACTTCTCCCTTTTGGTGTCCCATGTGCTGGTGCCGCCCGCGATCGCCGCGATCATGGAGTCCCCGACGTGTCGGGTGCAGGCGTTCCTCGCTGCAGGCCATGTGTGCAGTGTGATGGGAACGGCCGAGTATCCGCCGCTGGCCCGGAAGTATCAGGTGCCGATCGTGGTCACCGGCTTCGAGCCGCTGGACATTCTCGAAGGGGTCCGCCGGACCGTCGTCCAGCTGGAGGCGGGTCGGCACGAGGTCGAGAACGCCTACCCCAGGGCCGTACGCGAGGAGGGCAATGTGCCCGCCATGGAGATGCTTGCCGATGTCTTCGAAGTGACCGACCGGACCTGGCGCGGCATCGGGGCGATTCCCCGCAGCGGCTGGCGGCTCTCCGAGAAGTACCGGGCGTTCGACGCGGAGCAGCGGTTCGACGTGACGGGCATCCACACCGCCGAGTCGTCGCTCTGCCGCTCGGGCGAGGTCCTCCAGGGCCTGATCAAGCCGCATCTGTGCGCGGCGTTCGGCAAGGAGTGCACACCGAGGAATCCGCTCGGCGCGACCATGGTGTCGTCCGAGGGCGCGTGCGCCGCGTACTACACCCACCGCCGCCTGGAACTGGTCGATGCGAAGTGACTGATGCGATGCAAGACGTGACCGCCGTGGTGGACGCCGTGCCCGACCTCGACTTCGAGGGGTGGACCTGCCCGGTGCCGCTGCGGGACGTCCCGTCCGTCGTCATGGGCCACGGGGGCGGCGGTGCCATGTCCGGTGAGCTGATCGAGCACCTGTTCTTGCCCGCGTACGGTGCCGCGGCCGCCGCCGACCTCGGTGACTCGGCCGTCCTGACGGTCGGCTCCGGCACCCGACTCGCCTTCTCCACGGACTCGTTCGTGGTGAAGCCGATGTTCTTCCCCGGCGGGTCGATCGGTGACCTGGCGGTGAACGGCACGGTCAACGACCTGGCCATGTCGGGTGCGACGCCCCTGTTCCTGTCCACCGCCTTCATCCTCGCGGAGGGCACCGCGCTGAGCGACGTCGGCCGGATCGCACAGGCCGTGGGCCGGGCCGCCGAGGACGCCGGCGTACGTCTGGTCACCGGGGACACGAAAGTCGTGGAACACGCCAGTGGAGACGGCGTCTACCTCAACACCTCGGGCATCGGTGTGATCCCTCCCGGAGTGGACATCCATGCGCGCCGGGCGCTCCCCGGCGACGCAGTGCTCGTCAGCGGCGACATCGGCGTACACGGTGTGGCTGTGATGAGCTGCCGGGAGGGCCTCGAATTCGGTACGACGGTGGAGAGCGACACCGCCGCGCTGCACGGGCTGGTCGCCACCATGCTCGCCACCGGTAGCGACCTCCATGTGCTCCGGGACCCGACGCGCGGGGGCGTATCGGCTTCGCTGAACGAGATCGCCCGCGCCTCGGACGTGGGCGTCGAACTGGTCGAGCGACTGCTTCCCGTGCCCCCCACGGTGCGCGACGCGTGCAGCCTGCTCGGGCTCGACCCGCTCCAGGTGGCCAACGAGGGCAAACTGATCGCGATCGTCCCGGCCGGGGACGCGGACCGGGTGCTGGCCGCCATGCGGACGCATCCCCTGGGCAGATCCGCCTGCCGGATCGGCAGTTGCGTTCCGGATCACGCCGGGATGGTCGTGGCGAAGACAGGGCTGGGCGGGAGCCGGGTGATCGGGCTGCCGATCGGCGAACAACTACCGAGGATCTGCTGAGTGAGTGCCGAGGGCGCCCTGCTGTTCGCACGATACGCCTACCCGCCCAACGAGCTCGGCTACTGCGGCCCCGCCGATGCGATGGCCCTCCTGTGCCGTGACGCGACCGCCGACATCGAGCGGCGGGCCCGGCAGTTCGAGGGGGCCTGGTGCTATCTCCAGTTCCTCGCTGAGACGGCCGGGCTGACGGATCCGCTCGACGTGCGGGTGGTCGAGGCGTACTGGATCGGCAACGAGCTGCTGGACCGGGCCGATCCCGCCGCTCTGGTGGAGCGCATGACCGACCGGTTCCGGGGGCAGCTCGGCGGCACCTGGCGCGACGCCGGGCGGCGCGCCCTGGCCCATCACAGCTTCCAGGTGTTCGAGGTGTATCCGTGGGCCCCTATGCTGCGCTCGACTGGTCATCCGACCGCCCTGGCCGTGCTCGACCAGTGCCGGGTCCGTACGGGAGTGGTCGTGGCCGCCGACAGAGACCTGGCGACCGTGCGGTCACGCCCGCTGTGCTGGGACGGGGCGGGGCTGACCGACGGCTCGTGGCGGGAGGAGACCGTACGCTGCTCGGCCGGTGGACTGACGCTGCTCGACGGGCTCTCCGCCGGCGACCGGGTGGCGCTGCACTGGGACTGGGTGTGCGATGTGATCAACGACGAACAGGCCCGACGCATCGAATTGCTCGAGGAACGCCGACGCACCGACTTGGGCCTCTCTTCCTCTGGACCGAGCATCGGCATCCCCGGCGCTCCGGGCTGATGGCCGAGGACTCCGCCGATTCCCGACGCAGTTGGTCGGCGTGCCCGTAGCGCCCCGCTTGCTCCCCAGCCACGTACATCAGAACCCACTGCTGAGAGACCGGTCCCAACCAGGGCCGGCGTCGGCCCCTCGCCGGTCGCCCGCGCCCGTCCCGGGAAGAACGGCTGATCACAGCCGTACTCACTGAGCTCACCGACCAAGACATCTCCCCGCAAGGGCCGCCACTGTGTCATCTGGTGCCTCGTCCCGCCGCCATCCAGTCGAGGTCGCATCTTCGCGAGCAATGCTCAAGACCTGTGGATCGGCCTCGGGAGGGGTGCCTCGCGGAACGCGGAGGGCGTACCTTCCCGAGTGATCGATTGATGGTCACCGATTAGACCCGCGTTGCAGCGCGGGTTGGGAAGGCACGCCCATGCTCAGCGTAGTCAACAACGACGGAACCACCGAGACCGGATCCCTGATGGACGACATCGTCCGCGAGGGCGCCCGGCGGATGCTCGCTGCGGCCCTGGAGGCCGAAGTCAACCAGTACATAGCTGAGTTGGCCGGTGAGCGGGACGAGGTCGGCCGTCGTCTGGTGGTCCGCAACGGCCATCATCGCGAACCGACGGTGACCACCGCCGCCGGGCCGGTCGCGTTGAAGGCGCCCCGCGTGAACCACAAGCGCGTCGACATGGAGACCGGTGAACGCAACCGGTTCTCGTCGAAGATCCTCGCGCCGTGGTGCCGCAAGTCCCCGAAGATCAGCGAGGTCTTGCCCCTGCTCTACCTCCACGGACTGTCGTCCGGGGATTTCGTGCCCGCGATGGAGCAGTTCCTGGGCTCGACGGCCGGCCTCTCACCGGCGACGGTGACCCGGCTGACGAAGCAGTGGACCGACGACCACACCGCCTTCCAGGCCCGCGACCTGTCGGATTCCGACTACGTCTACGTGTGGGCCGACGGCGTCCACCCCAAGGTCCGCCTCGGCCAGGCCCACTCCTGCGTCCTGGTCCTGATGGGTGTGCGCCCCGACGGCCGCAAGGAGCTCATCGCGCTGGCCGAGGGGCTGCGTGAATCGACCGAGTCGTGGGCGGATCTGTTGCGTGACTGCCGTCGACGCGGCATGCGTGATCCCGAACTCGTCGTCGGCGGCGGCGCGATGGGCCTGTGGAAGGCTCTCGCAGAGGTGTTTCCGCAGGCCAGGCATCAGAGGTGCTGGGTCCACAAGGTCCGCAATGTCATGAACGCGCTACCGAAGTCGGCTCAACCCGGAGCGAAGAAGGCCCTGCAGGAGATCTACAACGCCGAGGACCGTGAGCACGCCGAGAAGGCGGTGAAGGACTTCGGGCGCGCCTACGGCGCGAAGTGGCCCAAGGCCGTCACGAAGATCACCGACGACATCGATGAACTCCTGGCGTTCTACGACTTCCCGGCCGAGCACTGGGTCCACCTGCGTACGACAAATCCGATCGAGTCGACCTTCAGCACGGTAAAGCTGCGGACCAAGGTCACCCGTGGGGCCGGCAGCCCTGCAGCCACCCTCGCGATGGTGTTCAAGCTTGTCGAGTCCGCCCAGGGCCGCTGGCGCGCGGTCACCGCACCCCACCTCGTCGCCCTCGTCCGCAACGGGGCCCGCTTCGAGAACGGTCACCTCGTCGAACGTCCCGAGGAGCCCGCCGCAGCGTGACACGCCTCAACCGGCCTGCAAATCCTGACAGTTGCTCATGGACCGGCGCCCGGTAGCGCTAGGCTGCTGTGCTGTGCAGGAGACGCGTCTCGACACTGCTCGGATCCGAGCGGCTCGCCGGGTGATCGACCCGGTCTTTCTCGACACTCCGCTGTACCGCTGCGAGGCGCTGGAGCCCGGCCTTGGGTGCACGGTGAGCATCAAGCTTGAAACGGCGAACCCGGTCCGCAGCTTCAAGGCCCGCGGCACCGAGGTAGTCGCGAGCCTGCTCGCCGACAATGGCCCGCGAGCCGCGGTGTGCGCGAGCGCGGGCAACCTCGGCCAAGCCCTCGCCTGGTCCGGTCGCGGCCGGGGGCTCGACGTCACCGTCGTGGCATCCCGCTTTGCGACTCGGGCCAAGCTTGATCGCATCCGCGCGTTGGGTGCCGGTTTGGAGCTGGTGGACGGCGACCACGAGATGGCTCGCGAGCGGGCGGCGGCCATCGCAAAATACGACGGCATCCGGCTGGTCGAAGACAGCCTGGACATCGAAACCTGCGAGGGCGCGGCGACCATCGGCCTGGAACTGGTGGACACCGCGCCGTCGTTCGACACCGTCCTGATCGCTCTCGGCGGCGGTGCGCTGGCCACCGGCGTGGGCCATGTGGTGAAGGCATTGGCACCCGAAGTCGAGGTGATCTGCGTCCAGCCGCTGGGCGCACCGGCGCTGACACACTCGTGGCGCCAGCGGCGCGTCGTCACCACCGACTCGACCGATACCATCGCTGACGGCGTCGCCGGTCGGTGTCCCATCCCGGCCGTCCTGGACGACCTCCTCCTGGTCGCTGACGACGCCGTCCTGGTCCAAGAGGCGTCGATCATCGCCGGTATGCGGATGCTCCTCGACCACGCCGGCCTCGTCGTCGAACCGTCGGCCGCGCTCGGCATCGCGGCCATCCTCGAAGACCGTGACCGCTTCGCCGACCGACACGTCGTCACCATCGTGTGCGGCAGCAACGTCGATGTAGACGCCTACCACCAATGGGTCGACGCGGCTCCCATCCACAGGTCTTGACAATTGCTCCATTTCGCAGGGGTCCGTAAAACGTTTGGTGTAACTCCCGGTCATGGAAGATGCATCGATGACCAGCAACAACGTGACCGAGGCCGAGCCCGTGGAGCCGTCTGAGGCGGCGTCGGCGAAGTCTGTGGCCGACCGGCTGATTGACGAGCTGGTGGGCGCCGTCGATCAGGGCGATGAAGTCGCGCTCGCTCATACTGCGGCGCTTGCCCTTGCCGGAGGGGTGGGTGCGCAGCCGGGTGCGGGAGCCGGGCCGCATGGCGAGCAGTCCGGCCACGGACAGCCGTCCCGAGCGCCCGTCCGCTCACCGTCACGACCGGGGTCACGCCGCGCCGGCCCCAGGTACGTCCTCGGGGCGGTCGTCGGGTGAAGCCTGCCTCGTCCTCGAAGCAGATGCAGCCCCCGCAGGCCGCACGGGCTCTTTTACCTCCGCCCAGGTCGCCTCCTTCCACACCGTAACGGCCTGCTCGTCGCGCTCGGCTACCCGCCGCCCGGGGGCCTGCGGGCTGAAGCCGAGCCAGTGCATCAACCTCGTCGCTCCCGAGACGCTGGAGGAGACGGAACTCCCGGCTGATCAGTGTGGCCACCCTCTCCGCGGTCCACACCCGGCCCTCCACCCAGCCGTGCGCGGCCGGGCCCTGCTCCAGATACGCCGCGAGTTTCTCCAGACAGCGCGAGGACAGCCGGCACCGCAACCCGCCCGGCCACGAGAGGCCAGAGCCTGCTCACCTGTATTCACCTAAAACCTATTGACTCTGAATATATACCTTGTATGATTGTCAATACCCCATAACACCGAAAGATTCGCAAAGTCGACGAGGACGTCTAGCCGACGGAGCGAACTCGGACAGGATGTGGTTCAGGCCCCCGGCAAGTCGGCGCGATACCGAGGCGGCAGTGACGGCTGCAGCCCCAGGACACGTGCAGAGCTACCGGGGACTGTTTTGCCCTTGGAGTCTTCGTACCGCCGCCGCCTGACCTCGGTACTCAGCGGGGTGTGGGGCGACGTCGCTCGGCGCCGGACTGCGTTCCCGGTCATCCGGGCTCTCTCCTGATGCATGCAGCCCGAAGATCACGGACCGGATGATCCTGATGGTGGTGTCGAGATCGTCCCGGGTCCGGGCCAGTCGCTCCGCGGCCTCAGGGTGCTTCACAAGCGGTTGGACGCCCTGCGGGTCCGCACCCGATGCGAACAGCCGCTGGATAACGATGCCGAAGGGGTCGTAAAAGATCCGCTCCCGTTCGCGCAGCTGGGCGACCGGCTCCGATTTCTGCCGCCGGCCTGCCAGCTCCATCGCCACGGCCACGTGTCCTGCGAAGCCGGCGGCGAGCCCGCAAAGGGGGCTGCAGAAACGGGTCAGCCCTCGTCCTGCTTACCGTGGCAGGGATCCGACGGCTCCTGGACACTCTCCCGCCTCGCCCAAGAGCCGACCGCCCCCCGCCTCACCCACGCACTGAACTGGTCGGCCTGGAGAAGACGTCGCCAGGCCATCGCCCGCAGCTGCCACTACCGAAAGCGCAGTTCAGGACACGAACCGCTGCTGGAGTACTCAGCGCAGCCCACTCGTTCGGATAGTCACCACGGACCTCGGCGACCATACGGACCGCTCGTTTCCGCAGCTCAACGGGATAGGCGGAAGGACGTGCCATGACTCGATCCCTTCACGGAATCGCGTCCCCATCGAACCCGGAACGGTTCATCACGCGAAGCTGCTCACTATCGCTATACGGACGTGGGCTATTCTGCGATGCGCTTCGGGCACCCGAAGCGGAGGCCGTGCCACTGCGCAGACGCTACACCCGTGCTGCGGTCGAGTTGCGGAGTAGCGCAAGAACTGTCCTCTGCAGGCAAGTCGGATTCACGGCGGCCGTAGTCCGCCATACGAATGGGGTGGGGATTGTCCAGTCATAGACTGTCCAAAAAGGGCCGCTACATCGCCTGGGCGACGACGGGTGTCGTCGTCGCTGCGGGTGCCGGGATCGCAGCACAAACATCCATGGCGGCCAGCGTTTGGCCTGCGCAGAAGACGTACACCGGCCGAGCTTTCGATACGTGCACCGCGCCCTCTCTCGCAGCGATGAAAGCATGGAACACGAAGTTCTACGGCGCCGCCGCTGTCTACATCGGAGGCAAGAACCGTGGCTGCGCCCAGCCCAACCTGACCAAGTCCTGGGTGAAGTCGGTCAATTCCACCGGCTGGAAGCTCATACCGCTCTACGTCGGGGCGCAGCCGCCCTGCCAGAAGAGCGCGAATCCGGAAAGGTTCACCGCTTCCACTGCGGCCTCCGTCGGTGCGAGTAACGCGAAGGACGCGGTGGCCAAGGCATCAGCCCTCGGGATGAAAGCCGGCAGCCCGATCTACCTGAACATGGAATCGTACGACATCACCGACAAGGCGTGCAACGACGCCACCCTCACCTACGTGCGTTCCTTCACCAAAACGCTGCGGAACGCAACCTACCGTAGCGGCCTCTACGGCTTCAGCAGCTCCAGTGCTAAGGCCATCGCCACCGCCTCGAACAAGACGGACCTGCCAGGCAACCTCTGGTACGCGCTGTGGGACAAAAAGAACACGACCACCACCGACTGGCCGTGGAACCCCGCTCAGTACACCAACCACAGCCGCGGCCACCAGTACATGGTAAACAGCAAGGAAACGCGGGGCGGTTACACCATCACAGTCGACCGCAACGCCTGGGACGCCCCTGTCGCCATCATCGGCTGAGAAGCTCCAGTTGAGCAGGACTCCGGTTGGTCGGGGGAGGCCGGCCGTTTCCCTGTGCGGGCGACTCGGGGAAACGGAACAGCGGCAACGCGGTCACCGCGCCCCGAGCCGACCGCACAGGGACACATCACCGCGGACACGCGTTCACGTCCCGCACACGGAACACGAAAGGCGCTACCGGCCAGACTTTCGACCGGTAGCGCCTACGGGGAGGGAAGCCCAAACTGCCCCGCCCACCTGCGCGCCCCCGTGCGATGAGGCGCCTTGTCAGTCGAACCGCTTCAGCTGCATCTGGTGCTCTCACTCACTGTAGGAAATCGCGGTGAACAGTGCTCCCATGGCCGTCCCGAGGTCACTGCGGCCAGTTTCTCCATCCGATCATTTGGAGCAGGTCAGCTGGTCATCAATCTCCCGTGCGCTCATGGACTTTCCCTTGATCGTCCAGTACTCGTCCGGTTCCTCTTTCCCGGCCTCGTCGAGACTGATGAGGTCACCAACGGAGTCTTCCTGATCTGCGTAGGTGGCAGATACGTCGATCAGAGGTGGCAGGTTCGGAGGTTGCTGTGCTGCGGAGGATTTCCGGTAGTCAGCGGGCGACCAGAGCCGCAGCAGCCCATCGTCCGAACCTTCAGCGATCGGCCTCTCGCCCCACCACAGCAATTTCTCCTTCTTCGTCTCGCTGCCCGGGTCCCATACCTCGACGCGGGACAGCTTGTCGCCGGGACACATGGGGACTTTCACCTCGACGGTGCGATCCGTAACCCGGAAGCCCACGACCAGCGCTCCGTCATCGGGGTGTTGGGGCACCAGGCCGCATGAGGCGCTCAGCGCACCGACGAGGCAGACCACGGCAACACCAGCGACTTTCCCACTCATCGAGCTTCGCCAACCCGACATCATCAGCACCTGTAGCCTCCGCTTCGCCATCCTGCCCTGCGCTCCCACCGGTTGCGACAGGGGTTCGATCCTGCGCGCAGGTAGCGGACGCCGAAGCCGAGACCGTATCGCAGCCATTGGGACCTGTGCCTCTTTTCATGTCTGATGCGGTCTCGGGTCACGTATGAGCGATTGTTCGAAGTGAAATACGTGGTGCCGAGGGTTGTGCCTCCGCGGGCGTGGAGGCCCCATCCGCCGCGGCACACTCTCATGCCATACCGATTTCCACATTTGTAGCCCATGAAGCGACTGGCGCCTGCAAGGCCGTAGCCCAGGCCTCGGGCGCCCAAGCGGCGAACCTTCTTGTACCGCCAGAATTTCCACGTCCATCGCCTGCCGTCCAGGTCGTATTGGTTGACAGGGTCAGCGGGGTAGGAATACGCATTGGCGCTACCGCCGTAGACAGGGTCCACAGACAGGAAGCGCCCATTGCGAGGGTCGTAGAGGCGTGCGCCCATGAGGATAACGCCGTTGGGCGTTTCGGCGGAGCGCTGCTTGGCGCCGAGCCAGTTGTAGCGGGTGGCTTCCTGGCCGGGGCGGGTGTTGCCGTATTCGTCCGAGTCCAGCGCGACGGGGGCCTTGCTGGTGTCCAGCGGGAGCTGGAGGGCGACGTCGCCGTGGATGGTGGTGAGCTGGAGGACGGTGTCGCCGGTCTTGCTGGTGGTGGCGGCGAGGTCTCCGGAGGCGGAGTCGACGTTACGGGTCAGCGTGCCGGTGGCGGTGTCCTCGGTGATCCAGCGGGGGTTGTCGCCTTCGCTGTCGTAGTGGTTGAGCTTGGACTGGGTCTGGGTCCAGGTGGTGCCGCTGCCGGTCTCGACCTTCCAGGAGCGGAAACGCAGGTTGGCGTCGAGCTGCCAGGTCTGGCGCTTGCCGCCCGATGTCTGCTGGTAGGCGAGGTCGTTGGCGTAGTAGCCGATGGTGCTACCAGGCAGGGCGGTGGTGCGGCCGAAGGCGTCGTAGGTGTAGCCCGTGTCGACGAGCCGGTCGACGCTGTCGTAGGTGTGGCTGGTGGTGGTGCCTCCGGTGGTGGCGCAGTCGAGGCCGGGTGCGGCTGTCGTCGTGGTGAGCGATTTACGGTTGGTGCGTGTGTCGAAGACGTAGGCCCGGCGGGTGCATACCGTCTCGGAGGTGTCTTCAACGGTGGTGAGCCGCCCGACGTTGTCGTAGCGGTAGGTCTGGTCGGACCAGCCCGCGTGGTTGGTGACCTGGCTGTGGATCGACTCGGTCACGGTGTCGGAGTAGACGATCGTGCCGTCGCTGTCGCGGGTGTAGGTGCGGTCGGCAGCCGATCCGGTGGTGTCCTCGGTCTGCTTGAGCGTGTATCCGCCCGGCAGCTTTTCGCTGCTGACGGAGCCGTCGGCGTCGTAGGCGGCGGAGAAGGCACCTGCGATGGAGTCGGTGGTCTTGGTGACCAGGCCGCGCGGCTCGACGGTGTGGTCGTAGGTGTAGGTGACGGTGGAGGGGGAGGTGTCGGTGACCTTGACGGGGCGGTCGAGCAGGTCGTACTCGGTGGTGGTCTTGCCGCCGTCTGCGTCTGTGTAGGAGATCTGGCGGCCGAGTTTGTCGTACGCCCTGGTGATTGTCCCGCCGGTCGGCGAGACCGTCTTGATGACCTGGCCGGTGGCCGGGTCGTACTCGGTGGTGGCTTCCGGGACTGCTTGTCCGGTGCCGCCGGTGACGGCGACCTTGGTGGGACGGCCGGCGCCGTCGTACGTCGTCGTGGTGGTGCGGGTGATGCCGTTCGCGGTGTCGGTGACCTTGGCTGCCTTGCCCCACCAGTCGTACTCGGTGGTGGTGGTCGGCAGTGCGGTCGGGTTGGAGCCACCGCCGGTGATCGCGCCGGCAGCGCTGGTGGAGCATTGCAGGTCCGCCCACTCCGGGCGTCCGGCGCAGGTTCCACTGCCGGTCGCTGACCAGTAGGTGGTCACCCGGGTTGCGGCGTCGGTGCCGGTGGCTCCAGGCAGGAGCTGTTTGACGACCCGGCCCTGGGTGTCGTACTCGGTGGTCTCGGTGATCGCGAGGCCGCTCGGGTCCTTGATCGTCTTGGTCGGCAGGCCCTTGGCCCAGTCGTAGACCGTCTGCGTCACCCGGGTCTCGCCCTGGATGCTCGAATGCTCCCGCACCTGAGCACCTGTGGTGACCTTGGTAATCTGGTCCTTGACCTTGGCGGTTCCGTCGGTCGGACGTCCGGCGTCGTATTCGTTGACCGTCCAGGTACGGGCGGTCACGGACGTTCCGGACGGAACGAGGGTGGTGGTGCCGGACTTGAGGTCGGCGGTGAGGTCGATCCGTCGCAACGGGCCGAACTCTTCCGTCTCGCGGGTTCCGGTCTCGTCGTAGACGGATCGGGTGGACAGCAGGTCGGCTCGCTCGGCACCGGTGATCTGGCCCATGCCGAGGTCGGCCTGGGCGGCCTTATCATCTGCGGTGAGGCCGAGCGCGACAGCGCGGTTGGCGGCCGAGAGTTCACGGACCGTGTTGCCGAAGCGGTCGTATTCGGTGCTGGAGATGTGCCCGCCAGGAGTGACGGAGTTGACTTCGCGGCCGGAGACGCCCAGGTACTGGACACTGGCGCGCTTGTAGTCAGTTGCGGTGAGCGCGCTGCCCGTGTTGGAGGACGGCACGGAGTCGGCGGGGAAGACTGCGGTCGCGTCGGTCGGCGCGTCCAGCTGTCCCCATGTCTTCACATCCGCGGCGCCCATCTTGTAGGGGGCGGAGGTACCGGTCAGCGGAACGTCGTAGACGACGCTGGTGGCCGCGGTTCCTGCTTCAGTACCGGTTGTGCCCTGCTGAAGGCCGGGCCGAGTGGCCTTGAGGAGCATCCCCTCTCCTGCGGTGGCTGCGTTGCCTGCCTTTCCGTAGGTGAAGGTCCAGGGCAGCTCGCCGGGCGTGGTCTGCTGGATGACCCGGCCAGCCGTGTCGTAGGCGTATTCCGTCTTCAGCGAAGGGCTGATCTGCGGATCCCAGGTCTGGCGCAGACGTCCAATGCCGTCGTACAAGTACATCTGTACGGACTTGGACGTTGCCGCTGCTGCTCCGGGTGCGGTGGACCACAGGCGGACCTCCTTCACCTGACCGCTGACGTCACCGAATGCGGCGTCCGTGGCGGTGGTGGAGGTGGCGTAGACGTACTCCATGACGCGGCAGCCCTTGGTCGCCGAATCGGTGGTGCAGGCGGCGGCGGTAGCGGCTGAGGTCGGCGCGATGACCCGCTTGGGCCGGGCCAGCTTCTTGCCGTCCACGGTGACCGTTTCAGAGATCACGGTGGTGGTGGAGTTGGCGAGACCGTCCAGCAGGGTGCTGGAGACCTGCCAGGTCGTGGCTGCCGCGTCGGCCTTGGTGAACTCGGTGACCGTGCCCTCGGTGTCGGTGAGGGTGAAGCTGCCGCTCACACTGCCCTTGAGAGTCAGGTCCTCGGACCCGGGCTCGGATATCCAGCCGGTCTTGCCGGCGTTGGCGGTGAAGTGGGTTTCCTCGCCTTCGGAGTCGACGACGGCCACAGCGGTGTCGGAGGTCCGGCGAATGTGCGAGTAGTCGGAGTCCGTCAGCTCGCCACCCGTTCCGGCCACCCATTCCTTACCGAAGATCGGCGCCTGGCCCTCCTGCTTGGCGCCCTTGTCCGGTGTCCGCGAAGTAGCGGTGCGTGACACCGACAGACCGAACGCGGAGGCGTCGGAGGCGGACAGGGTGTAGTCACCGGTCAGCAGGTTCACCGAGCCCGGTCCCACCTCGCTGCCGGCGGCGCCGTCGGCGTTGCGGTCCACGATCACGGTCAAGGGCTCGGTGCTGCCTGAAGCAGAGCTTGGGCCAGTGAAGTCGGCCTTGATCTGCACGCTGCCGTCCGGGTCGACGGTGCTGGTGGCATTCCACACGAGCGGAGCGTTCTTGCCGCCCGTCATGGGGACCGGCCACGTGGACAGCGCCGTGCCGCTGGAGGTCACATCGCCTGCCGGGATCTTCACCCAGGGGTCGGCCTCCGAACGGCGCCAGGAGAAGAACACCTGGTCGTACTTGGCGGCATCGGCCTCGGCCACCAGGGGAAGACGGCGCGCGGTGCGCTCGCTCTCACCCGGCTGAATGAACCCGCCAGGGCCAGCGTGGAAGGTGTAGTCGATGGCCTCGGACTTGTTGTCCGCCTTGTCCACGGCCCGCACCTGCAGGGTGTGGGTCCCGTCCTTCGGCGGCACAATGCTGATGCCCTTGGCCGCCGTGGAACCGCCGGTAGCGACCTTGGTCCACGTCACACCGTCCAGCGACCACTCCAGCCAGTTGTGATCGGCTGCCGGCGGAGTCACCGTAAACACTCCCGCCTGGCCTACGCCCTTGACCCACGCGGCCGAAGGATAGTCCGTCGAGACGATCTTCGTCGGGGCGGACGGGGCACTGGTGTCGACGGTGAACGTCTTCCACGCCGACCAGCCGACGTTGTAGTGCGCCCCGTCGTACGGCGAGGTCCGGAACTTGTACGTCTTGCCGTTGGTCAGCACACCTGCCGGGACCGTCACCGAGGCGACTTGGCCCGAGGACACGTACTTCGACACGATGACATCGCCGACCTGGGCGTTGGTGGCGTTGTCGAAGATCTGGAAGGTGCCGTTGACCTTGTCACCATCGGAGTCGACGAACGTGTCCCGCAGCGTCGGGGTGACTGTGTTTACGGTGTAGGCGCCGCCGTAGGAGAAGTACGGTGGGCCGGCTTCCTGCTTCGTGCCGGTGCGCGGCCGGTAGTTGTAATTGACCACCAGCTTCGGCGGGTTCGAGGCCGCGTTCGCGGAGTTGACCCGCTTCCACTGGGCAATCACGCTTTCGTCAGTGGCTCGCAGCCCCATGTGACCGCGGGTGGCCTTGGCCGACGCCCACTCCTGCACCAGAGTCGTGACGTTGGCGTTAATCCACCCGTCGGGCTGAGTAGTGCACAAGGTGTTGCCGCGCGTCTCGGTGGAGGTGGCTTTCTTGGCCGTCATCGTCGGCCGGTTCGTCCACCGGCTGGACGTAGAGGCCGCGGGCGAGGACCACACCTCCCACGGATACGCCTTGCAGTCCACGTTGTTGCCCGAGTGGAAGTTCCACAGGGACAGCTTCGCGTCCAGGACCAGAGCGTCCTGGATAGGGGAAGTGTTCCAGGAGATGAAGGACTGCGCTGTGCGCGGCGTGCCGTCGGCGTTCTTCGTTCCCGGGTTGCCCAGGTCGAGCTCGACGTCGCTCGACCAGTCGACGGTCTCGCCCTGCTGCACGTAGGTGTCGAAGACGTTGGACAGGGACGACGTGGAGGGGTCCACCGTCACCGGATACTTCGTGGCCGGGTCGGCGAGGAACTCCACATCCGGGGTGATCACCAGATCGACGCTGGAGCCCTTGGCCACCACCTTCATAGCGACCGGCACCCGGCGGGTGTGCTCACCGGAGCGCTCGTCGACAGTGGCGTCCCACATCACCGGCGCAGGCATAAGCGCCTGCTTCTTGTTCCTCTTGTCCGTGAACAGAACGCTGCCGTCGGCCTGCTGCTTGGCCTTCAGACCCTTGGCCTTCAAAGGCAGTGTGTACGTGTAGCCGTCGGTGGCAGGCTTCTGCTTGATCTCGACGAACTGCTCGAATCCGGTACGGGTCGCCTCGACCACCACGTCGGCACCAGGCACGGCGTTGACGTATTCAGCCCGTGTGCCGTCCAGCTTTGGCGCGGGGAGACCACCCTTCCACTGCAGCGTGATCTGCTGCTCACCCTCACCGAGCGTCACCAGGTCGGTAGCGATGGATGCCTGCGCGGCCTTGAGTGACTTGGGCGGAGTGCCGGTCTTGCCCGCGAGCTTCAGTCCGCGGGGGTGGGCCGTAGGCTCGACCGAGCCGTCAGAGCCCTGTACGAGTTCGAGATCGACGTCCCGCCAATCGCCAGTGGTTTCGTCTTCGAACCGGACCGGGCCGGCGGCGAGCTCGGTAGTGAGCGAACCGTCCTTGTTGGCCCAGGTCGTGGACGTCTCGGTCCGCTCCGAGAGTGCTTCCACCCGCTTACCGGACAGTCGCGCGGCAACCCGCGCAGAGGGGATGTCCGCTGCTTGCGTGGCCGCCGACTTCTTCGGCGCTGGAGGTGCCTTGGACGCTGTGGCGTCCGCCGGACTCGCACCGTCGATCAGCGTGACCGACAGGGCCAGCGTGAGCGTGCCCGCTATGAAGCGCAGGCTCCTGCTGGACCATGGCCGAGCGCGCCCTGATCGCGCGGGTATATGAACCGTCATCATCCCTCGGTCTCTTGCTGTGTACACATCGCTTATGTGATGCATACGTGAAGGTATCGAGAGGGAAAAGACGAGAAAGCGTAACAAGAGCGCTCAAGATCGACAGCGCGAGGAAAGAGCGCCATGTGAACTGAATCACCATCTCCTCGTCAATTATGGGCGTCTACCCAGGTTTCGTTGAATGACACCTTCACTTCTCATTCGATGTACGGACGTTGGTAGCTGCCGGGGCATCTTCTGGCGAGCCGGTGCATCCGGGGATACCGGCGTGAGCCCTGCTGGCAGGGTGACGGAGCGAGGGGTGGGGCTGCGTGAAGCGGCATCGGATGTGGGGCACGGCCGCGGCCGTGGTAGCCGGGTTGACCGGAGTGCTGATCTTTCAGGGGGCAACCGGCAGCGCGGACGATGCGGGTGCCGATTAGTCATCCGACTTGCTCAGGCGACATGTTGGTACCCATGCAGGTTTCCGCCGAGCCGGTCTCGTCGGTGGACCTCCAAATGCGCGATCTGTCCTGGTTCGGTGATCGGTTCAGGTAGCGGGCGGAGCGGGGCGGCTTGGCCGAGGGCCCGGTGCGGCCGATGCCCGTTGTAGAACGGTTCGAACTCTTGGAGCACGTGCAGGAGGTGGTTTTGGTTCCAGATCAAGGTGCGGTCCAGCAGCTCCCTGCGGCAGGTCTGTATCCAGCGCTCCGTGATGGAGTTCATTCGGGGCATCCGGACACCGCTGGTGACGGCCTCCAGCCCGGCGGCGGCAAGCACGGCGTCGAAGGCCTGTGTGAACTTCGAGTCCCGGTCGCGGATCAAGAACCTCGCCTGGCTGCCCGCGTCCTGGAGATCCATGGCGAGAATTGCGTCCGGCCTGTACCACCCAGTCCGCGGTGGGGTGTGCGGTGGCGCCCAGGATCCGGATCCTGCGGGTGGTGTGCTCGATGACGGCGAAAACGTACAGGCGTGCCCCGGCCAGGGTGCGGGTCGCGAAGAAGTCGCAGGCGAGGAGCGCGTCGGCCTGGCTGCGCAGGAAGTCGGCCCAGGTCGTGCCTTCGCGTTCGGGGGCGGGTGGGATGCCGTGCTCCTTGAGGATCTCCCAGACGGTGGAGGCGGCGGTCTTGATACCGGGCGCCGCGAGCTCACCGTGGATGCGCCGGTACCCCCAGGAGCTGTTCTCGGGTGCCAGGCGCAGGACCGGGCTACGGATCGAGCGGACTGTGGGTGGGCGCCCTCGCTGCCTCGGTGCGCACGTGAGGGCATGGCGCTGTTTGAGCAGGTCGCGGTGCCATCGCAAGATCGTGTCGGGACGCACCAGCAGCAGGAGCCGGCGCAGCCCGTTCATCGGGAGACGATGGAGCAGGCCGACGAGCAGCGCACGGTCGGTGTCGGTGAACGCGGGCTTGCCGATCTGGCGCTGCAGGACCAGCAGCTGGTGCCGCAGCGTGAGGATCTCGACGTCTTTGTCCCGCTCACTCATCGGCAGCAGCCGCAGGAGCGTGAACGTATTGGTGACGGCGAGGTAGACCAGGCGCAGCAGCACGACAGATCATGATGCCGCCGACGGCCATCCGGGTGAACAGCACGAGCGCGAGTGGCGCGCGAACAGAAAGCCCGCCAGTGACGCTCAAGCTCCTGACCTGGCCGGATGATTTGTCGGCACCCGCAAGGCCCTGCTGCTGCTCCAGGAGAAGACCCAGGAGAACCTGGAGCCTTGTCCGAACCAGCGTCCACGGCCATCGCGATGGATGTTCCTTCGTGTACCTGTCCCCCAAGCTGGCCTCCGAAACCCACACCGTCCGCGTACGGGTGACCGGAACCAAGAACACCGCCTCGACCGGCCCGGTGATCAGCATCGACCACGCCGAGATCTGGACCAACTGAGGCTCCGCGAGTCCGGGCCGGACGTCGTCCGGCCGGGCACCGTCACAATTCGAGGCCGGCGAAGAAGTCATCGTCGTCGAGCTCTAGGCCACACTTGTCCTCGGCGGGAGCCTTCCCCGCGCTCTCCGCCTGCAGTCGCGCGAGCTCTCGGAGGCGGTCCACGCCTTCCGTCACTTCTTTCTCCCACAGCCTCTTCATCGTCGCGCTCGCGGCAGCGTCAATGAACGTGATCGCCCGGGTGGCGGCCAGGAACTGGCCGAAGCCCTGCTTCTTCACTACGACGTTGGGAATGCCCCCGGCGTCACCGGTCCCGCCGGCCGCCCCCTCGTACTTGACGTTGGGGTTGGGCATGAACGCGTTCGGCTTGGCCGTCACGGGGGTGCTGAAGTACGCGTAGCTCTTCAGGAAACCCAACAGCTCAGGAGTGATCGGGATTTCAACCACGCGTGCGTACCCGGCGCCCGTGCCGGGCACGTCCCGCACCGGGGGATCGCCGGCGAATCTCCGCTTGACCTCAACCTTGACCGCCTCGGCCCAGGCGGTCTCCCGGGAGAGGATGAACACGTCCTCCACGGAGAAGACGATCTCACCGCGTTCGTAGCCTTTGGTGTCGAACAGGGCCTCGACCGCTTTGCCGACGTCCTGTGCCTTCGCCGCGATCCGGTATTTGTCCTCCTCCGCCTGACTCACCCGGCGAACGAGATGTTTGCCCTGCAGGCGCTGGAGATCGTCGTGCAGCTTCTTGGCCATGGCGGCCGTGTACTGATTCGGGTTCAGCAGCTCTTCCGGACCGACCAACGGGGGTGAGGCATACGGGTCGTCGGAACGCTGCTCCAACCGCTCGAAGCCGGTCATCCTGGCTAGGGCCTGCTCTCCGGCGCCGACGAGGTCGGCAAAACCGGGCAGTGCCCGGGCGAGGATCCGCAGCGGCTCGGGGCAGACCTCCATCGGCCAGTCCCTGATCTCGCTGTACAGCTTCTGCACGGTGTCGGCCAGTTCCCGGTCCGCTCCGATCGGCTGCCTGTCGGCGTCGATCAGCTTGTCCAGCTGCTGCAACGTCGCGGCCAGGTGGGAACCTTCGGCAGCATCGAACAACTTGGCCCGCAGGCTGGTGACCACGGTCTCGATCCGGGCGCGCTGTTCGCCGACGAGTTGGTGGATGTCCCGGAACTCCAGCGCATCATAGGCCAGAGCGTTCGACCAGTCGGACTCGGTCTCTGGTTCGGGGTCTGGTTCGAGGCCTTGACTCACTTGCTGGCCGAACATAGCCACCGGCTCCGCGTAGCCGAGGGCCCACCGGACGCCCGAGCTGATCCGGCCGTTGAGGGCCGCGATGAGCCCTGGGCGCTTGGCCTCGGGCAAGCCGCTCGTGTTCACCAGCTGCTCGATCGTCGCCGGGGGCAGCCGCTTGTCCAGGTCGATGAGGGACTCGGCGAACCTCTCCGGCGGCACGTCTGCGTAGGGCGAGCCGCTGCTGTGCGGCCCGGTGGACATGCTGGCGATCGTCTGGGAGACGTCCGTGGATCCCATGAAGTCACCCGACTTCTTGGGTGTGCCCTGGGCGCTGACGTACATGGCTCCGCCCAGGTCTTGGCGGTACAGGTCAGCGCCGATTTTCATCCAGTTCGGCGGCTTGCGCAGGTCGAAGATGGCCAGCACCACGTCCAGGCCGACGAACGGCAGGAAGTCCGCCATGGAGGCGATCTTCGCCGCGTCCGGCCGATCCTGATCCACCGTCCGGAAGTCGGTGACCTGGGCCAGGGTCCACTCCGCCGTCGTCTCGTTGCCGGTCGCCACCCAGGCGAACGCGGCCGGGAGCACCTTGGCCCCGGCCGCCTGGTAGATCTTGCCCGTTAGCATCTCGGCCAGCATGATCTCCTCGGCCGGCAGGGAGTTGCTCTTCTTGGCCTGCTTGGCTCCTTCGGCCGAGCTCTCAGCGGCGTCTTCGGGCTTCGGCACCGTGATCGGCCCCGGGACCCCGCCGGGCGTCAACGGGCTCCGGCCCCGTTGCTGGCTGAATTTGAAGACCTTGTCGGCACCGCCGACCCGGACGTGCCACGGGCTGCTGGATCCGCCCTTGAGCTCAGTGACGAACTCGAAGGTCCCGGGAGCGAAGATCGGCAGGTCCGCGGCGTTGTCCGAGCTCGACTGGGCCTGGTCGGGCGCCTGCGCCTGGTTCTCGATCAGCGTCGCGGCGATTGTGAACTGGTTTCCAGAAGCGTAGGCCGACTGCTCGATCTTCAGGGCATCGTCGGATGCGTCGTCCATCGCCCGCTGTACGGAAAACGGCTGGGTGGGGGCGAACGTGTTCGCCTTGGACCTCGACGGCTGCTGTTCGCTCGGCGCTGGTCCACGCAGTGCCTGCGAGGCAGTGGCTTCCGCCTCGCGTCCGAACCGGTCGGAGACCTTCAGGCCCGCACCGTTGTCGGTCCCGCCCACACGGCCCCGGCGCTGCTGGATGACGTGCGTCAGCTCGTGTGCAAGAGTGTGCTTGTCGGCGCCGCCGTCGCCGATGGCGACGTGGCTGCCGGAGGTGTAGGCGCGGGCGCCTACTTCCGCCGCCGGGGCTTGCGCGGCCGCGTCCGTGTGGATGCGGACGTTCGGGAAGTCCGTGCCGAGCCGAGCTTCCATCTCCTCGCGTGTGTCGTCGTCGAGGGGACGGCCCGGAGTACGTAGGACGTCGTGGACGGTGGATCGCTGTACGGGGTGCTCTGTCCGCGGGTGGTCGCGGTCGGCGCCATGCTGGAGCTCTTCCTGGACTCCTGGGTGTCCGGCCCAGCGGAGCATCTGAACGACTGCCGCGTTGCCGACGCTGCTCTGTAACGCGAGGAGGCCTGGGAGCAGCGTCCGGCTCGCCGCCTGGGGGTAGCGGGCCGGTGCCCTGCCCTTCCGTTCCCGTGCCGACCTGGCCTGGGCTTCGGAGTACATGCGGCCTCTCCCTTTCGCAGGCAACGACTCCCCCTGGATATCTGAGGCGCGGGCGGTCGGGCCAGGCCCCTGAGGGCAGAGTGGGGGCAACGTGCGTAGGCAGTTGGCGCGTGGCTCGCGCCAGGCCATCAAGGGGTGCCGTTACTGATTTCGGCGTTTCGGGGTCTGGATTTGTGTCGGGAGGGGTGACGCGGTCCGTCCGGGCTGGTGCGCCGGAGGCATGCGGTCTCCGGAGGGGGGCGGGCTGTCCGCCGAGCAGCGCAGGCGCCGGGAAGAGGTACGGATGCGGGCCGTTGACCCCTTCGATGCGGGCGTGGAAGTCCCGTGCATCGCCCGGGAGTTACGGGTGAGTGAGAAGTCGGTCTACCAGTGGCACCGCACCTGGAGGACGGGTGGACGCGAGGCTCTGCGTTCCAGAGGCCCCTGCGGCTACGGCTGTCGGCTCGGCCCGCACCTGCAGACCAAGCTCGCGATGTGGCTTGATGAGGGACTGGCCGCGCACGGCTGGGCGGACGACCAGGTGTGGACCGCCGCGCGGGTACGCACGCTGATCGGGCGGAAGTTCCACCTCTCCTAACAGGGTCTCCGGGGTCACTCGGCTGCTGCACCGCATGGGCTACAGCGTGCAGATGCCCGCCCGGCCCGCCGCCGAACGCGACGAGGACGCGATCACCGCATGGCGGGAGGCGACCTGACAGGAGGTAAAACCCTCCGGGTGGCTTTACTGATCGTTTCAGAATGCGGTTCGGAGTCGTCTCAAGCAGATGATGCTGCAGGCGAGTTGGAGCAGGCCGAGGTGGAGATCTGCGCGTATCTCGTAGCGGATCCGCAGTTGTTTGAACTGGTGGAGCCAGGCGAAGGTCCGCTCCACGACCCAGCGTGTCTTGCCCAGGCCGGAGCCGTGCGGGGTGCCGCGACGGGCGATCTTCGGTGTGATGCCACGGGCCCGGAGGATGCGCCGGTACTTGTCGAAGTCGTAGCCGCGGTCGGCGAACAGCCGACCCGGCCGGTGCCGCGGCCGTCCGCGAAGTCCTCGGATACGGGGGATCGCATCCAGCAGCGGCGTCAGCTGGGTGACATCGTCACTGTTTCTGCCGGTCAGAGTCACGGCAAGAGGGGTGCCGTGCCGGTCGACGATCAGGTGGTGCTTGCTGCCCGGCCGGCCACGGCCGACCGGCGAAGGTCCGGTGTGAGCCCCCCTTTCAGGACCCTGATGTGCGAGCCGTCGATCGCGGCGTCGTCCATGTCCAGCAGACCTGCTTTGCGCAGCTCGGCCAGGAGCACTTCGTGCAGGCGGGGCCAGAGGCCGGCCTCCGTCCAGTCCCGCAGCCGCCGCCAGGCCGTCACTCCGCTGCAGCCGGTCCACTCGGCCGGAACGTCTCTCCAGCTCACGTTCTTGCGCAGGACGTAAACGATGCCCCGCAGGGCCGCACGGTCGTCCGCCGGCAGACGTCCGGGGTATCGATGGCGCCTCGGCGGGCGGGGCGGCAGCAGCGGAGCGATACGTTCCCAGAGGTCATCAGGCACAAGATCATCCGACACCTGCAACACTCTGCCGCGACCAGGCCCGGTCGCCAAGCCCTCACCCCGAACTCATTCTGAAACGATCAGAAGAACCGGCACTGTGACGCGAACCGACCTGGCCCACGGGCGTCTTCCTCCGATGCGTGACGATCATTGTCCTCGGCCTCGAAGAAGCCCGGCTGGTCAGCACGAAAGCGCTGCTGACCACCCAGGGCAAGATCGAAGCGGCCATCAGGGCCAAGGCCATGATGTGCGCGTACGGGCCGGCCGACTGGGCGTCGGCCCCGTCCGTCTCCACGACCGTCAGCCCCTCCCCTCCCCCGGAGCCGGGGCAGCAACCGTGCGAGGCTGCTGGTCGGCGAGTTGGGGACGGCCAGGACGCGGGATGCGGTCACACGGGCATGCTCTTTCCGGGGATGGCGTCGATGAGTTCGCGGGTGTACGGGTGGGTGGGGTGGTCGAAGATGGCTTCCGGGGTGCCTTCCTCGACGACACGGCCCTTGCGCATCACCAGGACGTGGTGGGAGACGAGGCGGACCACGTCGAGGTCGTGGCTGATGAACAGGTAGCCGAGGCCCAGTTCGCGCTGGAGGTCGACCATCAGGTCCAGGATCTGCTCCTGTACGAGCACGTCCAGCGCGGAGACCGCCTCGTCCATGACGATCAGACGGGGCTTGAGCGCGAGGGCGCGGGCGATGGCGACGCGCTGTCGCTGGCCGCCGGAGAGTTCGTGGGGGTAGCGGTCGGCCACGGAGGCGGGCAGGGCCACCTGGTCGAGGAGTTCGACCACCCGTGCCCGGTGGTCGGCGCGGCGGTCGCCGATGCCGTGCACACGCAGCGGTTCGGCAACGATCCGCTTGATGGTGTGGCGGGGGTCGAGCGAGGCGTAGGGGTTCTGGAAGACCGGCTGGACGGCGCTGCGGAAGGGCAGCAGGCGGCGGCCCTTGAGGCGGGTGATGTCCGAGCCGTCGAAGCGGGCCTCGCCGGTGTCGGACTCCTCCAGGCGCAGCGCGATGCGGGCGGTGGTGGATTTGCCGGATCCGGACTCGCCGACGATGGCCACGGTGCGCCCGGCCTGAACACTGAGGCTGACGCCGTCCACGGCGCGCAAGGGCTCGCGTCGGCCGCGGAGCCTGAACTCCTTGGTGATGTCGCGCAGTTCCAGCACCGGCGGGAGCTCCTGACGGTCCGGGTCGGCGGGCACCGGCTCGATCTTGGGGCGGGCCATGCCGGGGGCCGCCGCGAGGAGTCGCTTGGTGTAGGGGTCCTGCGGGTCGGCGATGACGGTCGTGGACGGGCCGCTCTCGACGAGGCGGCCGTTGTGCATGACGACGATGCGGTCGGCACGCTCGGCGGCCATGGCCAGGTCGTGGGTGATGAGCAGGACGGCGGTACCGAGTTCGCGGGTCAGGGCGGCCATCTGGTCGAGCACGACGCGCTGCACGGTGACGTCGAGGGCCGAGGTGGGCTCGTCGGCGATGAGGACGTCGGGGCGGCAGGCGAGGGCCATGGCGATGAGCACGCGCTGGCGCATGCCGCCGGAGAATTCGTGCGGGTACTGCTTGAAACGGGCCGCGGCGTCGGTGATGCCGACCCTTTCGAGGAGCTGGGTGGCTTCCTTGCGAGCGGCCTCGCCCTGGGCACGGCCGTGCACTTCGAGCGCCTCGACGATCTGCGCGCCGACGCTGAGGACCGGGTTGAGGTTGGTCATCGGGTCCTGCGGCACCATGCCGACGCGGGCTCCGCGCACCTGCCGCATGGCCCGGTCGGAGGCTGCGGTGATGTCGAAGTCTTCCAGGTGTATGGTGCCACCCGCGATCCGTCCGTTCTCCGCCAGCAGCCGGTTGACGCAGGCGGCCAGGGTGGACTTGCCCGACCCCGAGGCGCCGACCACGGCGACGGTCTCGCCTGCCGCGAGGTCGAGGTCGACCCCGTCGACGGCGGTGAAGTCGCCGCCCGCGGTGCGGAAGACCACGGAGAGGTCGCGGATGCGGAGCTTGGGGTTGGTGCCTGCGTTGTCGATGCCCGCGGTCGGGGCGGCATGGGTGGCTTTCATGGTGACTCCTGAGCCTGCGGGGTGGTGCCGAAGCCGGCGGACCGGGACGGTGCGGGGAGCGCGACCTCCAGGTCGAGGGCCTGGACGATGCCCTGGCGGGCGTCGTGGGCCAGGTCCGCGACGGAGAGGAGGTCGGCGCGGGCGCCGGTGGCGCCGTGCAGCCGGGTGGCGGCCATCGCGACGACCAGGGACCGGTCGGTCGCGGCGGAGAGGTGGGTGCCGGTGAATCCGTCGTGGCCGATCATGGGGACCGGGCCTTTCGGGGTGGTCAGTTCGAACCGGCGGAAGCCCAGGCCCTGGGAGGGTTCGTCGGGCGAGGCGGCGGCGGTGAACCGGGCCCGTACGGCGGCCGGCACGAACTCCTCGTCCCGGGCGAGCGCGGCCCCCAGCCGGAGCATCTCCTCGACCGGGGCGAAGAGCCCGGCGTGGCCGGCCGTGCCACCGAGGGCATGGTGGGCGTTGCCGTCGGCAGCGTGGCCACGGACCGCCGTGGTGCGCCAGCCGGTGAAGTCGGCCGGGGTGAAGGGCACGGGATAGGGGACGCCATCGGCGATCATGGCGTACTCGATCTGGTCGCCGTCGGCGCAGACCACCGCCCGGGTGGGATCGACGGGCCCGTAGCCGGTGCGGGTCAGGCCGAGTGGCGCGGCCACCCACTTTTGGTGGGCCTCGGCGATACCGGTCCCGGTGATGCGCTCGATGAGACGGCCCAGGAGTTGGAAGCCGACGTCGGAGTAGAGGCGCCGCTCGCCTCGGGGGTGGCGCAGCGGCAGGCCCTCGGCGAGGTCGAGGGCCTGCTCACGGTTGGTGGTGGCGCAGTACAGCGGCCACCATGGCGTGAGGCCTCCGCGATGGGCGAGCAGGTCGGCGGCCGTGACGAGATCTTTGTCGCCGCCCCGGAATCCGGTGAGGTGGCGGTGGACGGGCTCGTCGAGGTCGAGCAGCCCTGCCGCCGTCAGTCGCATGGCCAGGGCGGTGGTGCCCGCGATCTTGCTGACCGAGGCCAGGTCGAAGACGGCCGAGGTGGTCAGGCGCTCGCCGGGGGCCGTTTTGGTGGGGAGCACGGCCCACCCGACGGCGGCCAGGACGGTGTCGGTGGCGGGGGTGAGCACACCGAGGCACACCCCGGCGGGCGGGCCCTCGCCCGCACCGCCGCTGCGGCGGATCCCCTCGGCGACGGAGGTGAGGTACTGCCTCATGCGCCGGCCCCTCCCAGGACCAGGATGCGGGGCCGTACCGCCGGGGTGGCCGGGAGGGTCAGGGGCGCGGTGCCGGGCGTGAGGCGGCCCAGGACGCGTTCGGCGTCGGCGCCGGTGCAGCTGGGGACGTTGCCGGGCAGGCCGTGCAGCGTCTTCCAGCCGAGCAGCGCGAAGGCGATGGCCTCCTTGGCGTCGGAGGGGGCGGCGAGGGCGTCCGTGGTGTGGAAGCGGATCTGCGGCAGCCGGTCCGTGATCCCTTTGAGGAGGACCGGGTTGCGCACTCCCCCGCCGGACGCGTAGAGGACGTCGAGCCCGGCCTCCTCGACCGTGCGGGCGACCGTCTCGACGGTCAGCTCGGTCAGGGTGGCGACCAGGTCGTTCAGGGCGGGGCGGGCGCCGGTGCGGCGCAGCACCTCGTCGACGTACCCGGCGTGGAAGATCTCCTTGCCGGAGCTCTTGGGGGGTGCGAGGTCGTAGTACGGCTCGTCGAGCAGGGCCGCGAGGAGGGGGTGGTCGATCCGGCCGGAGGCGGCGAGGAGGCCGTCGCGGTCGAAGCTGTCGGGATGCGCGGGATCGGCCGCGACGGCCGCGTCGATGAGGGCGTTGGCCGGGCCGATGTCCCAGGCGACGGGCTCGGTGTTGGGTGCGAGCACCGTGATGTTGGAGATGCCGCCGAGGTTCAGGGCGCCGGCTGCCAGGCCGCGCTCGGTCTCGGCGGCCAGGAGCATGCGGTCGAGGGCCGGGACCAGGGGGGCGCCCTGGCCGCCGGCGGCGATGTCGGCGCTGCGCAGGTCGGAGACGACCGGCAGCCCGGTGGCCTCGGCGATCCAGGCGGGCTGTCCGAGCTGGAGGGTGCCCAGCGCGGTGGTGCCTTCCACCCAGTGGTAGACGGTCTGGCCGTGGGTGCACACCACGTCGGCGGGGGCTGCGGCGAGCGCCGTGCGGGCGGCGTCGGCGAAGGCCTGGCCGATCCGGGTGTCCAGGGCGCAGATGTCGGCCGCAGTCACCCGGCCGGGGGGCAGAGCGTCGACGAGGTCGGCGCGGAGCTGCTCCGAGTAGGGCACGGTGTCGTGGTGGGTGACGGTTCCGTGCAGGGTGGTGCCGTCCTGCCGGAAGTCCACGACGGCCACGTCGATGCCGTCGTGGGAGGTGCCGGAGATCATGCCCAGTACACGCATCAGTGGTCCTCCAGGATGGCGCCGAGCCGGCCGGCGGCGGCGGTCAGCGCTGCGTTCGCGGTGCCCTGGTCGCAGTCGAGGGCGATCATGGCGATGGCGGTCTTCGCCTTCCAGTCGGCCTCGGCCAGGGCCCGATGGGCGGTGTCTTCGTCGGTGCCGGTGGCGGTGACAACAATCCGGACTGCGCGGTGGCGCAGCTTCTCGTTGGTGGCCTGTACGTCGACCATGAGGCTGCCGTAGGTCTTGCCGAGGCGGACCATGGCGAGCGTGGAGATCATGTTGAGCACCATCTTGGTGGCGGTGCCCGCGCGCAGCCGGGTGGAGCCGCGCACGATCTCCTGGCCGATGACGACCTCCAGCGGGTGTTCCACGACTGCGGAGAGCGGGGCGCCCGCGTTGCAGGAGAGGCCCACGGTCAGGCAGCCGTGCTCGGCGGCACGTTCGACGGCTCCCAGGACATAGGGCGTACGGCCGCTGGAGGCGATGCCGACGACGGTGTCGAGGGAGCCGACGCCGAGGGCGTCGATGTCGGCGCGGCCCTGTTCGGCGCTGTCCTCGGCCGCTTCGACGGCGTCGGTGATGGCGCGCGAGCCGCCCGCGATGACGCCGACAACCCGGCCGGGGGGCACGCCGAAGGTGGGCGGGATCTCGGAGGCGTCGAGGATGCCGAGGCGCCCGGAGGTGCCCGCACCGACGTAGACGAGGCGTCCTCCTCCGGCCATGCGGGGGCAGGCCGCGTCGATGACGGCCGTGATGGCGGCGGACTGCCTGCGCACGGCTCCCGCGATCTCCGCGTCGCCGTCGTTCATCAGGTGGACGAGTTCGCTGGTGGGCAGGGCGTCGAGCATGACGCCGATGCCGTCCATGCGCTCGGTGAGCAGGGAGTCGAGGGTGGTGGAGTCCGGTTCGGCGGAGCTCATCGGCGGTCTCCGGAGCGGGGGTCGAGGACGTCACGGAGGCCGGCGCTGAGCATGTTGAGACCGAGGACGATGACGACCAGGGCGAGACCGGGGCCGGCCAGGAGCCAGGGCGCGATGCTGCTCAGCGCGCGGGCGTCGTAGACCATGACTCCCAGTGACGCTGCGGGGGGCGGGGTGCCGAAACCGAGGAAGCTCAGCGCTGCTTCGGTGAGGATCGCCCAGGACATGGTGAGGGCCACCTGGACGAGGATGATGCTCCGGATGTTCGGCAGGATGTGCTGGAAGAGGGTGGCCGTCCTGCGCTGTCCGAGGGCCGCGGCGGCGGTCACGTAGTCGGCGGAGCGCAGGGTGAGCACCGGGCCGCGGGCAACGCGGATGAAGATCGGCAGGTAGACCACGGCGATGGCCAGGGAAACGGTCTGCCAGCTCCGGTCGAGCGTGGCGGCCAGGGCGAGCGCCAGGAGCAGCGACGGGAAGGCGAACAGGATGTTCGTCACCACGCCGATGATCCGGTCGGTCACCCCGCCGAAGAAGCCGGCGAGGACGCCGAGCATGATGCCGAGGACGCCGGAGATGGCGACCGAGACGCTCGCGACCAGCAGCGAGCTGCCCAGGCCCGAGGCGACGCGGGCGAACACGTCGCGCCCGAACTGGTCGGTGCCGAGCCAGTGGGAGCCGCTGGGGCCCTGGAGGGCCGCGGCGACGTCCTGGGTGGTCGGGTCGTGGGGGAGCAGACCGAGCACGCCCACGCCGGCGGTGAGCAGGACGATCAGGGTGAGGACGCCACCGATCAGGCTGGACCGATTGCGCAGCAGCGTTTTGAACACGTGCTCGCGCTTGGCCGTCTCCTCCACGGGGGCGGGAGCGAGCGTGGCCGTCGTCATCGCGACCACACCCTGGGGTCGACCAGCCGGTAGACGAGGTCGGTCAGCAGGTTGACCAGCACAAACAGAACGGCGATGACCAGCACCGTGCTCTGTACCACGGAGTACTCCTTCTGTCCCATGCCGATGAGGACCTGGCGGCCGATCCCCGGCAGGGAGAAGATCTGTTCCACGACGACGGCTCCGCCCAGCAGGAATCCGAACTGGAGGCCGCTCATCGTCACGATGGGGATCAGGGCGTTGCGCAGCACGTGCCGGGTCTGGAGCAGGCGTTCGGGTACGCCTTTGGCTCGTGCGGTGCGGATGAAGTCCTCGCCGCGGATGTCGAGGATCGCGGTCCGGGTGGTCTGCATGATCGGCGAGGCGATGCTCACCCCCAGGACCAGGGCGGGCAGCAGCATCTGCTGGAGGTTGAGCAGCGGGTCCTCGGCGAGCCGCGCGTATTTCAGTCCGTTGGGGTTCCAGCCGAAGCTGTTGGCCAGCACGGTGGCCAGCACCGTGCTGGTGAGGAACACCGGCGCGGACAGCGAAAGCAGGCTGAAGGTCTGCGCGGTGGTGTCGCGCAGGGCGCCGGGACGGGAGGCGGCGAGGAGGCCGGCGGGCACGCCGATCAGGAGGGCCAGCAGGATCGCCAGGACGGCCAGCTCCGCGGTGACGGGCAGGGCCTGCGATGTCAGGTCCGCGACGCTCTGTCCCGCGTTCGAGGAGACACCGAGGTTGCCGGTGAGGACACCGCCGAGCCACGAGAAGAACTGTTCCACCAGGGGCTTGTCCACCCCGTAGTAGGCCTGCAGCTGGGCGATCTGTTCCGGGGTGAGCTCACCTGCGTCGATGCCGTAGGAGGCGGTGATCTGGTCACCGGGCAGCACCCGCAGCAGGACGAACGTCAGAACCGAGACGCCCAGCAGGGTCAGGACGGCCTCCCCGACCCTGCGCAGGACGGGGTGACCGGCGAGATAGGACAGGGTCCGCATCAGGAAACCTTCGTCTTCCAAAGGCTCTGCAGGCCGGCGTCGGTGATCGCCTCGAAGCCGGTCACCCGGGTGTTCGTGGCGATGTAGCTGCGGCCGCTGTAGAGCCAGATCCAGACCGCGTTGTCCTCCAACTCCTTGGCGATCTTGCCGTAGATCTCCTTGCGTGCGGCGATGTCGGAGGTCTCGATGCCCTGGGCGAACAGCTTGTCGAGGCCGGCGGAACGGTAGCCGGCCAGCTTGTTGAAGTTGCCGTCCGAGGTGAAGTAGCGGGTGTACGAGGTGGCCGGGTCGCTGCCGGTGCCATTGAGGGCGATGGCGGCGTCGAAGTCGCCGGCCAGCCAGCGGTCGACGTAGGCACTGGAGTCCAGGGTCTCGATCTTCATCGTGATGCCGGCCTCGGCGAGCTGGGCCTGGATGTTCTGGGCCTCGTCGGCGGCGCTGGAGTACAGGCCCTGCGGAACGATCGCGGTGAAGGACACCTTGGACTTGCCGGCTGCGGAGAGGTGCTTCTTGGCGGCGGCGAGGTCATGGCCGGGGCAGGGACGGGCGTCCGGCGAGGAGGCGTAGGCGGGGGAGGTGATCGGGCCGACGACCTCGCCCTGGCCGAGGGCAGCGGTCTTGACGACCTGTTCCCGGTCGATGGCGCACTGGACGGCGAGACGCACGTCGGTGTCCTTGAAGACGGCGGCGTCGGCGCGCAGTTGGAGCGCGTGGTAGTCGAGCTGGTCGACATCGGTGACCTTCACCGAGCTGGACGTGGCCGTCTTGGCGGTGACGGAGTCGTCGAAGATCGCCATGTCGACGGTTCCGGAGCGCAGCGCGGAGGCCATGGCGCTTTTGTCCTCGATGACGCGGAACTCAAGGGTGCTCAGCCCGGGGCGTCCGCGGAAGTAGGTGTCGTTGCGCTCAAGCACGACCGACTGGTTGGCGGTGCGACTCTTGAAAGAGTACGGGCCGGTGCCGACGGGCTTGGTCTTGAGGGCACTCAGAGACTTGTCCGACGGCAGGATCGAGCTGTTCACACCGCTCAGGGCGGACAGGATCGAGGAGTTGGGCTTGCTCAGCTTGATGACGACATGACCGGCGTCCGGCGCGGTGACGGCCTTGATGTCCGCCAGGGAGGTACGCGCGACCGCCTTGGTGTCCGGGTCGAGGATCTTTTCGAGGCTGTACTTGACGTCCGCGGAATCCAGCGCCGATCCGTCCGAGAAGGTCACGTTCGGCTTCAGCGTGAAGGTATAGGTGAGTCCGTCGTCGGAGACCTCGGGCAGGTCGGCCAGGCCGGCGGCCGGCGCGAGGCGAGAGTCCTCGTCCAACAGAGAGCTGTAGACCTGCCCAAGAACCTGGTTGGACTGCACGGCAGTTGCCGTCCAAGGCAGCAGTTGGGTGGGGTCCGCTCCGATGCCGAACACCAGCGCCTCGCCGTTGGGGCCGACACCGGTTCCGCCGGCGCCACCCGAACATGCGGTCGTCGTCATGAGAACCGTCGCTGCGATGCCGCCGGCCAGCACGAGCTTGGCAGCGGGGGCGTGTGATCTGGGCATTGCTCTCCTCTTGCAGATCCGCGGCATCACGTGACTTCCGTGACACCGGATACTGCGGAGCAGCATATTCACAAAAATTTCCATGCCAAGTGCCTAGCGTGTAACTTTTTCTCATGATGCTCTTTTCCCAGGCCAGAGCATGGGAGAGTGTGGGCCTCAGGCACAGGAGTGCGCCGTGACGGCCGCCCCGCCGGGGAGTCGGCAGCGCCGACGCGCCTGTGCCGATCAGACACCAGAGGAGTCACCATGACTGCCGATGTCCTGGAGAAACTGCGTCAGGCACTCCCCGGCCTGCGACCGGCCGAACGCCGCATCGCCGAACTCGCCCTCGCCACACCTGCGGAAGCGTCGGAGATGACCATCACCACGCTCGCCGAACAGTGCGGCACTTCAGCAGCCAGTGTCACCCGGCTCTACCGAGCACTGGACCTATCGGGCTACCCGGCCTTCCGCATCGCGCTCGCCCGCGCAGCCGCCGACGAGCAAAGCAGACGGCTCAGCTTCGGTATCGAGGATGCCGAGATCAACCCTGAGGACGACGCCCTCGCCGTGGCCCGCAAACTGGCGTACCACGAAGCTCGCGCCATCGAAGGTACCGCCGAAGCACTGGACGTCGTGGAGTTGGACCGCGTCGTGGAAGCGATCATCCAGTCACCCGTCGTCGACATCTACGGATCGGGATCGAGCAGCCTGGCCGGCCAGGATCTGCAGCAGAAACTGCGCAGGATCGGCCGCCTGACCAACTGCTGGATCGACCCGCACCTCGCCATCACCAGCGCAGCCGTGCTGCCCCCGGCCAGTGTCGCCATCGCCTTCTCCCACTCCGGCCGTACCAGCGAGACGATCGCCGCGCTGAGAACCGCAGCAAAAGCCGGCGCGTACACCGTCGCGATCACGAACTTCCAGGACACTCCTCTGGCGTGGCACGCAAGCTCTGTGCTGACCACCGTGTCCCACGAGACACGGTTCCGCCCCGGGGCCATGGCCAGCAGGATGGCCCAACTCGCCTTGGTTGACATCCTGTTCATCCGGGTCGCCCAGCGAAGTCCCGAAGCGGTCAACCTTTCCCTGACGGCCACCTACGACGCAGTTGCCGCACGGCACGACCGCTGAAGCCCGCCCGCCGCTGCCGCCGGCCCTCACCCCGAAGAGAACACCCCACCACCCGCGCGGTCAGTGCACCCCCGGCCCGCCCGGAACTCTGGTCCGGCGCAGGGAACCGCCGATGAACACCGCCGACAGGGCGCCCTGCTGTCCCGGGACGGTGGTGACACGCGTGCTGGGTGCTTGAACAGGTGAGGGCCTCCTGGGTTCGGTGTGGATTGCTACATCTACCGCCGACTGCCAGGAGGCCCTCGTCTCCCACCGTAATGCCCCGCTGACTCCGACGGGCCGGCTACGTCTGGCCCGGTGCGTCGTGGAAGGGGGCTGGCCACTGCGGCGGGCCGCGGAACGTTTCCAGGTCAGCCACACCACCGCGGCCCGGTGGGCCGGCCGCTACCGGTCACACGGCCCGGCAGGAATGGAGGACCGGTCCAGCCACCCGCACCACCAGCCCCTGCGCACACCCACCGCCCCGGACGACCGCACCCGCCTCGCCCACACCGAAGACCTGCCCGACGAGACCGCCCCGACCTGCGCATCCTTCCTGATCCGCGCCACAGCACGGTCCGCCGCACGAGGCATCACCGTCGAACGCGTCCTGACCGCCAACGCCTGGGCCTGCACCAAGAACACCTGGCGCCAGACCTGCCGTGACCTGGGCATCGGCCCGCGCTGGACCCGCCCCTGGCGTCCCCGGACCAACGGCGAGGTCGAACGATTCCACCGCACCCTGCTCGATGAATGGGCCTACCAACGACCTTGACCTCCGGCACCGAACGGCAAGCAGCGTTCTCCGACTGGCTGGACTGGTACAACTACCACCGACCACACACCGGAATCGGCGGTCAGACCCCAGCCGGCCGCGTCCACAACCTCCCCGGACAGAACAACTAGGGCCAATACCGGTGACTTTGAGCTGTGTTGGTCGTTGGATGTGTTGTGCCAAGGCCTGGGCAGGTGAAGTTGTCGGGTGAGCGGTTGTCGGACCGGA